>NZ_VCKW01000069.1 GCF_005889715.1 Actinomadura soli
CGCCCCGTCCACCCCCGGGCTCTTCGCCCCCGGGTTCGCCATGGCCGGGTCGTCGAGGCCGCCGAACCACGTCGCCGTGCCGCGCAGCACGCCGGGCACCGGCGCGGCGACCTCCGGCGCGGCGAGGTCGTCCGCCCGGTACCCCGGTTGCGACGTGCCCGGATGCACCGCCCGCGGCCCGTCCGGTGACCGCACGCAGATCACGTCGATCAGGTAACCGGGCTCCAGCCGCGGATGCCGGACCAGCACCCGTTCGAGGGCGCGCGGCGGGATCACCACCCGGGTGCGCCCCCGGTGCGGGCCCATGTCCACGTCCACGGCGTCCCGCCCGCACGCCAGGATCGTGCCGGCGACCCGGCCGATGTCGACCCAGATCCGATCGGCGATGGAGACGCCGCCGCCCCGGGGCGTCCCCTCCCGCGCGGCCGCACCGGCCCCGTCGGTGAGGAGCCCGGCGTCCTTCGGCCGGACGACCACGGTGCGGCCTGGACGGAGCGCGGCGGGGCCCCCGCGCCCGCCGTGCCAGACCGGCGTGGTCTCGGTCATCGCGAAGCGCGTCTCCGTGCCCCCGGCATCACCCCGGGCCGTGCCCACCACGAGCAGGTGCGGGCTGGCGTCGAGCACGATCCCGGTGACCGCGTCCAGCGGACGTTCGGCGCGTTCCGGCAGCCCATCGTCCGCGGGTGTTCCGAGGACGGACGCGCGCAGCCGGCGGCGGCTCGCTCCACGGCGTTGGGCTGGCGGCATCGCGGCGCTCCGGCATCGAATCATCACACTGGGCCACTGGTGTTAGGACAGTGAGTCAAGAGTCACGCGCGGTGACTCGCGCTGTCGACGGATTTGTCGCGATAAGTCAGCCGGTGGAGGATGTTTGATTTACCTGGGATGAAGATTATCCACTGGTTGACCCGGATAAGTGTTTTGGGTAGGCCCGAAATTACGGTCGGCGTGCGATCGTCGACCATACCGAGAGCTCGCCGTGGCGGCGGCTCCCAACCCCTGGTCCGGTGGTGACGTGAACGGGACGCGGCACGAGGAGTTCCGCGAGTACGTGGCGGAACGCGGGACCGTGCTGCTCCGCGCCGCCACCCAGCTGACCAGCGACCGCGCCGAGGCCGAGGACCTCCTCCAGGCCGCCCTCGCCAAGACCTACCTCGCCTGGGACCGCATCGAGGACCCCGCCGCCGTCGACGGCTACGTCCGCCGCGCCATGGTCAACACGCAGATCTCCTGGTGGCGGCGCCGGAAGCTGGACGTGTACCCGACCGATCAGCTCCCCGACCGTCCCGTCGACGACCACACCGGGCGCAGCGAGATGCGCGACGCGCTCGGCCGCGCGCTTCGCCACCTGCCCGAACGGCAGCGCCTCGCCGTCATGCTCCGCTACTACGAGGACATGTCCGAGCGGGAGATCGCCGAAGCGCTCGGCGTCAGCGTCGGCACGGTCAAGTCCACGGTCTCCCGGGGCATGTCCAAGCTCCGCGATCTCATGGCCGAGCCGTCCTCCTTCGGGTTCTAGGAGAGGTGGGCGGCGATCGCCTCTTCCCAGGAGCGGAGGTAGCCGGGGTAGGCGGTGGCGAAGGCGTCGAGGTCGCGGGCGGCCTCGCCGGTGAGCGCGGTGAGGTCGTAGGTGACGGCGGCGGTGCCGTCGTCGCCGATGTCGACGCTGACCGTGCCCGCGCGGCGTCCGGGGGTCACGCGGGCGTAGGAGATGTGGCGGTCGGGTTCGCATGCCAGCACCACCCAGGTAGTTGTCTCCCCGTCGTGGACGGTCTCGAAGATCGTTCCGGGTTCGGTGTCGTCGGCGCCGTCCACCGGGAAACGGGGGTGCCACCCGTGCACCCAGCGCTCCTCGCCTCGTGGCGTGAACAGGGTGAAGGACTCGTCCGGAGGGAGTGCGCCGCGCGGGGCGGCGACGCGGACGCGTCCGCTGACCCGGCGCCGGGTCGTCATCGGGACTGCTCGGTGAGGCGGTGCGCGTCGGCGGCGGTGAGCGTCAGCCCGTACACGGACTTGAGCTGCTCGATCTTGCCGAGCGTCTCGGGCGAGAACGGCGCCTTCCCCTCGAAGGCGTGGAGGGCGAGGCCCTCGACGAGGTCGCCGAGCGAGACGTCCAGATACTCGGCCAGGGCCTTCAGGACCTTGAGGACGTCGCGCTCGACGCGGAGCCCGGTCTGCACCCGGTCAACTGTTACCATGGTACCAAGATAACAGCATGGGGCGGGATTCGCTGACTCGATTCTGACGGCGAGTCATTGATAGCGTGATCACGGAGAGACGCGGCATCTCACCCCGGAGTCACCTTAATCGTGATTTCGGCACATCATGTGGTGCGGACGGGGTTCACGGGTGTATGCAAGGTGGGCTGAATGTCCGGACGATCCCGATGGGGACGGACGCCTCATGCCGGTTCCGGGAGCGTGAATGCCCAGGTTGTCCCCCTCCGTGCACACGGCTGACCGAACGCTGGTGAAGGGACTGAACGACGGCGACGAGGCCGCGCTCGCCGCGCTCTATGACGAGTACGGTGAGCGCGTTTATGACTACACCCTGTCAATGTCGGGTGATGAGAAAGTCGCGGCCGACATCGTCCACGACACGTTCATCGACGCCGGGCGCCGCGCGCCCCGGATGCGCGATCATCTGCAGCTGAGTTCCTGGCTGTACGGGGCGGCCCGGCGCCGCTGCATCCGGCGCGGCCGGGCCAAGAACCTCTACTGGGACCGGGACGCCGACTTCTCCGACATCCCGTTCCTCGACCGCGGCGAGCCGGACGGCCCCGTCCCCGACTGGCCGCCCCTGGACGAGCTGCACGGGCTCCTGCGCGCCTGCCTCGCCCGGCTGGCCCCCGTCGAGCAGGAGGTCATGCTCCTGGCGTTCCGGCACGGGCTGCGTCCCACCCGGCTGGGCGCGGCGCTCGGCATGTCCTCGCGCCGCGCTGCCCTGCGGGTGCGCAGGTCGCGGACCGACCTCGACGCCGCGCTGCGCAAGGAGATCCACCGCGCCAACCGCGCCTGCGCCGCCGCGGCCGCCACCTCAAAACAGCCGAAGTCTCCGGAGTCGCCGGACGCGTCCGACCCGGCCGGCTCGCCGGGTGAGGGGGACGAGGCGCGTCCCACGGCGGTCGCCGTCCTCGCGGCCCGCCCCCCGGCCCGCAAGGACGGGCCGTCCGCGCCGCCGCCGTCCGCCGCGCCGGACCCCGAGGATTCCGCGGACCCCGAGGACTCCGCGCCGCCTGCCGCGTCCCAGCCGCGGACGAAGGCGCTGTGGCAGGTCCTTCACCGGCGCGTCGACGCCGTCCCCGCCGACCCGTCCACGGAACGGCACGCCGCGGCCTGCCCCGCCTGCCGCCGCCGCGGCCGGGTGGCCGCCGCCGCGCTGCTCAAGCGGGCGCCCGCCCCGGTGCTGCCCGCCGCGCTCCGGCACCGCGTCATGCACACCGCGACCGACCCGGAGCTCGCCGGCTACCGGGCCGACATCGCCGCGCGGGGCGGCGCGCTCACGCCGTCCGGCCTGCCGAGCCAGCCGGACGTGCCGTCGCCGTTCACGCGCCGCTGGCTGTACACCGGCGGCGGAATGGCGAGCGCGCTGGCCGCCGCGTTCGCCGCCATGTTCGTCATGGGCCCCGGGATCGACGGCGACACGCTCAACTGGCCGCCGTTCGACACGCATCCGCAGCCGTCGATCACCAACGAGTCGCCGACCCACTCGGGCGATGGCAGGCCGCCGTCGCAGGGGCCCGGCGGCGGGCCCGTCCAGCCCGGCCAGGCGCCCATCGGCCCGCAGACGGAGGAGAAGGACCCGGAGCCCCCGGCGAGCCCGTCGCCGCCCGCGTCCGACGCGCCCGAGCAGCCCGGCGTCCTCGTCGTCGCCCCGGCGAAGGTCGAGCTCTACGGCACGAAGACCGCCTACGTCAGCCTCGCCGCCAAGAGCGGGCCCGTGTCGTGGACGGCGAACTCGTCGACCGACCAGCTCGTCCTGTCGAAGACGCGGGGCGGCATGCCCGAGGACGGCACCGTCCGGCTGACGCTGACGCTGCGCACGGCCATCGTCGGGCTGCCCGGCCAGGGCACCCTCACCTTCACCGGCGCCGGAGGCGCGCCGCAGACGGTCACGGTCGTCTGGGGCGCCACGCTCCTCTGACGGCCCGCCCGCCCGTTCGCCGACCGCGGGGGGTCAGCCCGCGGCCGGGCCCTGGCCGAGCTGGTCCCTGACTGTTTCGAGGTGCTCGCCGAGCGCCGCCTGGACGCGGGCCTCCATCGCCCGTGCGATGAACGGGTCGACGACCATCTTCACCAGCGGCCGCATCCGGCGCACCACGGCGGCGACCTCGGTGACCTGCTCGCCGTCCGGGACGGGACGCTCCGCAAGCCGGTCGAACACGTGCTCCCGGACGAGCCCGACGAACCGGTCCGCGATCACGTCGCAGTCGGCGCGGATCTGCTCGGCGATGTCGAGCACGGAGTCGAGCGGGACGCCCGCCGCGACCAGCTCGGCGCCGACGTGCAGCAGCCGCGGGCTCGGCACCCGGTACACGGCGCCGTCCGGTTCGATGAGCCCGATCTCGATGGTGCGGTCGCGCAGCCGGGCGGCCTCGTCCTCGTCCAGCCCGGCGCCGAAGATCGCGACCAGCTCGTCGTAGCCGACCGTGCCGGGGATCTCGTCCGACCACGGGTCGGTGAGCACCTTCTCCAGCCCGAGGACCTCGCCGATGTCCTTGCCGGTCTCCCACGCCGTGAGCAGGTCCTTGATGACGGCGAAGGTGTAGCCGCGGCCGAGCAGCTGGCCGATCAGGCGGAGCCGCGCGAGGTGCGCGTCGCCGTACAGGCCGACCCGGCCCTCCAGCCGGGGCGGCGGCAGCAGCCCCCGGTCCTGGTAGGCACGGATGTTGCGCACGGTGCTCCCGGCCAGCCGCGCCAGCTCGTCGATTCGGTACTCGGCCATGTCCCGTCCGCCGGACTCGTCCATCTTGACCGCCGTGATCTTACTCCGGCACCATTGTTACATCGATCAATGACACATAGGAGCATGGGCCATGGCGGACGACATCGAGGAGACGCTCCTCGGCGGCCCCCTGCGCTACACGCGCCAGGAGGTCGAGGCCCTCGCGGGCGTCCCCGACGACTACGCGCGCCGCATCTGGCAGGCCCTCGGCTTCCCGACGCCGCCCGACGACGAGGTCGCCTTCACCGACGGCGACGTCGCCGCGCTCCGGGAGATCAAGGACCTCCTCGGCGGCGACCTGGTCGACGAGGAGATGGTCCTCCAGCTCGCCCGCGCCGTCGGCCAGACCATGGGACGGCTCGCCAGCTGGCTCAGCGACGTGTGGCTGCAGCGCCTCGGCGAGCTCCCGTCCGACGAGCCCCTCACGCCCGACCTCGTCACCGCCGCCCTCGCCGCCACCGAGGAGCTCCGCCCGGCCTTCGAGCGCCTCCTGCTGCACGGCTGGCGCCGCCAGCTCACCGCCGCGGGGATGCGCGCCGCCGCGACGACGGCCAGCGCGCAGTCCGACCCCGCCGCCGGTCTCGCGCACCTCGCCGCCGGTTTCGCCGACGTCGTCTCCTTCACCCGCCTGAGCCGCCGCCTGGACGGCGACGCCCTCGCCGCCTTCATCGAGCGCTTCGAGTCCACGGCGGCCGAGATCGTCGCAGAGCAGGGCGGCCGTATCGTCAAGACGCTCGGGGACGAGGTGCTGTTCGTCGCGTCCGACCCCCGCTCCGCCGCCGAGATCGGCCTGCGCGTCGCGGAACGCTTCAACGAGGACCCGGACTTCCCCAAGGTCCGCGTCGGCCTCGCCTACGGCGAAGTCATCCAGCGCCTGGGCGACGTCTTCGGCAACCCGGTCAACCTGGCCGCCCGCCTCACCGCCACCGCCTACCCGGGGACCGTCCTCATAGACACCGCCCTGGCCGCGACGTTGCCGTCCGGTGCCTTCGACACCACGCCCCTGCGCCCCCGCCCCCTCCAGGGCCTGGGCAGAGTCCGCCCTATCGTCCTGCGCCGGGCTTAGCCCGGTCACCGGGGAGCGAACTCCGCGATGGGGCGGCCACCGTTCCAGAGTTCGGTGACGTGGTAGGCGAACCGGTCGTAGAGCCCGTCGTCCTGCTGACGCCGGATGTGGAGCATCGGGGAGTCGTGCCCCCCCAGGTGCGCGAGGTGGGGGGTCACGAGCATCTCGTCATCGAAGACGAAGACGCTCATGGCGATGTGGTCGTCGCCGTAGCGGGCCTCGATGCCCGGCACGTCCGCGACCTTGGACAGCTCGTCGAGGGTGATCTTGATGCGGGTGCCCACGGTGAGCGGCACGGACTCGAGTTCCTCGCGATGGCGCGTGACGTCGCTGCCCGGGTCGCCGACCAGGAACCTCACCCGGCAGCCGCCTTCGGCCTTGCGGCGCAGGACGGTCCGGAGGTTGGGGATCTCCAGCCACAGGAAGTAGTTCGTGTAACCGGCGAAGGTCAGCTCCTTGCTCGCTTCTCCGATGAGGCGGCGCCAGACGGACTTGGGGCAGGCCGAGCGGTAGGGGTACACCGCCGTGATCTCGCGGTCCGCTCCGGTTTTCACGTTCTTGCGGATGGCGTCAGGCCACAACATGCGCTCATCAACTCCCAAGGCGTCCGAAGCGGCCCAGCGGTGACGCGGGTGCGGGGTGCGACCTTCTTCGGCTACCCACCGGGCCACGGTCTTGACGTCCACCTGACAAGCTTCGGCGAGTTCCTGCTCTGTCAGTCTCGCATTGGTCATGGCCTGTCGTAGGGCATCGTTCGGCACACCTGCACCCCTCGGCGGGACGGATGAGACGTCCTCAACGCTAACCAGGAACCGTCCTGGACGTCCTGGGAACGGAGTTCAGGCGTCCGGCGGCACGGACGATCCTCGATGCCTCAGGACGGGCTCGAAAACAGCGGTTTGCCCTGCTGGCAGAGCCCTTGACCGGAAGGCGGTTCCGGCCCGTGGGACATGGCAGGGGCGAGCCATTGGACGACACGGCGGAGCCGGTCATGCCGGTGCGGCGGCACCCGGCGCGGTCGTCGTGATGGATTGCGGACCGACGGGCTCGGACGCGGTGCCCGATGCCGGGCTGGAGGTGAGGTGCCCGGCGGTCCGGACGGTACCGGGACAGGTCCGGACGCTGGTGGAGCTGCGCCTGGCCTCGTGGGATCTCGCCGTGCTGCGCGACGATCTGACGCTGATCGCCAGCGAGCTGGTGACGAACGCGATCCGCCACCGGCCCGGGCGCGAGATCCGCGTCCGGCTCACGCGCGAGGCGCGCGGTGTGCTGCTGGCGGTGTGGGACTCCTCCGACGCCCTGCCGATGCGCAAGCGGACGACGGAGACGATGGCCGGTGACGTGGCCCCGGACGCCGCCGCGCTGGAGCCGGAAGGCGAGGACGAGACGGGCGGCCGGGGCCTTCCCATCGTGGAGATGCTCTCGACCGAGTGCGGGGTGACCGTGACCGATCCGCGCGGCAAATGGGTGTGGGCGCGCGTGGACGCCTGACCGGACGCGGCACGCAGGCGATCCTGACCGGCGGGCGCCGCCTTGACCGGTAGGTGCGGCCCTGCCGCCTCCCGAGCGCGAGGCGGCGCCGGCGCGACCGGGTTTCGGACACGGGTCGCGGGCCTATCCTCTGATTCCGTTCGGCAACGTCGCAGGTCAGGCGGTAGTTTTGCAGTGCAAAATCATATGTTGCAAAACTGGCGCGAGGCTTGACTCAGCCCATAACCTCCGGACACCGGCAGCCGTCCACCACCCTCTGGGACGGGCGCCGCGAACCGCGTGAACGTCCCCTTCCGACGCCGCGCCCAGACCGCCGGGACCGCCCGGTCCCGGAATCGTCACGAGGAGTACCCCCCATGATCGGTAGATTCACGCGCGCCGTGGTGACCGTCACGGCGCTCGGCACGCTGGCCGCGACCGCCGCGTGCGGCGTCGACTCCGGCGACTCGTCCGGCGACGGCGACGGCACGTCCGGTGCCAAGTCCAAGGCGCTGAAGGTCGGCTGGTCGACCATCTACCTGACGCCGTCGTGGATGCAGCAGACCGACAAGATGATCAAGGACGATGTCGCGAAGCTGAAGGGCGAGGGCAAGATCGCCGACTACAAGGTGTTCAACGCCAACGGCGACACGTCCCAGCAGATCGCCCAGATCCGCGCGATGATCCAGCAGAAGTACGACGTGATCCTGGTGGACGCCGGGTCGTCCACGGCGCTGAACCCGGTCGTGGAGCAGGCGGCCAACGCGGGCATCACGGTCGTCAACTTCGACAGCCTGGTCACCTCCGAGAAGGTCGTGCGCGTCGGCACCGACCAGAAGGAGTGGGGCCGGATGATGGGCCAGTGGCTCGGCGACAAGCTCGGCGGCAAGGGCAAGATCATCGCTTTCAACGGGCCGGCGGGCGTCGCGGTGAGCGAGGAGCGCTGGCAGGGCGCCGAGGAGGCGCTGAAGAAGTACCCGGGCATCAAGATCGCCGCGAACGTCCACAGCGAGTACAACCTGGCCCCGGCGGCGCAGGCGTTCGCGTCGGCGTACTCGGCGAACCCCGACATCGACGGCGTCTTCTCGCAGGGCGGCGCGCTGTCGGCCGCGGCGCTCCAGACGCTGGTGAAGCAGAAGAAGAAGCTCGTCCCGATCACCGGTGAGAACTACAACGGCTTCCTGAAGCTGTGGCAGCAGCACGGCAAGGACGGGTTCTCCTCGCTCTCGACGGCGCAGCCCAACTACCTGGGTGTGATCGCGCTGCGCGCGGCGGTGGCCAAGGCGGGCGGCGCGTCGGTGCCGAACCAGATCATGGTCCCGCTGCCCAAGATCACCGACGAGAACCTGACCCAGTACGTCAAGCCGGACCAGCCGGACGACTCCTACCCGATCCAGGAGCTGCCGCAGCCCGAGATCGACAAGCTGATCGGGAAGTGACGATGGCGCTTCTGGCCGTCGAGCAGGTCTCGAAGTCGTTCGCGGGCAACCGGGTCCTCGATCGGGTGAGCTTCGACGTCCGGCCGGGTGAGGTGCTCGCGCTGGTGGGCGAGAACGGCGCGGGCAAGAGCACCGTGCTGTCGCTGGTCACCGGGCTGCTGGCGCCCGACTCCGGGCGGATCGCCTACGACGGTGAGCCGCTGCGGTCCTGGTCGCCGCACCGCGCCCGCGAGGTCGGGATCGGCTCGGTGCACCAGGAGCTCAGCCTCAACCCGCACCAGACCGTCGCGGAGAACGTGTTCCTCGGGCAGTGGCCGTCGCGGCGCGGGCTGATCCTGCGCCGCGACCTCGCCCGCCGGGCGCGGCCGCTGCTGGACCGGGTCGGGCTGGACGTCGATCCGCTCACCCGGGCCGGGCGGCTGCCGCTCGGCCAGCAGCAGCTCGTCGAGCTGGCCAAGGCGCTCGCCTCGGGGCCGCGGCTGCTGATCCTGGACGAGGCCACGTCCGCGCTGGACGACGACCAGGTCAGAAGCGTGTTCGCGGTCGTGGACGAGCTGCGCGCCGCCGGCTCTTCGGTGATCATCGTCAGCCATCGGATGGGCGAGCTGTTCGCCGTCTCCGACCGGCTGACCGTGCTCAAGGACGGTGAGGTCATGGCGACCCGCGAGCGCGCGGAGACCGACCATGACGACATCGTCCGGCTGATGATCGGGCGGGAGCTGTCCGACCTGTTCCCGCCGAAGGCCGGGATGAGCGGCGCGGACGAGCTCGCCCAGGGCGACGAGATCGCGGCGATCCCGTCGGAGAAGGAGATCGCCTCCGAGAAGGCCGCCGCCGAGGACGCCACGGCGGACTCCGCGGACGACGCGGAGCCCGCCCACGGCGGGGGGACGGTGCTGCGGGCGCGCGGGCTGACCGTCCCGGGCGCCTGCGAGGGCGTCGATCTCGACCTGGAGGCCGGGCGGATCATCGGGCTCGGCGGGCTGCAGGGCCAGGGGCAGCGGGCCGTGCTGCGGGCGCTGTTCGGGCTCGTCCGGCACACCGGGCGGATCGAGCTGGACGGACGTCCGGCGCGCCTCGCCTCCCCGCGCGAGGCCATCCGCCACCGCATCGCCTACGTCCCGGAAGACCGCAAGGTCGAGGGGCTGCACGTGGCGCAGACCGTCCGCGCCAACCTGGCCCTCACCAACCTCGACGTGGTGACGCCGGGGCGGCGGCTGCTCACCGTGGACCGCGGCGCGGAGGCGCGGCTCGTCGACGACCTCGTCGAGCGGATGCGGATCAGGGTGACCGGTCCGGAGCAGGAGGCCCGCAGGCTGTCGGGCGGCAACCAGCAGAAGGTCGCGCTGGCCCGCTGGCTGCCGGCCAAGCCGCGGATCCTGCTGCTGGCGGAGCCGACCCGCGGCATCGACGTCGGCACCAAACGCGAGATCTACCATCTGCTCCGCCGGCTCGCCGACAGCGGCGTGGCGGTGCTGATCACTTCTGGGGACACCATGGAACTGGTCGGCCTGTGCGACGAGGTCGCCGTGATGTACGAGGGCGCCGTCGTCGATCGGCTGGCGGGGGACGGCCTCACCGAGGAGCGGCTGGTCCGCGCCTCCGTCACCGGGACGGTGGCCGATGACTGACCAGCCCGTGACCGAGCGGTCCGTGCCCGCCCGGCGCGCGGCGCCGGGAGGCGGGGCCGGGGCCGGACGGTTCGGCGGGTTCCTGCGCCGCAACCTCGACGTCACCGGCCTGTGCGCGCTGCTCGTCATCCTGCTGGCCGTGTACAGCCAGTACGACTCCGAGCTGTTCACCCCGTCGTCGATCACGATCCTGTCGGCGCAGTTCCTGCCGCTGATCCTTGCGGCGATGGGGCAGAGCACGGTGATGCTGGCGGGCGGCATCGACCTGTCGCTGGGGGCTGTGCTGGCCCTCGCGATGGCGGTGTTCGCCGTCCGCGCGGAGGACGGCGTCGCGGTCGCCGCCGTGCTGGCGCTGGCGGCGGCCGTGTCGACGGGCGTGGCGAACGGTGTGCTCGTCGCGTACGCGGGGCTGCCGCCGATCATCGTGACGCTGGCGGCGTCGTTCCTGTGGGGCGGCGTCACGCTGGTGGTGCTGCCGCAGCCGGGCGGGAGTGTTCCGTCCGGGCTTGTGGACGCCTACAACAACGGCTGGAACGGGCTCGCGCTGCCGTTCGTGGTGGTCGGGGTCGTCCTGCTGCTGTGGAAGACGGTGCGGACCACGCGGTTCGGGCTGTCGCTGTACGCCGTCGGCGGCAACGAGCACGGCGCGTACGCCAGCGGGATCGGCACCCGCACGGTGAAGATCGGCGCCTACGGGCTGGCGGGGGTGTTCGTCGGCCTTGCCGGAATCGGCCTCGCGATCCAAACGGGGTCGGGCGATGCGACGATCGGGACCCCTTACACGTTGAACTCCATAGCCGCCTCGGTGCTCGCCGGGGTCAGCTTCTTCGGCGGCGTGGGGCAGATGCGCGCCACCGTGCTGGCCGCGCTGCTCATCGGGCTGCTGACGAACCTGCTGCTGTTCACCGGACTGTCGCCGTTCTACCAACTGATCATGCAGGGGGCGGTGCTCATCGTGGCGATCGCCGTGAAGACGTTCGCGACCCGCGAGAGGACGGACTGATGACCGCGCTACCGCGCACCGCCGCCTCGCTGCCCCGCCGGCTGACAGGGACGCTGAAGGAGAACCGCGCCGCGTGGGCGTTCGGCGTCCTGGTCGTGACGTGGCTCGCCGCGATCCTGTTCGCGAAGGGCTTCGACAGCGTCTCCAGCTTCCGCTACCTGGTGCAGACGGCCGCGTTCCTCGGCATCGTCGGCGTCGGCCAGACCCTCGTGGTCATGATGAGCGGCATCGACCTGTCGGTGTCGGGCGTCGTCGCGCTGTCGGCGGTGGTGTGCGCGCAGGTCGCGTCCGGGTCGGGCGGGACGGCGGGCATCGCCGTGGCGCTCGCCGCGAGCGTCCTCGTCGGGCTCGCCAACGCCGCCGGGGTGACCTGGCTGCGGGTGCCGCCGATGGTGATGACGCTGGCCACCGGCACGATCGTCGCCGGGGCGCTGCTGGTCTACACCGACGGGTCGCCGAAGTCGGCGAAGGTGGCGCTGCTCGGGTCGCTCGCCAACGACCGCGTTCTCGGGGTGCCGCTCGCGTTCGTCCTGTGGATCGGCATCACCGCGGTCGCCGCCTGGCTGCTGCACGCCTCCCGGATCGGACGGTACGTGTTCGCGCTCGGCAACGGGGAGCGGGCATCGCGGGCCTCCGGCGTCCCGCTCGCCCGGACGGCGTTCATCGCCTACGGGACGTGCGCGCTGCTCGCCGGGGTGTCCGGGCTGGTGCTGCTCGGGTTCACGTCCACCAGCTCGCTGACCATGGGCAACCCGTACCAGCTGCTGTCGATCGCGTCGGTCGTGCTGGGCGGGACGTCCATCCTCGGCGGGCGCGGGCACGTGCTCGGCACCGTGGCCGGGGCGCTGCTGCTGACGCTGCTCACCGCGCTGCTGGCGTCGTGGAACATGTCCGAGGGCGTCCGGCAGATCGTCCTGGGCCTGCTCATCATCGGCCTGCTGCTCGCCTACGCGCGGGAACGGCGGTCGTAGATGACGCGATCGGGGGAGCTGCTCAAGGATCTGGTCGGAATCGCCAGCGTCAACCCGCGGGGCGGGCCTGTCGGCACGGGGGCCGGGCCCGGCCTGGGGGAGGCGGCGGTCGCCGGGTGCGTCCGCAACTGGCTGGCGGCGCGGGGCGTGCGGGCCGAGCTGCGGGAGGTCCTGCCGGGCCGTCCCAACGTCGTCGCGACCGTGCCGGGACGCGACCCGCGCATGGTCCTCCTGGAGTCGCATCTCGACACCGTGGAGACCGGCGGCATGACCGTCGACCCGTTCGCCGGGACGATCAGGGACGGCCGCCTGTACGGGCGCGGCGCGTGCGACGCGAAGGGGCCGCTGGCCGCGTTCATGCTGGCCACGGCCGAGCTCGCCGCGGCGGCGGCGGCCGGGGAGCCGCCACCGTTCGGGGTCGTCCTCGCCGGGGTCATGGACGAGGAGCACGCCTACCGGGGCGTCCTCGGCCTGATCTCCGACCTTGAGGGGCGGCGGATCGCGGGCGCGGTCGTCGGGGAGCCGACCGATCTCGCCGCCGCCGTCGCGCACAAGGGCTGCGTGCGCTACACCGTCCGGACGCTCGGGACGGCCGGGCACAGCTCCCGTCCGGACGAGGCCGTCAACGCGGTCACCCTCATGGCCCGCGTCATCGACCACCTCGACCGCGCGTCGCCGGGCGTCCCGCCGCACGCGCTTCTCGGGCCCGCCACCCGGACCGTCACGCGGGTCCGCGGCGGCGAGGGCCCGAACACCGTCCCGGGCCGCTGCGAGATCGACGTCGACCGCCGCACCCTTCCCGGCGAGGACCCCGTCGACGTGTGGCGCAAGGACAGGGAGGAGCTGACCGCGCTGATCCCCGGCCGGATCGAGGTGGACGAGCCCTTCACCGTCGACTACGCGCTCGACACCCCGGCCGCGAGCCCGGTCCCGGCCGCGCTGTGCGGGGCGCTCGCGGCGGCCGGACGGGACGCGTCCGTCCACGGGATGCCGTTCGGCACCGACGCCAGCAAGCTCGCCCGCGCGGGCATCCCGTCGGTCGTGTTCGGCCCCGGTTCGATCGCGGACGCGCACTCGGCCGACGAGTCCGTGGCCTTGGCCGACGTCGACCTGGCCGCGCGCCTGATCGTCGAGACCGTCCGGTCCCCGAGCATCGGCGGGGGGCACGGGTGAGGCTGACGCAGCACATCGACCTGGTCGGCAGCGGCGCGGCCGGGTTCGACCTCACCGATCCGCTGGACTGCCACGTCTACCTGGTGCGGGGCTCGTGGGGCGCGGCGCTGGTCGACGCGGGCGCCGGGGCGTCCGCCGGGCTGCTCGCGCGGCGGCTGAACACGGCGGCCGGGCCGGAAGGCGAGCGGCACCTGCTGCTGACGCACGGGCACGCCGACCACGCGGGCGGCGCCGCCGAACTGGCCGAGCGGGTGCCGGACCTCGACGTCCGCGCCGGGTCCCCGGCGGACGAGTGGATCGCGTCCGGCGCGGAGGAGTTGCTCAGCGTCGACCGGGGGAAGGCGTCCGGTGTGTACCCGGCGGACTATGCCTTCGCGCCATGCCAGGCGGCGCGTCCCATCGCGGACGGGGAGCGGGTCGACCTCGGCAGCGGGGTCGTCATCACCGCCATCGCCACGCCGGGCCACGCCGACGGTCACACCTGCTACCTCCTGGACGCGCCCGAAGGGCGGGCGCTGTTCTCCGGAGACTGCGTGTTCTCCGGCGGGCGCATCTCCCTGCAGAACCTGCACGACGCGCGGGTCCCCGAGTACGCCGCCAGCCTGGAGCGCCTCGCCGCGCTGGAGATCGACATGCTGCTCCCCGGCCACCACGAGATCTCCCTGGCCCGCGGCGGCCGCCACCTGGCGTCCGCCCGCGACGCCCTCACCCGCGGACTGCTTCCGGAGAGCACCACATGAGCCACGACATGGGCATCGAGGGGCCGCGGGCCGCGAAGCAGCAGGCCGCGAAGCCGCCCGCGCAGCCGCAGGCCCAGCCGCCCGCGCAGCCGGCCGCGCGGAACCAGTCGTCGTCGCTGCGGCGCGCGCTCGCCGTGCTCGACCACGTCCGCGACCACGCCGACGCCCGCGGCGTGTCCCTCACCCGGATCGCCGAGGACCTCGGCATCAGCAAGAGCACCGTGCTGCGGCTCGCCGCGCCGCTCATCGACGGCGACCTGCTCACCCGCGACCGCGAGACGGGCTGGTTCCGGCTCGGGCACGGCGCGCTGCGGCTCGGCCAGGCGTACCTGTCGTCGCTCGACATGCGCTCCGTCGCCGCCGACCCGCTGCGCCGCCTGCAGCACGTCGTGGGCGAGACCTGCCACCTCGTCGTGTACGACGCGCCGGACGTCGTCTACATCGACAAGGTGGAGAACGAGCACAACGTCCGGATGGCGTCCCGCGTCGGGATGCGGATGCCCGCCTACCGCACCGCCGTCGGCAAGGCCATCCTCGCCTGGCTCGGCGAGGACGACGTCCAGGACGTCATCGACGCGGGCATGCCGCCGCGCACCGAGCGGACCATCACCGACCCGGTCCGGCTGGCCGCCGAGCTGGAACGGGTCCGGCTGTCCGGGTACGCCGTGGACGACCGGGAGAACGAGCCCGAGGTCCGCTGCGTCGCCGCGCCGATCTTCGACCACACCGACCGGGCGGTCGGGGCGCTGAGCGTGTCCGGGCTGACGTCCCGGATGACGCCCGCGCGGGTCCGGGAGGTCGGGCCGATGGTGGAGCGGACGGGCCTGGACATCTCCCGCGTGCTCGGCTCGTCGCGCCCCCGCCGCCGCGCGACCCGTCTGGAGATCCGTTCCGAAAGCCGTTCTGAGAGTCGTTCTGAAAGCCGGTTGGAGAGTCGTTCCGAGAGTCGTCCCGAAAGCCGAGCCGATCGCGGTACCGAGAACCATGGAGGAGGGAATCTGCCGTGACCAGCCTGACCATCCCCGCCGAGCACGTCGACTGGCGGACGAAGGGTTTCTTGCAGCCGGGCGCGCCCGTCGCGTTCGAAGAGTTCGCCGCCGCCCGCCACCAGCTCTTCGGTGGCCCCTTCACCTGGCCGGTGATGGTCGCGCGGGAGTCGGCGCTGAAACACAACATCGCCGCGCTGGCCTCGTTCTGCGCCGCGCACGACCTGGCGTTCGCGCCGCACGGCAAGACGACCATGGCCCCGACGCTGTTCCAGGCGCAGCTGGACGCGGGCGCCTGGGGCATCACGGCCGCGACCGCCAACCAGGTCCTCGCCTACCGGACGTTCGGCGTCCCCCGGGTCCTGCTGGCCAACGAGCTGCTCGACCCGACCGCGCTGCGCTGGCTCGGCGGTGAGATCGACCGCGGCCTGGAGTTCCTGCTGTACGCCGACTCCGTCGAGGGCGTCGCCGCGATCTCCGCCGCCGCCGGGGACCGTCCGTTCCAGGTGCTCGTCGAGCTCGGCCACCGGGGCGGGCGGACCGGCTGCCGCACCGTCGAGGAGCTGACCTCGGTCGCCCGCGCCGTGACCGCCGCGCCCGGCACCGAGCTCGCCGGGGTCGCCGGATACGAGGGCGGGCTGCCGGACGTGCCCGCCGCCGGCGGCTACCTCGGCCTGCTTCGCGACGCCACCGCCGAGCTGTCCAAGGCCGGGCTGCTCCCCCGCGACGTCATCGTCACCGCGGGCGGCAGCGCCTACTTCGACCAGGTCGCCGAGCAGCTGTCCGGGGCGTGGCTGCCGGGGCACGAGCTGACCGTCATCCTGCGCAGCGGCGCCTACGTCTCGCACGACGACGGCATCTACACGCAGCGGACGCCGTTCACCCGCATCCCCGGCTCGCTGGACGCCGCGCTGGAGATCTGGGCACAGGTCACGTCCGTCCCCGAACCCGGCCTCGCGATCGTCGGGATGGGCAAGCGGGAGGCGCCGTACGACGCCGGGCTGCCCGTCCCGCTGCGGCTCCGGAGGCGGGACGGGACCGTCCACCCGGCGGGCGGCCTGCGCGTCACCGGCACCAACGACCACCACGCCTACGTGACGGTCGACGGCCCCCCGCCTCGTCCGGGCGACCTGCTGTGCTTCGGCATCTCCCACCCCTGCACGGCCTTCGACAAATGGCAGGTCATCCCCGTCGTCGACGACGACGAGACGGTGACCGACCTGATCCGCACCTACTTCTGACCCCGCTCTCCCGAGATTCGCCCCCTTCCGAGATCCGACCTCTTCCGAGATCCGACCCGGCCCTTCCGACACGTCCCACCCGACACACGGACTTGAGAGGACCACCATGATCCCCCGCTTGGCGCCGGGCTGCGCGCTGACGTCGACCGGAGTCGTCGCGGTCGTGCGCGGCACCCGCGCCGGCCGCGTCGCCGACGTCCTGGACACCCTCGCCGACGCCGGCGTCCGCTGCCTGGAGATCACCCTCAACACGCCGGGCGCGCTCGCTGAGCTGCGCGCGGCGCGGCGCCGGCTGCCCGGGGACGTCGAACTCGGCGCCGGGACGGTGCGCACCGCCGCGGACGCGGCCGCGGCGGCCGACGCGGGCGCGTCCTTCCTCGTCGCGCCCGACACCAGCGCGGAGGTCGCCGAGACCGCGGGCGAGCACGGCATCGCCTACTTCCCGGGCGCGCTGACCCCCGGCGAGGTCGCCCGCGCCTGGGAGCTCGGCGCCACCGCCGTCAAGGTGTTCCCGGCGACCGCGCTCGGCCCGCGCTACCTGCGCGACCTCGCCGAACCGTTCCACGACGTCCCGCTGCTGCCGACGGGCGGGATCGGTCCGGACACCGCCGCCGGGTACATCGAGGCGGGCGCCGTCGCGGTCGGCGCGGGCGGCTCCCTCATCGGCGACGCCCTCGACGGAGGCTCCCTGACGGACCTGGCCGACCGTGCCGGACGGCTCCTCGCCGCCGTGGAGGCCGCCCGATGACCGCCGCGGAACGACAGTTGTCGGACGGCTCACGGGCCGCGTCGGACGGTTCGCCGTCGGAAGATTCGGGGGCGTCCTCCCGAGGGCGCCGCCCGGAGCCGGAAGCGGGCCTCGACCTCGTCACCTTCGGCGAGACCATGGCGCGGCTGGAGAACCCCGTCGTCGGGCCGATGCGGCATGCCCGCACCCTCGACCTCGGCGTCGGCGGCGCCGAGTCGAACGCGGCGATCGGGCTGTGCCGCCTCGGCGGGACGGCCGCCTGGTTCGGCCGCGTCGGCGACGACGAGTTCGGCCGCCTGATCACGACCGTCCTGGCGGGCGAGGGCGTCCGGCTCGGCCATACCGTTGTGGACCGGTCCGCGCCGACCGCGCTGCTGTTCAAGGAACGCCGGTCGGGGACGCTCACCCGCGTCCAGTACTACCGGACGGGCAGCGCGGGTTCGCGGCTGAATCCGTCCGACGTCCCCCACGATCTGATCCGTTCGGCGCGCGTCCTGCACGTCACCGGCATCACCGCCGCGATCAGCGCGACCGCCCGGCAGGCCCTGGACGACGCCGTCGAGACCGCGCGGGACGCGGGCGTCCCCGTGTCGCTCGACCTCAACTACCGGCAGGCCCTGTGGACGCCCGCCGAGGCGGGCGAATGCCTGCGCAACCTCGCCAAACGCGCCGACCTCGTCTTCGCCACCGAGGACGAGGCGCGGCTGGTCGTGCCCGCCGACGATGCTCGTCCGTCCGCCTCCGCGTCCGCGGACGGGGACGAGGATGACCTGGCCGGGCTCGCCGCGTCGCTCGCGGCGCTCGGCCCCCGGGACGTCCTCATCAAGCGCGGCGCCGCGGGCGTCGTCGCGCTGTGCGAGGGCCGCCTGCACGTCCAGCCCGCGCACAGCGTGCCGGTCATCGACCCGGTCGGCGCGGGCGACGCGTTCGCCGCCGGGTACCTCGCCGAGTTCGTCCGGGGACGCCCGGTCGCCGAGCGCCTCGCCACGGCCACGGCGGCCGGCGCGTACGCCGTCACCGTCCGCGGCGACTGGGAGGGCCTCCCCAGCCGCGCGGACCTCGATCTGCTGAAATCAACCGAAGACACCGTCACCCGCTAAAGGAGACAGATATGGGCAAGCGTGAACTCCGGAGCCCGGCCGCGCCCGCGCCGCTCGGCACGTATTCGCAGGGCCTGGTGGCCGGCGACTTCGTCTACACCTCCGGCATGGGCCCGATCGACCCGGAGACCGGCGAGGTCGTCGGCAAGGACGTCGCCGAGCAGACCCGGCAGGTCCTCGCGAACCTGGCCGCGATCCTCGCCGAGCACGGCCTTGGCCTGGACGATGTCGTGAAGTCGACCGTCCACCTGCAGGACCTGCACGACGACTTCGCCGCCTACGACGAGGTGTACCGGGCGCATTTCAACGAGCCGTACCCGGTGCGCACCACCGTCGGGTCCGACCTGATGAACATCCTCGTGGAAATCGACTTCGTGGCTTACAAGAGGAGCTGATGGACTCGTCGCTCTACGTCCTGGTCGAGGATCTGCACGGCGGTGTGGACGCCGCGCAGATCCTCTCCCATGGCGTCTCGTCCATTACCATCGGCGCCGCCTACCACCGCGCACGCGACGTGACTCCCCATGGACGCACCCGCGTGACTTTGCGGCACGACGGAATCCATTTCCTTCCTGACGGCCTGTTCGACGGGCTTCGGCTCGTGCCGCCCGTCCAGCGGAACGCCGACCGGGAACCGCTGCGCGCCCTCCGCGAACAGACCCGTGAGCTGGACGTTCCCCTGCACGGCTGGGGCGTGTTCCTGCACAACACCACCCTTGGTCTCGCCTTTCCGGACGTCACCCAGGAGAACTGCTTCGGCGATCGTGCCGCGCCCGCCGATCTGTGCCCGTCCAGCCCGGACGTCCGCGCGTACGCCGTCGCGCTCGGCCGCGCCATCGCCCGCCAGGGAATGGACTCGGTCGTCTCCGAGTCCCTGCATTTCGGGACGTTCGGGCACGGCTACCACCACGAACGCTCTTTCGTCGATCTCGGCCCGGCCGCCGAATTCGCGCTGGGCCTGTGCTTCTGCCCGCATTGCCGGGCGCGCATTCCCTCCGCCGAAAAGGCGCGGGACGCCGCGTCCCGCCTGGCGGCCTCCGTCCTGGACGGCGGCCCGCCCGCCCACGAGAACCCCGCCGTCCTGGAGGACTACGCCCGCGCCCGCACCCCGATCGTCACGTCCCTGGCCGTCGAGGTCGCCGAAGCCGTCGCGGGCGAAGGCTCCCACCTGACCTTCCTCGACCTGACCGGCGCCGTGAAGGGCTACGCCGATGGACGTCCCACGGGCGCCCCGGCCGCCGACTCCGCCTGGCGGATCGGCGTGGATCCGGCGGCCGTGAGCGAGGTCGTCCCGTCCTACGCCGTCCTCTGCTACGCGCACGACGAGGCCCGCATAGCCGAGGACGTCGCCGCCTACCGGGCCGCGCTGGGCCCGGAGACCACGCTCCGCGCCCTCCTGCGCCCCGGCCTGCCGGACACCACGTCGGCCGAGCATCTGGCGGCCAAGGCCAAGACCGCCCACACGTCCGGCGCGGACACCGTGGACTACTACCAGTACGGCCTGGCCCCGCTGCCGGTCCTCGCCCGAATCCCCCACTGACCGGGCGGCCGGTCCCGGACAGCGAGCCCTCGTCCGCCGGACGCGCGGTTACGGTGAGCCCCGGCAACGGACTTCTCGGGCGGGAGCGCAGCGTGACCCTGGACCAGATCCCGGACGACCTCCCGACCTCCGCGCGCGTCTACGGCTGGTATCTCGGCGGCAAGGACAACTACGAGGTCGACCGGCAGTTCGCAATGGCGCACCTGCCCGACTTCCCCGAGGGCCTGGACATCACCAGGGCGAACCGGCTGTTCCTCTACCGCGCCGTCCGCCACCTCGTCCGGGACGCGGGAATCCGGCAGTTCATCGACATGGGCTGCGGCCTGCCGACCGACAACAACGTCCACCAGGTCGCGCAGCGGTTCGCGCCGGACGCCCGCGTCGTCTACGTCGACATCGACCCCATCGTCCTGGTGCACGCCCGCGCCCTGCTGGCGGGCGACGGCTCCACGACCGTCATCACCGCCGACATGCGCGACCAGGACACGATCCTGAACCACGACGACGTGCGCCGCCTCATCGACTTCGGCGAGCCGGTCGCGGTGCTGTTCCTCTCCGTCGGCCACCACCTGCCCGACGCCGACGACCCCCGCCGCATCCTGCGCACCATCCTCGACCGCGCCGCCCCCGGCAGCCACCTGGCGTTCTCGCAGGCCGTCACCGAGAACACCGCCCGCGGCGCCGACCTGCAGGCCCGCATGACCGGCGCCGGAATCCCCTGGCAGACCCGCTCGCGCGCCGAGGTCGACGCACTCATGAAGGGCCTCGTCCCCGTCGCGCCCGGCCTCATCGACGTCGACGAATGGCGCCCCGACCCCGATCAGCCGCCCCTGGCGCCCGCCCCGGTCGAGGTCGAGCACTTCCTGGGCGCGTCCAAGCTCAACCGCGACTTCCGCGAATACGGCGGCCTTCTCCACAAGCCGTAACGCGCAGGCCCAACGCCCGCCCTCAGGGGGACGAGACGAACGAGGCGAGCAGCAGGATGCCTGGAGGAACGGCCGCGGCCCAGTAGAGATGCGCCCGGTCGGACGGGATCGACGGCGCGCCCGGGAGCCATCGACATGTCCAGGCGTGGACAGCATGGCGCCGATCTGGCCTGGCAGTCCCCAAGCGAGATAGAGGGTGAAGAACAGCCAGATCCACGGCGGCAGGATGCCGCCCGCGGCCGTGCGCCTCATTCTTGCGATTCGCCCGTCAGCCTGCGGAGGAACTCCGTGGCGTCGTCGGGAGCCGACAGCAGTTCGTCCAGCAGTTCGTAGGCGACGAGGTCGGCCCGCAGGCGGGGCATCCCGTCACGTTCCAGCCGGTCGCGCAATTGCCGGTGTGCCGTTTCCAGCGCGACCGTTTCCGGCGCGGCCCCCATAGCATCCCCGGCGGCGGAATTCCCGGGAATCGCCTTCTCTTCGTTCTCGCCGCCACCCCCCTTCGTGCCCGGAATATTCCCGTCGTCCGTTTTCTGGTCGCCGGTTTTCTGACCCCGCGCCACGACGGCGAGGGCGACGATGGCGACGGCGTTACCCAATTCCCGCGTGCCGAGCAGATGCCGCAGGCTTTCGGTGGAGTCGGCCAGCGCCCGCAGGATGACGGGCAGCTCTCCGATCAGGGCCGTCAGCCCGAACCCGCCGGGCTCGGCTCCGGGACGGGGGAACAGCGCGGCGCGGGCCCTCCCTCCGGACGCGTACGCCTCTCCCACCTCGGCGGCGAAGTCGGCCTCGTTCGGGGCGACCCGTTCGGCGATCTTCACCGTCCAGCCCTCGACCATGTCCATCCCAGATCCTTTCGACGTAACGGGCCGGCCCCCATTCGACCGGCCGCCCGGGGCCGAATCATGCCACGCGGTTTCCGGTCGCCCACCGGTCATTTCTTTGGGGATGGGACGCAAGTCGTCCATTAATCGGACCGTAAATGAAGTGCTGGCAGAGAAGACCCGGACACACGTATCGTCGGCGGCCACGAGGGAATTCAGGGGGCACGATGAAACAGCCGCTTCTGGCCATCGACTTCGGCGGTTCGTTCACCACGGGGGCGTCGCGGATAAAATGATCTGAACGAGCCGGCGGGACGCGGCGATTTCCCCGGCCCGCCCTCGCTGGTGTTCGTCGGACCCGACGGGCGGCTCACCGCCGGCGGCGCGGCCCACCAGCTGGCGGAGGCGTTCCCGGACCGGATCGTCCACGACCCCGGCACCTGCTGATCACTCGCGAGTCCGTACGCGTCGCCGACCGCGAGGTACCGGCCGTCGTCCTCGCCGCCGCGCCGCTGCGCCAGGTCATGCAGGACGCCGCCCGCCAGCGCGGCATTGAGCGGTTCGACCGCACCGTGCTGACCATCCGGCCAGGTGGGGCCCGCGTCGGCACGACCAACGGCGTTAACCCGATCGAGGTGTGCCTGCGCTCCGGCTTCCCGGCCGGGGCACCCGAGGTGGGCGGCCCGTGCCAGGCCGTCGGCATCAACGCTGGCTACACCGCCCGCATCACCGGTTAACCCCGGGCCGGAGGCTCCCGCAGCGCGGTGTGTGCCCAGATCATGCAGTCGTGCCAGGTGTCGTGCTCGGGGTCGGGTCTGGTCCAGGTACGGCAGTGGTGTGGGATGCGTTGCTCGTACTGGTAGCCGGCGCGGTCGGCCAGGCGTAGCGAGGGCGTGTTGGCTGGGTCGATCTCCAGCCAGACGCGTTCCAGGCCCAGTTCGTCGTGCGTCCAGCGGGTCAGCGCGTTGATACCGCGCAGGGCCAGCCCTTGGCGACGGCTTTCCGGCCGCACCCAGTAGGCGAGTTCGGCGGTGTCCGGGCCGTCGATCATCAGCCCCAGCGCACCGAGCAGGCGGTCGTCCTTGAGCATCCCGTAGGACGTCTGGCGTCCTGCGGCCGGATCCCAGGAGTTCAGGGCCAAGCGCGCGTCCTGAGGCGTGTAGGGCCCGGCCGGATGCGGGCCCCAGAGGGCCGGAGCCGTCTCGGTGCCGGTGGCCTCGACCACGAGGTCGACGTCCTGCGTGGTCAAGGTGCGCAGCCGCAGGCCCTGGCCCAGGTCGATGTCGGCGATCATTTTCAGACGGCCTCGTCGGTGGACGCCATAGAGTAGTTGGTGTTCATGTGCATGCCGCCTACTATGAGAGCGAAGGAGGTAGGTGGTCAAGTGCGTTACGTTGCCTACATCGGTAACCTGACCCGGCTGGCCGTCGAACTGGTCAACGGTGATGACCCCACCGACCTGCGGCGAGAGTTCTTCCGCCAGCACCACATAGCCGAACCGGACGCCGACGAGCTGGCCGGTCTCCTTCAGCCCCTGCGCGAAGCGGTCGCGGCCGTCGCCGACTCCGGACCGGTCGCCCCCGTCAACCTGCTCCTGGAACGCTTCCCGCCCGTCGTCCACGTCAGTGAGCACGACGGGGAGGGTCAGCCGCACCTGCACTTCGCCCGCGACGCAGAGGACCCCGTCGCTTGGCTCGGCCGTAGCTGCGCCGCGGCGCTCGCACACGCGATCTGCGGAGACCCGGAGGTCACCGTGGGCCGTTGCCAGGCGGACGGTTGCGCTCGCTTCTACGTCGACGACTCCCGCAACCGCAGCCGCCGCTTCTGCTCCAACACCTGCGCCAGCCGGACGACCGTCGCCAACCACCGCGCCCGCCGCAAGGCGGCCGCCGACCGCTGACGCCGAGCATCCCCATGTAGTCGCCGTAGCGCACTTGACCCCCTACATCACCGACTCCTACTGTAGGCGGCATGATCGCTAACGACACCTACACGTCCCTTCATGCGGCCCGCCGCCTCCACGTACTCGGTGACTGGGACCATGCCGCCGCCCTGCTGGCCGAAGAGCAGAGCGCCGAAGCGCTGGAGCTGAAGGCCGAGATCCTCTACGAGCGGTTCCTGTTCCGGCTCGACGGCATCGAAGCCGCGGCCGACGCGATAGCGGCCCTCGATCCGGAAACGCCGCAGGCCCGCATGCTCACCGCCCGGCTCGCCTACACCCGTCTGCTCTTCCGGCTGGACCCGCTGCCGGACGACTACGAGACCGCGGAGGCCGGATACCGTTTCGCTTCAGCCGACCCGAAGACGCATGGGTGGGCCGAGTTCCACTGGGGTGCGCTCCTCGACAACGTCCGCGAAGACGGCACCGCCGCGAAGGCGCACTACACCAAGGCCCTCCAAGTCTCCCAGCAGGAAGGCGACCCGATCCTTGAGTCCATCGTGCTCCGCCACCTCGCCTGGCGGGTGATCGACGGCGGTGACCGCGACGGGGGGCTGCGCATGCTGCGACGCTCGCTTCATTTGCGCTCCGCGGCGGGCATGCGTCCGCAGATCGCCGCGGCCCAGCTCCTGCTCGCCTGTGAGCTGCCCGAGGATGATCCCGAACGTGCCACGCTCCTCGAAACCGCTCGGAACCTGGCCGACGAACTGGACCTCACCTGGGTCCGGACCGGCGTGGAGAAGCTGACCGCCTAAGAGTGAGCCACCCGGCAGCCCCCGGCAGCACTTGGCGGGCACTGGCCACGGCGGCCCATGGCACGGCGGACGGGGCGCTGCTTGGATGATCGTCATGCAGATGATCGAACGGCCGTGGGGCGTGGCCGCCTACGGGGCGTCCAGTGTGAAGGCGATGCCCGATCTGGTGCGGGCCAGGTTCAAAGTGATCCGGGTCGAGCAGACACCGTCTCAGGCGTTCGCCGTGGCCAGCGACGCCGTGCAGGCGGTGCGGCGGACGCTACGGCAGCACGGCATATCGGACGCGGCCGTCCAGCACTCGCGGCTCGGCCTGAAGAGTTCGTGGAACTACGGCGGGTCGGAACGCAAGTTCCTCGGATACGAGTGCCAGGCATCGTTCGCGGTCGAGTCCGGGGATCTCGAGGACGTCCAGCCCCTGCTGGTCGACCTGGTGGCCGCGGGCGCCAACGAGATCGAGGGGGTCGACTTCGACGTCACCGGCAAGGGCGACCTGCGAGCCGAGGCCCGCCGGGAGGCGGTCGGCGCGGCACGGCGCAAGGCCGAGCTGTACGCCGAGGCCGCCGGCGTGCGATTGGGGGCGGTGGTGCACATTGATGACGTCGACCCCGAGCAGGTCGGGTTCGAGCGGTATCGCGGGCACGGCGCGGGCGGCGCCGCCTCGGCCCAGGACCTGGCGCCCGGACACGTCGTTGTGTCCGCCGCGGTGATCCTGGGGTTCTCCATCAACCACGACTGACCAGCGACGGCGCCCCCGGCGTCAGCGGGGCTGGTACGCCTTGGGCAGTCGCATGCCGCGGTCCTTCATGATCTTGCGGACGCGGTCGGGGTAGTTGGTGATGATGCCGTCGACACCCAGGTCGATGAGGGCCTCGACGGTGGCGGGGTCGTCGCAGGTCCACGGGATGACCTTCAGGCCCCGGGCGTGCGCCCCCGAGATCATGGCCCGGTCGGGGTAGAAGCGGAAGCCCGGGTCGCCGATCTTGCCGTTCTGCGGGAAGCCGTAGTTGGGCGACAGGGCCGTGACCCCGCGAATGGCGGCGGCCGCCTTGACGAAGTCGCCGTCGTAGTCGTCGACGTCCAGGCCGCCCAGCCAGGGGGACGCGCCGGGCCGGCCGACCTGGAGGAAGTCGTAGTTGGTCAGCGCCACCAGCGGCCACCGGGGCGCGAGCCGGTGCATGGACTTCAGGGCGCCCCAGTCGAAGGACTGGATGGTGACCTGCCGTTCGAGGCCCGACGCGCGGATCTCCTCGAAGACCCGGCGGACGAACAGCTCGCGTGGCGCGGTCTGCTCGGGTGCGCCCGCCTCGACCTTGGTCTCGATGTTGAGCGCGACCTGCTTGGCGCGGTAGCTCTTGACGAGGTTCAACACGTCCTTGAGCTGCACCATCCGGAAGTCGTGGACGACCTCCTGCTCAGGGAACCCGGGCAACTGCTGGTAGCCGCAGTTCATGGTCTTGATCTGGGCCAGGGTCAGGTCCTTGATGTACTTGCCGACGTAGGGGTACATCGGGTCGCCGGGCGTGACCGGTGCGGTGTCGCGGCATTTCTGGGCGCTGACCTGCCGGTCGTGGGTGACGACCACCTTCTCGTCCTTGGTGACCTGGGTGTCCAACTCCAGGGTGGTGACGCCCAGGCGCATCGCCTTGCCGAATCCTTCCAGCGACTCCTCGGTCGTCATGCCGAGGCCGCCGCGGTGGGCCTGCAGATCGAAATGGGACTTCTGAGGCCGCACCCCGGGACCCGCGGGCGTGGACGCGTGGGCGGCTACCGGCAGGGCGATCGTGGACGCAAAGACCAGACCGGCCAGGGCAAGGCGCGTGGGCATCGGAACCTCCGCTTCGTCATGCTCCATCAACCCTCGCGACGCTAGAACGAGCGCCGCGGCCCGTAATTGACACGATGTGATGGCGCCATGAACGTTCACGGAACTGCGGCCTCGTCACGCGGGCCTGGGGCACGCGGGCCTTAGGACGGGGCCCGGGGGCGGAGGGTGTTCCCAGCGTCAGGCATGGAGAGTGGGGCGGTAGATGAGCTCCTGGATGTTGCCGTCGAGCGTCCGGCTCTCGATCAGCTCAAGGTCGAAGTCGGCCGCGTCCTCGAAGACCGGGTCGAGCCCGCTCTGACCGGTGATCACGGGGAAGAGCGTCACCTGGACGCGCTCGACCAGGCCCGCGGCCATCAGCGCCCGGTTCATCGCCAGGCTGCCGTGCGAGCGCAACGGCACCTCGGACTCCTCCTTGAGCCGGGCGACGACGTCGACGGCATCGCCGCTCACGATGTTCGCGTCCGGCCAGTCGAAGGTCTCCGCCAGGGTGGTCGACACCACCGTCGTCGGCAGGTTCCGCATCTGTGTGACCCAAGGGTCGCGCACCTCGGACCCCTCGGTGCTTGAGGCCAGCATTTGCGCGAACGCCCGGTAGGTGTTCGCCCCGAAGACCATCCGCTGCTCCTCGCTGTACACCGCGAGGCGGTGGTCGAGGAGCTCGGGGCCCTGCTTGCCCCAGTAGCCGGTCCAGTCGCCGCCGGCGGCGCCGAAGCCGTCGAGGCTGGAAAAGACGTCGAACGTGTAGGTAGCGGTCATGATGCCCTTCCTCGGGTGCGGTCGATCACGTGGGTGGAGATACAGACTGGCAGCCACGACCAGACTCATCGCCCTGAATGCTTCGGCTAGGCGTCTTGGTCTTGGTCTTGTCCTTGTTCGGCCTCAATCGTCCGGACGCGGTGGCGAATGTGTTCCGCTCGGGCGCCGCCGAGTTCGCCGAACATTGCCAGCGCGGTGCAGAACGTCCGGTAGGCGTCTTCCGTATACCCGGCCTGGAATTGGCTTTCGCCGAGATTGTGGAGGGCGAACATTTCGCCATAACGGTGGCCGGCCCGACGGCTGGCGGCGAGGGCCTGCCGGTGGTACTCGATGGCCTCATCGCACCGGCCCAGCAGCAGGTAGACCCCGCCTAGGCCGCCGAGGGCCGCTCCTTCGCCTCGCCGGTCCGGGTGGGTGTCCCGGAAGATGTTCAAGGCTTGGTGCAGGCAGTCCAGTGCCTGTGGGAGCCGGTGGGTGTGTCTGTAAACGTCGGCGAGGGTGTAGAGCAGATAGCCCCTGCCCCAGCCCTCCTTGGTGGCATCGGCGATTGCCAGGCTCTCGGTCAGGGCCCGTTCGGCGTGATGCCAACGCTCTTGCCGCGTGTAGGTGTCGGCCATCTTGTGGAGGGCGGCGAGTTCGCCCCACTGGTAACCGGCCGCGCGCGATAACCGCAGGGCGCCGTCCAGAAGGCTGAGGCCTTCGTCGTGGTGATGCCGGTCGCGATAGGCCAGGCCGCGGCTGTAGAGGATCCATGCCTCGTCGAGTGCCTCATCGGCCGTGACCGGCCCGCCTTGCCTGTTCCCGCGCAGATCGACGTATAAGGCGGCGTCGGGGAATGACGCGGCCACCGAATGAGCCCACTGCACCGCCAGCGCGGTCTTGCCCACCCCCGGGCCACCGGCGACCGCTGAGATCACGACCGCCGGGTGGCGGCCGTCCTTCCCGGCCAGCAACGCCGACAGCTCCTCCAGCTCACCGCGCCTGCCCACGAACCCGCCGATCGCGGGCGGCAACTGCCGGGGGACGATCACCAGCGACCGCGCGTCGCCGTCACCATGCCCGGCCCGGAGCGCCTTCCGCTCGCAGAGCCGGTGGTACTGCTCGCGCAGCGTCTGGGGATCACGCAGGTGAGCCGGGACAGCTCGCGGACGCTGCGCACACCCGCCTGCTCCATCAGCTCATGAAGCAGCTCCACCATCTCAGCGCCCGCGTCGGCTCGGCGCCCCCTGCCCGATCCACGATCCACGGCCCCGGGCCCCGTCCCCGGCATGCACTGTCCACCGCTACTTCATCACCGGAAGCACCAAGCCTAGGCGCCATCTGCGCTTACCGACAGGATCGTCCCGAAGCGTCCGCGAACGTTTCGGGACACCCTCGCGCCGCGCCAGCGTGGGTGACATGAACCCCGACCTGGCCTGGTTGGCGACGCTCCTTGACATCGCGGTGGGTCTCAGCGAACTCCTCGCCTTCACCCTCCTGCTCCACGCGACGGTCACCACGCGCCACCGCCCACGACGGCCATCACGCGGGACGTTGTGCACGCGCCGGACCACCTCGCAGAGGACCACCCGCGACGCGAGATCGTCGCGTTAGCGGCGTCCGCGTTGGGACTGGCGGTCGCCGCAGCCGCCATCCACTGACGCGTTGGCGCGTGTCGTGCGTCCGTGCGGCTAACCCCACGTGAAGGCCACCGGTTCACAAGGAGTCGGGCCCGGAGGTCCGTCGGCTCCTACGGTATGACCATGACAGGCCAAGTCCACGCCTGGCCGGTGTCCGCCCAGGTCATACGGGTATCAACCGTGCGCCCCCCGCCCGGCGCCCCGGTGCCGGTCGACTTGACCCGGCAGGTGGAGAACATGTCCGAGAACGAAATCCGTCCTTTCCGACTGGACACCCCGGAAGAGGCGATCACCGACATGCGTCGCCGGATCGAAGCCGCACGCTGGCCCAGCCGGGAGCTGGTCACCGACCGCTCCCAGGGCGTGCAGCTGGCGACCGTCCAGGAGTTAGCCCGCTATTGGACGACCGGCTACGACTGGCGCGCGTTCGAGGCCAAGCTGAACGCCCTTCCGCAGCACACGACCGACATCGACGGCGTCGAGATCCACTTCGTCCACGTGCGGTCGCCTCACGAGAACGCGCTACCGCTGATCATGACGCACGGCTGGCCGGGCTCGATCGTCGAACTGCTGCAGGTCGTCGGCCCCCTCACCGACCCGACCGCGCACGGCGGACGGGCCGAGGACGCCTTCCACCTGGTGCTGCCGTCCCTACCCGGCTACGGCTTCTCGGGCGAGCCGGCCGAGCTCGGCTGGGACTCCGGCCGCATCGCACGCGCCTGGGCGGAGCTGATGGACCGCCTCGGATACACGCGCTACGTCGCCCAGGGAGGCGACGTGGGCGCCGACGTCACGGACGCGATGGCCCGCCAGGGGCCCCCGGGGCTGGTCGGCATCCACGTCAACCTGCTCGGCGCGGCGATCGGGCTTAAGGACCAGTTGCCAGCGCAGACTGAGCAGGAGCGCGCGGCGCACGACGCGGTCACCGCATTCACCACGGACGGCTTCGGCTACTTCCTGGAGCAGTCCACCCGGCCGCAGACGATCGGCTACTCCCTGCTGGACTCGCCCGTCGGGCTGGCGGCCTGGATGCTCGACCACGACACCGATAGCTACTACAAGTTCTCCCGCGCGTTCGTCGACGGCCGGCCAGTGGGCGGCCTCACCCGCGACAGCATCGTCGACGACATCACGCTGTACTGGCTGACGGGCACCGGCGCCTCGGCCGCCCGCTGGTACTGGGAATTCGGGCGGGCCCACGCCGCCGGTCAGGCTCCTCCGCCGGTCTCGGTCCCGGTCGGCTTCACCACGTTCCCCGGCGAGCTCTGGGCCGCCCCGCGCAGCTGGGTCGAGACGGTCTACCCCGACCTCGCGTACTTCAACGAGGTCGACCGCGGCGGTCACTTCCCCGCCTGGGAGGAGCCCGAACTCTTTTCCACCGAGGTGCGGGCGGCGTTCCGGCCCCTGCAGAAACCATGAACCCACCCCCCGGCCCGCATGGCAGGCGGCTCGCCCGCCCGCAATGAATCGCCGAGAGGATGCTGAGATGGGGATCGTTTCACCCGGCTTTCACGGCCGGCGGCGGGAGTCCGCCGGCGGACTCCCGCCGGGGCAATACCTGACCAACGACTTCCCGGTACTGTCCGCGGGCCCGACGCCGCGGATCCCGCAGGACGAATGGGAGTTCACCGTCACCACGGAATCCGGGCGGGAACACCGCTGGACGTGGCGAGAATTCCTGGACCTGCCGTCCGAGACGCCACAGGTGGACATCCACTGCGTCACCAAATGGTCCAAGCTGGGCACGGAATGGCAGGGGGTGTCGCTGGACGTCCTGCTCGCCGACGTAGAAACCGAAGCCGACTACGCGCTCGCGCATTCCTACGGCGGCTACACCACCAATCTGCCGCTTGACGACCTGCTGGACGGGAAGGCGTGGGTCGTCCACCGCTATGACGGCGAGGACCTGGAACCCGAACACGGCGGTCCGGCACGGCTACTGGTGCCGCACCTGTACTTCTGGAAGTCGGCGAAATGGGTGCGCGGAATCACGCTGCTCACGGAGAACGAGCCGGGTTTCTGGGAGTCCGCCGGCTATCACGACTACGGGGATCCATGGCGCGAACAGCGGTACCAGGGCGACTAGCCTGGCGCGTGGCGCGGTTGGCCGAAACGCGCAGGGAGACCGAAACGGCCCGCACGCTGCTCTTCGACGTGCCTGACTGGCCGGGGCATCTGGCTGGCCAGCACGTCGACGTGCGACTCACGGCCGACGACGGCTACACCGCGCAGCGGAGTTATTCGCTTTCCGCTCCCGACCAGGTGGAATTGGCCGTCCAGCGGATAGGGGACGGCGAGGTGTCCCCCTATCTGACCGACGTCATCGGCATTGGCGATCCGGTGGAACTGCGCGGCCCGGTCGGCGGCTGGTTCGTCTGGCGTCCGGGGACGGGACGCGCCGTCCTGCTCATCGCGGGCGGTTCCGGAATCGCGCCGCTGATGGCCATGATCCGCGCCCGTCGACTTTCCGGGGACGGGACGCCGTTCACGCTGCTCTATTCCGTCCGCACACCTTCCGACGTGTATTTCGCCGATGAACTGCGGCGTCCCGTCCCCGGCCTGGACGTCACCCTCCTCTACACCCGCGGCACCCCGGACGGCTGGCTGCGCCCGCCCGGACGCCTGACCGCGGCCGACCTCGACCCGGCGGACACGGACCGCGACTGCTTCGTCTGCGGCCCGACCGGATTCGTGGAGGCGGCCGCCGACCTGCTGGTCGCCCACGGCCACGACCCGCGGCGGATCAAGACCGAACGCTTCGGCTGAGCGGAGACCGATCGACATGACCCTGCGCCATCGACAAGCCGTTCACGGCCACGTGGACGGCAACGCGCTCGCCGGCCCGCTGAGCGAACTGTTCGCCGTGGACGTCACGGCCGCCGAAGGCCGCTGCGTCAACTGCGGTCTCACCGGCCCGATCGCCACGCTGATGGTCTACGACCGCGCGCCCGGGATGGTCGCCCGCTGCGCCGGATGCGACAACGTCGTCCTGCGACTGGTCCGAACCCCGGACGCGGCCTGGCTAGACCTGACCGGAATGACATGGCTGCGCGTCCAACTCCCAACAACGACATGAATCTGCGACTAGGGCCGTAATACGCGGGAGATGAACGCGTCCGCCGCCGGCGTCGGCCCGAGCCGGCTCCAGATCAGGTGCTCGATGCGGTGCGAGGTGTTCACCACGGGCACGACGGACACCCCGGGCAGGCGCACCGCGTAGGCGGAGGCGAGGAGAGCGACGCCGAGACCTTCGGCGACGAGCCGCGCCATGATGTGGGGGTCGGTGACCTCGAAGGCGACCTCGCGCTCCAGACCAGCGGCGCGAAAAGCGTGATCGGCCTGAACGCGTCCAGTCGTGCCAGCAGGAAAGTCCACGTACTCCTCAGCCGCGACCTCCTCCAGCCGGATGCGCTGCCGCCCGGCGAGCCGGTGGTCGGGTGCCAGCAGCGCGGCCAGCGGGTCGCGGGCGAGCGGCCGGCTGTTGAGGTGCGGGATCTCGACGTCCTCGGCCAGGCCCAGGAACGCGACATCGAGCGCGCCGTCGCGGACCTGGTCGGCAAGGAGGTCGCTGCCGCGCGTGAGGAGACGGATCCGCACCTGCGGGTGCTCCAGGTGGAACGATCGCAGCACCGCCGGCACGTCGACGGCCGCCACCGTCGGGATCATGCCGACGGCGAGCCGGCCGCGGATCTCTCCGGTCGCCGCGTAGGCCTCGGCCTGCACCCGCTCCGCGGCCGCGAGACACTCGCGCGCCGCCGGAAGTAAGGCCGCGCCCGCCGGGGTCAACGCCACCGACCTGCTCGTCCGGTGGAAGAGCCGGGCACCCAGCTCCTGCTCAAGCTTGGCGACCTGATGGCTCAACGCCGACTGCACGACCGAGCACCGCTCGGCGGCGCGGGTGAAGTTGCCGAGCTCGGCCACGGCGACGACGTATTTCAATTGCTGGAGATTCACGCAGCAATTGTGAAACGCGATCAATCTCATGACAACAATGCATTGGACTCATCACCGTCGGCTGCCCCAGGCTGGTGGGCACGCGAACGTCCACCGTCTGCCAAGCACGATGGGAACCGACATGACCGCTGTCTACACCTGGGACGTCTTCTCCACCCTCGACGGCTACGGCTCCTACGCCGAGGGCGCCGACTGGGGCGGCTACTGGGGCAAGCAGGGCCCCGAACTGCTCGAACACCGCGCGGCCCAGTTCGACACCGAGCAGCGGATGGTCTTCGGCGCCACCACCTTCCGGGAGACCGCGCAGATCATGACCTCGGGCATCGACCCCAACACGCTCGACGAGTGGAACGTCCGCACGATGCGCATGCCCGCGACGGTCGTGTCCTCCACGCTGCACGACACCCTCGGCTGGCCGGACGCGACCATCGTGAGCGGTGACGCCGTCGACATCGTCACCCGGCTCAAGAAGGAATCGGACGTGCCGCTGCGCTCCCAGGCCAGCCTGTCGCTGAACTGGGCCCTGATGGCCGCCGGCCTGGTCGACCGCCTGCAGGTGACGATCTTCCCCGCCATCTCCGGCCGGACCGGCACCAGCCCGATCCTCGGCGGCGCCGCCGACTTCGATCTCGAACTCCTCGAAGCCCGGACGCTCGACGGCCACACCCAGGAACTCGTCTACCGCCCCACCCTCCGGTGACGGCGCCGTCCGGCAACGTCCTGCAAATGCGCCTGGTCGTCGAGGCCGACGATTACGAGGAGGCGGTGCGGTTCTACCGTGACGTCCTGGGCGGGGTCCAAGAACTCCAACTCCACCAGGACGACGGCGCGCGAGTCACGATCCTCGACGTCGGCCGCGCGACACTGGAGATCTCCAGCCCCGAGCAGGTCGCCATGATCGACCGCGTAGAAGCAGGACGGCGGATCAGCCCGAGACTCCGAGTCGCCTTCGAGGTCACGGACGCCCAAGCCGTCACTGGTGACCTGGTCCAAGCGGGAACCGAACTCCTCGCCCCACCC
>NZ_VCKW01000006.1 GCF_005889715.1 Actinomadura soli
GTCTGGGAGGGTGGGCAAAGCCACGTCCACGTTGCCGCGGAGCAGGTCGGCTTTGGGGCGATTCCTGGCTACGCTGGCGCAGTGAGCGGCGCCACAACGAGGTGGCGAAGTGTCTCTAGGGGAGTTAGTCGATGAGCGGCATGCTCGATCAAGCGAAGGACGACCTGCTCCGGCGGGCGGCTGAGACGTGCGCGCAGCGTCCAGGGGCGCGCGGCGGTGACACGGAGGAGGCCTTCGCCTACCTCCGGCTGTACTACCGGCACGTCGCTCGCGAGGACCTGCTGGATCGGGATCCGGCCGACATCTGCGGCCCCGCGATGGCGCACCGCGCGCTCGGCGAGGAGCGGCCCCAGGGACGCGCGAAGGTGCGCGTCTTCACGCCGTCGCTGGAGGAGTACGGCTGGGACCCGGGCCACACGATCGTGCAGGTCGTCACCGACGACATGCCGTTCCTGGTCGACTCGGTCACGATGGAGCTGACCCGGCACCAGCTCGCCACGCACCTGATCGTCCACCCGCTGCTGGGCGTGGACCGCGACGTCGCGGGCCACCTGAAGGCGTTCCGCGGCAAGCTCGACAGCGACGACGACGTCGACGAGTCGTGGATGCACATCGAAGTGGACCGTACCAGCGACCGGTCCGTCCTGGACGAACTGGAGAAGGACCTGCTCCGCGTCCTCGGGGACGTCCGCGTCGCCGTCGAGGACGAGCCGAAGATGCGGGCCCGCGCCGGTGAGATCGCCGCCGCGATCCAGGAGACCGCGCCGCCGCTGCCGGACAAGGAGCTCGCCGAGGGCATCGAGCTGCTCGACTGGCTGGCGAACGGGCACTTCACCTTCCTCGGCTACCGCGACTACACGCTCACCGAGAGCGGCACCGCGCTCAAGCCCGAGCCGGGCACCGGCCTCGGCATCCTGCGCAGCGACAAGCAGGAGTCCGACAGCTTCGCGGCGCTGCCGCCCGAGGTCCGAGAGAAGGCGACGGAGAAGCGCCTGCTGGTGCTCACCAAGGCGAACTCGCGCTCCACCGTCCACCGCCCGCTCTACCTCGACTACATCGGCGTCAAGAAGTTCGACGAGTCCGGCGCGGTCATCGGCGAGCGCCGCTTCCTCGGCCTGTTCACGCACGTCGCCTACAGCGAGTCGCTGTCGCACATCCCCGTCCTCAAGCGGAAGCTGGAGGAGGTGCTTGAGCTCGCCGGTTTCACCGCCGACAGCTACGACGGCCAGGACCTCATCGAGATACTGGAGAGCTACCCGCGCGACGAGCTGTTCCAGATCTCCGTCGACGACCTGCTGCCGATCTCGCTCGGCGTGCTGCGGCTGCGCGAGCGCCGCCAGCTGAAGCTGTTCCTGCGCAAGGACCTGTACGGCCGCTACATGTCCTGCATGGTGTACCTGCCGCGCGACCGCTACACCACCAAGGTCCGGCTCCGCGTCCAGGACCTGCTGAAGGACGCGTTCGACGGCGTCAGCGTCGACTACAGCGCCAACGTGACCGAGTCGATGCTGGCGCGGCTGCACGTGGTGGTCCGCGGCGAGCGCGGCCGTCCGCTGCCCGATGTCGACGTGCCCGAGCTGGAGGCGCGGCTCGCCGCCGCCATCCGCTCCTGGGAGGACGACCTCGGCGACGCGATCGTCGAGCAGTGCGGCGAGGAGCGCGCCCGGACCCTCGTCCGCCGGTTCGGGGACGCCTTCCCCGAGGGCTACAAGGCCGACTTCCCCGCCCGCACCGCCGTCGCCGACCTGCGCCGCCTGGACGACCTGAAGGACGGCGTCGCCGACACGTCCATCAACCTGTACGAGCCGTACAGCGCCGAGCCGGGCGAGCGCCGCTTCAAGATCTACCGGCTGGGCGACCCGATCTCGCTGTCGCGGGTGCTGCCGCTGCTGCAGAACATGGGTGTCGAGGTGATCGACGAGCGGCCGTACGAGATCAGGACCTCCGACGGGCACCGGTTCTGGATCTACGACCTGGGGCTGCGGTACGAGCCGCCCGCCGGCGTCGCCGAGGAGTCCATCAAGGGCCCGTTCCAGGACGCGTTCACCCGGCTGTGGCGCGGCGAGATCGAGAACGACGGGTTCAACGCGCTCGTCCTGCACGTCGGGCTGAACTGGTGGCAGGCGATGATCCTGCGCGCCTACGCGCTCTACCTGCGGCAGACGGGCACGACGTTCTCCAAGCGCTACATCGAGCAGGTGCTGCTGCGGAACGCGTCCATCACGCGGCTGATCGTCCGGCTGTGGGAGAGCCGCCTCGACCCGACGCTGCAGGGCGGCGAGCAGGAGCGCAGCGCGGGCATCACCGAGGAGCTCCAGGGCAAGCTGGACGACGTCGCCAGCCTCGACGAGGACCGCATCCTCCGCGCCTACCTCGCGCTCGTCCAGGCGACCCTGCGCACCAACCACTACCGGCGCAAACCGTACCTGTCGATGAAGTTCGACCCGCACGCCATCCCCGACCTGCCCGAGCCCCGTCCCACGTACGAGGTCTTCGTGTACTCGCCGAAGGTCGAGGGCGTGCACCTGCGGTTCGGGACGGTGGCGCGCGGCGGGCTCCGTTGGTCCGACCGCCGCGAGGACTTCCGCACCGAGATCCTCGGGCTGGTCAAGGCGCAGGCCGTGAAGAACACGGTGATCGTCCCGGCGGGCGCGAAGGGCGGGTTCGTCGGCAAGCAGCTGCCCGACCCGTCCGCCGACCGGGAGGCGTGGCAGCAGGCCGGAATCGCCTGCTACAAGGACTTCATCTCCGGCCTGCTCGACCTCACCGACAACCTCGTGGACGGCAAGGTCGTCCCGCCGCCGAACGTCGTCCGGCACGACGGCGACGACACCTACCTGGTCGTCGCCGCCGACAAGGGCACCGCGACGTTCTCCGACCTCGCCAACGGCGTCGCCGCCGAGTACGGCTTCTGGCTCGGTGACGCGTTCGCGTCCGGCGGCTCGGTCGGCTACGACCACAAGGGCATGGGCATCACCGCCCGCGGCGCCTGGGAGTCGGTGAAGTACCACTTCCGCTCCCTGGGCACGGACGTCCAGAACGAGGACTTCACCGCCGTCGGCATCGGCGACATGTCAGGCGACGTGTTCGGCAACGGCATGCTCCTCTCCGAGCACACCCGCCTCGTCGCCGCGTTCGACCACCGGCACATCTTCATCGACCCCCAGCCGGACGCCGCTACCTCGTTCGCCGAGCGCCGCCGGCTGTTCGACCTGCCGCGCAGCAGCTGGGCCGACTACGACGCCGCGCTGATCTCCAAGGGCGGCGGCGTGTACCCCCGCACCGCCAAGTCGATCGCGCTGACCCCGCAGACGCGGGCCGCGCTCGGCATCGAGGACGGCGTGAAGGCGCTCGCCCCGTTCGAGCTGATCAGGAGCATCCTGAAGGCGCCGGTCGACCTGCTGTGGAACGGCGGCATCGGCACCTACGTGAAGTCGTCCATCGAGAACAACGCCGACGTCGGCGACAAGGCCAACGACCCGGTCCGGATCGACGGCTCCGAGCTGCGCTGCCGCGTCGTCGGCGAGGGCGGCAACCTCGGCGTCACCCAGCTCGGCCGGATCGAGTTCGCCCGGACCGGCGGCCTCATCAACACCGACTTCATCGACAACTCGGCCGGCGTCGACACCTCCGACCACGAGGTCAACATCAAGATCCTGCTCGACCAGGTCGTCCGGGACGGCGAGCTGACCGGCAAGCAGCGCGACGGCCTGCTGTACGAGATGACCGACGAGGTCGGACGGCTCGTCCTGCGCGACAACTACGCGCAGAACGTCGTCCTCGCCGGCGCCCGCGCCCAGGCACCGGCGATGCTCCACATCCACGCCCGCTACCTGCGCAAACTCGAACGCGAGGGCCGTCTCCTGCGGCGCATCGAGTTCCTCCCGGACGACAAGGCCCTGGCCGAGCGCAGGCAGGCGGGCCTCGGGCTCACCAGCCCCGAGTTCTCCGTCCTGCTCGCCTACGCCAAGCTCGCCCTCGACCACGACCTCGTCGCGTCCGACCTGGCCGACGACCCGTATCTGGAGTCGTGGCTGGTCGACTACTTCCCGACCCCGCTGCGCGAGCGGTTCCGCCCCTACATGGACCGGCACCCGCTGCGCCGCGAGATCATCACCACGGCCGTGGTGAACGACCTGGTCAACGCGAGCGGCTCCACGTTCGTGTTCCGGATGAACGAGGAGACGGGGGCGTCGTCGTCCGACATCGCCCGCGCCTACCTCGTCGCCCGCGACGTGTTCGAGATGCCGAAGTTCTGGCGGTCGGTGGAGTCGCTGTCCCACGAGATCGACGAGTCCACCCAGATCGCGATGCTGCTGGAGGCCCGGAAGCTGACCGAGCGCGGCGCCCGCTGGCTGCTGCACAACCGGCGGCCGCCGTTCGACATCCGCGAGACGATCGACTTCTTCGCCGGGAGCGCGGCCGCGCTGAGCACCCACCTGTCGAAGCTCCTCGTGGGGCTGGACCTCGCCGCGTTCGAGCAGCGCCGCGACGGCTTCGCCCAGCGCGGCGTCCCGGACGGGCTGGCCGAGCGCTGCGCGACGTTCGTCCCCGCCTTCTCCACCTTCGACCTCGTCGGCATCGCGCACGACACGGGCCGCCCGGTGGAGGAGGTCGCGGAGGCGTACTTCGACCTGGCCGACCGCCTCCAGCTGTCCCGGCTCCGCGAACGCATCATCGCGCTGCCCCGCGACGACAAGTGGCGCTCGATGGCCCGCTCCGCCCTCCGTGACGACCTGTACACCGCGCACGCGGCCCTGACCAGGGACGTCCTCGTCACCAGCGAGCCGGGCGGACACCCGGAGGAGCGCATGGTCCACTGGGCGGAGAAGAACAAGCCGGCCGTCCAGCGCGCCCAGCAGACCCTCAGCGAGATCTGGGAAAGCGACAGCTTCGACCTGGCGACCCTCTCCGTGGCCCTGGGCGCCATCCGCACCCTGGTCACCGCCAGCTCGCTTCCATCCGCCGAATAGGCACCGCCGGATGCCGGGCTGGTTCCGCTGCAGCGGTCAGAAGCGCGGGACCGCCCGGCACCCGACGGAGATCAGGTGCCGTGCGCGATGACGGCTTTGCGGTACATCCCGGTGACCGTGGCGCGGCCCTTCGGCGGGACGGCGGCCAGGTACTGCACGAGGACGGTCGTGTCCATGCGTGTCCGGGCGGCCTTGACCGGGGCGAGACCGAGAAGGTCTCCGCCTACGGCCAACTGTCCCCGCTTGGACGAGGAGTACGCCTCGTTCTGCTTGAGGACGTACCAGACCAGGGCCCCCCGGTCCTTGGTGCGGAGCGCGAACACCCGGTACCTGGTGGGGGAGAAGCGGGACGAGAGCGTGACGCCTCGTCCGGCCAGGGTCTGCTCGCCCTGCTTCAGCGCCTTGTACGTCTCGCTGGTCTGCGCCCCGTCCGCGAGGAGGGACGCCTTCGACGCGCCGGGCCCGTCGGTGAGGAGCGCGGCGTGCGCCTCGGGCAGCTTGCCGGGCGCGGTGGCGAGGCCGTTCTTCTCGTCCGGCTCGACCGGGGTGGCGTAGCCGTCCGGGTCGAGGGCGACGGTGCTGAGCGCGTCGCTGGTGGGGTAGGGGTTGGCGGTCAGCAGCCAGGGCGCCCCAGGCTTGGCCTGCGTGAACAGCAGCGCGTGCCGCATCGAGCGCTTCCCCTGCCCGGTGACGGCGCCGGCCGCGAACCAGTGCGGGTATCCGCTCACCCGCGGGATGTAGAACGTCGTGTTCGAGAACTTCACTTCGGGCGGCGGCCGCTTGATGACGCGGCGGAGCTTGAGTGACGCGTCGTCCATGGACAGCTGCGGGTCTGCCTCGATGCCGGCCAGGGCCCCGCGGTTGAGCTTGCGCCTGACCCGGTTGGCCCCGTCGGCGTAGGAGTCGAGGATCCGCTGGGCCTGCGCCTTGTCGAGCGCCGGCGCGGCCGCGCGTCTCTCCGCCTCGGCCGACGATGGCGAGCCTTCCGAGCAGCCGGTGCCCATGGCGGCCGTGAGCAGGCAGGACGTGAAGAGTGAAGCGACGGTGATGGTGCGTGCGGGCATTGCGAAAGCCCCCCGAAGTGGCGACGGAGATCCGGACCGCACGCCATCCTCGCAGAGTGACCACACAGTCACTCTGTGAACACGAAACCTCGCCGCGCAAAACTTTCCGGTGGGCGGGCGAAGGACGCCCAGGTCAGGCGGTCTGCTGCTCCTGCTGCCGGAGCCAGCGGATCTCGGCCTCGATGAACTCGTCGATGTCGCCGTCCAGCACCGCCGAGGGGTTGCCGACCTCGATGCCGGTGCGCAGGTCCTTCACGATCTGGTACGGGTGCAGCACGTAGTTGCGGATCTGCGTGCCCCAGCTGCTGGTGCCCTCGCCGCGCAGCGCGGACATCTTGTCCGCCTCCTCCTGCCGCTTGCGCTCCAGGAGCTTGGCCTGCAGGACGTTCATCGCCGTGGCCTTGTTCTGGATCTGGCTGCGCTCGTTCTGGCAGGACACGACGATGCCGGACGGGATGTGCGTGATCCGCACGGCCGAGTCGGTGGTGTTGACTCCCTGGCCGCCGGGCCCGGACGACCGGTACACGTCGATGCGCAGGTCGTTCTCGTCGATGTCGACGTGGTCGCTCTGCTCGACCACCGGGACGACGTCCAGGCCCGCGAACGACGTCTGGCGGCGGCCCTGGTTGTCGAACGGGGAGATCCGGACGAGCCGGTGCGTGCCGTGCTCGCCGCGCAGCGTCCCGTAGGCGTAGGGCGCCTTGACCGTGAACGTCGTCGACTTGATCCCCGCCTCTTCGGCGAAGGACGTCTCGTAGATCTCGGTCGGGTAGTTGTGCCGCTCCGCCCAGCGCAGGTACATGCGCTGGAGCTGCTCGGCCCAGTCGGCCGCGTCGACCCCGCCGGCCTGGGCGTTGATCGTGACGAGCGCCTCCCGCGCGTCGTACTCGCCCGACATGAGGGTGCGGACCTCGAGCTGCTGGACCGCCTTGTGCAGCCCCGCGAGCTCATCGTCGGCCTCCGTGCGGGTGTCGGCGTCGTCCATCTCCTGGGCGAGCTCGTACAGCGTCACGGTGTCGTCCAGCCGCTGCCGCAGGCCCTCGACCTTGCCCAGCTCGCTCTCCAGGTACGACAGGCGGCGCGTCACCGTCTGGGCGCGCTCCTGGTCGTTCCACAGGTCGGGGTCGGCCGACTGCTCGCGCAGCTCGGCGATGTCGCGCCGCATGCCGTCGAGGTCCAGCACCTGCTCGATGCCGGTGAGGGTCGAGCCGAGCTCCTTGAGCTGCTCTTCGGGTTCGATGGCTGCCACGCCTTCGAGCTTATCGCCGTCCGGGCACCGGTCGGGCGTCCGATGCTCCCCGGCCGGACCTGGGGCGGACGCGGCTCCCTCCTCGGTCATGGCCTGCCCGCCCCGTCCGGCCAATATCATGCGGGTGGCAGAATCACGGGCCGAGGAGGCCGGCCGAGGACGGCGGGCCGTGGAGTTCGGTCCGGGGGACGGGTCTGTGCACAGGTTCTCGCGGATGGTCGCGGCAGCGATGATCGTCGTCATGCCGCTGGCCGCGGGCTGCGCCGAGGGCAAGGCGAAGGCGCGGCCGAGCGCCGCCATGCCCACGACGTCGCCGCCCGAGCCGGTCCCGCTGACGCCGGAGGCCGCCGGGCGCGCGTTCCGCACCTACGTCACCGACGAGGACGTGGCCAGGGCCGCCGGCGACGAGCGGCTGGCGCTGTCGTGGACGTCCGACGGCCAGTCCCAGCTCACCGCGGCCGAGTTCCGTAAGGCCGCCTACGACGGCGACCCGGTGCGGCGCTTCGTCTACGGCGAGCCCAAGCTTTACGTCCCGAAGCTGAAGGACGCCTCCTACCCGCAATGGTTCCTTGTGTCGGTCGACCGTTCCGTCCTGGGGGAGTCCAAGAGCAAGCGCAGGGCGCTGATGGCGTTCATCCTGCGCGGCCCGTCCGACGACTGGAAACTGACGCTCGCGACCCTTCTGCAGCCGAAGGCGAAGGAACCGGCGGTCTTGATCGACAAGGACGGTTACGCGACCCCGCTGGGCAGCGACGACACGTCGGTGCTGATCCGTCCCCGCGACGTCGGCGGCATCCAGGCGACGATCGCCGCGGAGGGCGGACGCAGCGTGGCCGCGAAGGTGATGAAGTCCGGGACCGTCACCACGGGCTTCTACCGGGCGGCGAGGAAGGCCAAGAAGAAGGCCAGGGAGCAGGACCTCACGCTGCAGGTCGTCTACACGGCGACGCCCTTCCCGTACTTCGGGCTGCGGACGAGGACCGGCGGCGGCCTGATCATCTATTCGCTGTTCCGCAACACCTCGCTCGTCGCCAAGGACCCGGAGACCCCGAAACCGGAGATCCCGGAGGAGGCGGAGCACCTGCTCGACGGGACCGTCGAGGGCAACGAGGTCGCCACGACGGCGACCCTGCATTTCGCGGCGTACGACCCCGCGCGGGCCGAGAAGGACGAGCCGCAGGCGAAGGCGCACCTGATCGCCGACGACGGGGCGATCTCCAAGGCCGCCACTCCGCCGCTCAAGAAACCCTAGGAAGCCGGGGAGCCGAGGGATCTACGGGCGCCGCAGGGGCCGGCCGTGCGGCGGGCTCGCCCGCTGTGGAGAGGTCCTAGCCGTAGACCCGCTGGACGACGAGCGCGACGAAGAGCAGCGCGACGAGCCCCGCCAGGACGAGGGCGGGCGGCACGGCCGGGCCGTGTCGGTGCAGTTCGGACCGGGCCTCCCGGCAGGTCGCGCAGCGCCCCTCCACCACCGGGTTCGAGCACCGAGCGCAGATCAGATGTTCGCAGCTCACGTCGTGACCCCAATCTCCGAGAACGGGACGCCGACCCCGTGGCGGGAAACGTCGGCCTGTCTGGTCTCTGTCGAGCTCGTCGGGTGTCTGTCCACCTATTAGGTATCTTTCTCCATCATCCAGCCTAGCCGGACTGTATGGTCGTTCCGGCAAGTCCGGGAGCTTGACGGTACGAAACGACCGGACGTCGGGAGATGGTTCGCATGGCACTGACCGGACGGGAGCGGAATGATCCGGCGATGCGGGCGGCCTTGCGCGTTCGTACCACGTCGAGTGGGACGAGACAGTTGACTCTCCCCTCTACACTGCTCGAAGGCTCCGCGTCCCACCCGGTCGCGAAGCCGGGCGGCACAGGCCGGAGACCGCGGGCGACCAGCCCGCGGGCCGCGGTCCGGGCCGCTCCCCAACCCCTAGACTGAACCGCCGTGATGCAGCCGTGATCCATTTCGACAACGTCACCAAGGTCTACCCGAGCCAGAACCGGCCCGCCCTGGCGCACGTGAACGTCGCCATCGAGAAGGGCGAGTTCCTGTTCCTGGTGGGGCCGTCCGGCTCCGGCAAGTCGACCTTCCTGCGCCTCATCCTGAAGGAGGAGCGTCCTTCCCAGGGTCACGTGCACGTGGCGGGCAAGGACCTGAGCAGGCTGAGCAACTGGAAGGTGCCGCACCTGCGCCGCAGGATCGGCTGCGTCTTCCAGGACTTCCGCCTTCTCCCCAACAAGAACGTCTTCGAGAACGTCGCTTTCGCCCTCGAGGTGATCGGCAAACCGCGGCGGTTCATCGGCAAGGTCGTCCCCGAGGTCGTCGACCTCGTCGGCCTTGAGGGCAAGATGCACCGGATGCCGGACGAGCTGTCCGGCGGCGAGCAGCAGCGCGTCGCCATCGCGCGGGCGTTCGTCAACCGGCCGATGATCCTGCTGGCGGACGAGCCGACGGGGAACATCGACCCCGCGACCTCGATCGGCATCATGAAGGTGCTGGACCGTATCAACCGGACCGGCACCACCGTCGTGATGGCCACCCACGACGCCGCGATCGTCGACGCGTTCCGCAAGCGCGTCGTCGAGCTGGAGGACGGGCGCGTCGTCCGCGACCAGTCCCGCGGCGTGTACGGGCAGGCCTACTGACCCTCCACGGCAATTCCATCTGAACCATCGATTCCTTCCGGGTCGTACGACACCGAGTACGGCGTCGGGCGCGGCCCACAGGTGGGAACCGCCCGCATCGGGCCGCGTTCCACGGTACGGAGACGGCCCGGGCTTCCGGCGGGACACAGGCGATCAAGGACAGCGAGGCATGCGCGTACAGTTCGTTCTCCAGGAGATCTGGATCGGTCTCCGCCGGAACATGACGATGACGATCTCCCTCGTCATCACCGTCGCCATCGCCATGGCGCTCTTCGGCACCGGGTTGCTCCTGCGGGAGCAGGTCCGGGCGTCCAAGAGCTTCTGGTACGACAAGATCGAGGTCTCGATCTTCCTGTGCGCCAAGACGAGTTCCAACGAGGCCTGCCAGAAGCAGGACATCACCGAGCAGCAGCGGCAGACCCTCAAGGGGCAGCTGGAGAAGATGCCGCAGGTCTCGAACGTCGAGTACGAGAGCAAGCAGCAGGCGTACACCCGGTTCAAGGACAACTTCGCGGGCGCGCCCGGCTTCGTGGAGAGCACCAAAGAGGGTGACATTCCCGACTCGTTCCGGGTGAAGCTGAAGAATCCCGAGGAGTACAAGGCGGTCGCGCAGGCGATGCTCGGGCAACCGGGCGTCGACACCGTGATCAACGAACAGGAGATCCTGAAACGGTTCTTCAGGATCCTGAACGGCCTGCAGGTGGCCGCGCTGACGATCGCGTTGATCCAGGTGGTCGCGGCGGTGATGCTGGTCGGCAACACCGTCCGGCTGTCGGCGTTCAACCGGCGCCGGGAGACGGGCATCATGCGGCTGGTCGGCGCGTCCAACACCTACATCCAGATGCCGTTCATCCTGGAGGGTGCGATCGCCGGGCTGATCGGCGGGATGTTCGCGTCCATCCTGCTCATGTTCAGCAAGACACTGCTGGTCGACAGATTGGCGGGCGACGTCCAGCTCGTCAGCCAGCTCGGCTGGAGCACGGTGGTCGCCGTCATCGTCCTGTCGATCTGCTTCGGCGTGCTGCTCTGTGCCGTCGCATCGTTCCTCACGCTGCGCAGATATCTGAGAATCTGACGGCGTGACCGGATCCGGCTGAAGCGCCGGGTCCGGCGTGGTCCGCCGCCCTACACTTGCCGCATGTTCCGGTCCGGCTTCCTGCGGGGGGACGATTCCCCACACCCCCCGGAAAAGCCCGCACGGCTCGGGGGAGGGCGGCCCCGGCGAACCTCCCGTGTCAGGACGGCCGGGCGCTTGCTGCGCGGTGCCGCCGTCGCCACCGCGATCCTCTGCGCGTACGGGCTGGGGATGGTGAGCGGCTCGGGGTCGCAGCGGCACAGCGCCGTCGCGGGCGACGGGTCCGTCCTCGACGAGGCCGCCGCGAAGATCGGCGGCCATGCCGAGAGGCCGGTCGGACGCGCCGAACTCGACCGCGCCGCCATCGAGGGCATGCTGCGCGGCCTCGGCGACAGGTGGGCGCAGTACTACTCCGCCCGCGAGTTCGACGATGCCGAAGGACGCCTGACCGGCCACTACAGCGGCGTCGGCCTGTGGCTAGGCGGCGTGGACGGCGATCCAGGCGCCCGTGCGGCCCGCTCCGGCGTGGTGGTCGCGAGCGTCCAGCCCGGTGGCGCCGCCGCCCGTGCCGGAGTGCTGCCCGGCGACGTCATCACCGGAGTCGGGAACGCGTCCGCGGCCGGCTGGGACGTCGAGCGGGTAGCCGAGGCGCTGCGCGGACGTCCGGACGAGCCCGTCGAACTCACCGTCGAACGCGACCGTAGAACTATGCGGTTCCACCTCGTCCGCACACCGGTCCCCGCAGGAGACGTCACCGTGACCGAGCTTCCCGAGCAGGCGCGGATGATCCGGATCGGCTCCTTCACGCGTGGGACGGGGCAGCGGGTCCGCGCCGCGGCGGCCGGACGGTCGCCGTCCGGCGGTCCCGTGGGCGGTGTCCTGCTCGACCTGCGCGGCAACCCGGGCGGGCTGCTGGACGAGGCCGTCGAGACGGCGTCGGCGTTCCTGTCCGGCGGGCCCGTCGTGACGTACGAGCCGCGCGGGCTGCCCGTCCAGCGGCGCATGGTGACCCTGCCCGGCGACGCCGGGACGCCGCTCGTCGTCCTGGTGGACGCCGGCACCGCGAGCGCGGCGGAGATCGTCGCGGGGTCCCTGCGCGACCGCGACCGCGCGGTGATCATAGGATCGCGTACATACGGGAAGGGTTCGGTGCAGGAGCCCATCCGGCTGGCCGACGGGTCGGTGATCGAACTGACCGTCGGTCGCTACCGCACCCCGAGCGGCCGTAACCTCGACGGGGTCGGGATCGAACCCGACGTGGCGGTCTCCGCCGACCGTCCCCCCAAGGAGGCCGAGCGGAGAGCCCGGACGGTGCTGCGCGGCCTGCGCGCCGCCCTGCCGCCGGGAACCGCCGGGCCGCACAAGGACGAGGACTGAGGACGTGGCACGCGACACCGGGCGCAAGAAGGACAAGGACGCCGGGCACAGGCTCATAGCCCAGAACAAGCGGGCCCGCTACGACTACCACATCGACGACACGTGGGAGGCGGGCATGGTGCTGATGGGCACCGAGGTGAAGGCGCTGCGCGCCGGCCGCGCCTCCCTCGCCGACGGCTACGCGCACGTGCGGGACGGGGAGGTGTGGCTGGAGAACGTCCACATCCCCGAGTACACGCAGGGCACCTGGACCAACCACGCCCCCCGCAGGCGCCGCAAGCTGCTGCTGAACCGCCGCGAGATACAGAAGATCATCACCAAGTCGGAGGAGCCCGGCTGGACGCTGATCCCGCTGTCCCTCTACTTCAAGGACGGGAGGGCCAAGGTCGAGATCGGCCTGGCCCGTGGTAAGAAGGCGTACGACAAGCGCCAGGCCCTCGCGAAGCGGGAAGCCGAGCGGGAGATGCAGAAGGCGGCGGCGGCCCAGTTCAGGAGACGGTGAAGGGTGCCGATGACCAACCGTGGCCGGAGGCGGCTTCCGCGGGGCACGCGGGCTGTGCGGGGCGCGCGGACGCGCCGGCGTCAGGGGGCGTCCCTCGCGGTCTGCGCCGCCCTCGTCGCGTCCCTGACGACGGGATGCTGGGCCGAGCCGTCGGCTATGCCCGCCGTCCGCGACTTCCTGATCGCCTGGCAGGTCGGCAACTACGAGGCGGCCGCAGGCCGGACCGTCGGCATCGACAAGCGGCAGGTCGAGGACGCGCTCAGCCGCGTCCGGCAGCAGCTGGACGCCGCGTCCCTGCGGCTGTCCCTCGGCACCCAGGTCAAGGGCAGCGACGTCGACCAGATCGTCAAGAAGGGCGACGAGGCCGACGCGCGCTTCACCGTGAAGATCGACCTCGGGGAGAACGGCCAGCCGTGGGAGTACCCCGGGCTGATGCACCTGCGCCGGATCGGCGGCAAGTGGAAGGTGGTCTGGAGCCCGTCCATCGTCCACACGAAGCTGAAGCCCGGGCAGCGGCTCGCCGTGGTGACGGAGGTGCCGAAGCGCGCCCCCATCACCGACACGCAGGGCCGCTCCGTGCTGCAGGCGGTCGACGCCTTCATGGTCGGCGTGTACCCCGGGCAGCTCGCCGATCCGCAGAAGACCCTCGACCTGCTCGCCAAGCAGACGAAGATCGACGGTGGCCGCCGGCTGGACGCCGAACGCCTGCTCGGCCGCGTCCAGTCCGCACCGCCGCAGGAGTTCCTGCCGCTCCTCACACTCCAGGTCCCGACGCACAGCAAGCTGATCCAGCGGCTCAACCGCGTCCCGGGCATCCGGTTCCAGGCCGTCAAGGCCCCCATCGCGCCCGCGTACGCGCCCGAGCTGATCGGCGGCCTCGGCCCCGCCACCGCCGACCGCCTCCAGCAGGTCGGCGCCCCCTACCAGCCGGGCGACACCATCGGCGTCAGCGGCATCCAGCTCCTCCAGCAGCGCCGCCTCGCCGGGACGCCCACCGTCCGGGTCGTGGCGCAGGACGAGACCGGCGAGAACACCGAGGAGCTGCGTTCCTGGCCCGGCCAAGACCCGCAGGCCGTCCGCACCACGCTCGACCCTGGCTTCCAGCGCCGCGCCGACTTCGCCCTCAACGGGCTGACCTATCCCGCGTCCATGGTGGCGGTACGTCCGAGCACCGGCGAGGTCCTGGCCGTCTCCAACCATGGGACGAACGGCCAGAACCTCGCGTTCGAGGGCCACTACCCGCCCGGTCTGACGTTCGGGATCGTCTCCGCCGAGGCGCTGTTCTCCCAGGCCGGGATGAACCAGTCCACGAAGACGACCTGCCCCGGCAAGGTGACCGTCGGCAACCAGACGTTCGTCAACAAGGCCCGCCCTGACGGCCCGTTCTCCACCCACTTCGCCACGTCCTGCAAGACGACCCTCGCGCAGCTGGGCAGCAAGCTGGACGCGCAGACCCTCGTCAAGGAAGCGGGCCAGCTCGGCCTGGGCCAGAACTGGGGCCTGATGGTCCCGGCGTTCACCGGCTCTGTCCCGACCCCCGCCGACGAGGGCGAGAAGGCGGCCGCCATGGTCGGCGAGGGCAAGGTCGAGGTGAGCCCCCTGGCCATGGCCCTCGTCGCCGCCGCCGCGCAGAACGGCACCTGGAAGCCGCCGTACGTCCTCTCGGACATCCCCAAGACCGTCCAGGCGCCCGCGCCGCAGAACCTGCGGCCCGAGTCCATCTCCAGCCTCAAGAAGCTCCTCGGCCGCAACGCCAAGTTCGGCAACGCCCGCGGCGCCCGCGTCTCCGGCGACGTCGTCGGCGTCGCCGCGCTCGCCACCTACCAGCGGGACGGCGCCACCAGGACCGTCTCCTGGTTCGTCGGCTCCATCGGCGACCGCGCCTTCGCCATCGCCGTCGAGGGCCGCGTCAACACCCCCCAGCTCGCCGCCAGGTTCCTGACCGGCACAGCTCGCGGCGCGGGGTAGACGACTTTGTCATCCCTTTAAGCATCAGGCGCAACTAACCCACCGCTCCCGAGCGTCTTTACGGGTGACTGAGACACCGCTTGGGGGGTTGCGGGCTCAGTCGCCGTGATGAGACCAGAGCCTCGTCTCGGGGGAGGCTCTGTCGTCCGGACCGGCCCGACCCTGCCGGTCGACCCCGGTGGGCGCGACCAGTTCGCGCTCACCGGGGTTCACGGCCGCCGGGAATCACGTTGCCCGTTCACGCGTTATCCTTGTAACGTCATCATGCGGACGTCCCCGGACGCCCGTTTGACAACTGAACATGGGGGTGACCGGCTTCGACTTCGGTCGTTCGAGCCAGGGGAAGCGGGTCGAGGGTTGCTGTCGTGACCTCGTAAATCCTGTGACAGCAAACCAATAACTGCCAACACGAAGCAGTCCGAGTTCGCTCTCGCCGCCTGAGCGAGTAGCGAACTCTGTCAGCCCGGGTGAGTCTCCGCCCCGGGACCTGGCATCGTAAGGAGACTCCACCTACCAGCCCGGTCGCGGGGCCGGTAGGGAAACCCAACAGCGACTGAGTCCGTCGGCGACACGCCTGCGTGAGCGCCGGGACTGAGAAAACGCCAAGCAGGCTGCACCCGGAGAAGCCCTAGCCCATCACCGAAGGACGCGGGTTCGATTCCCGCCACCTCCACCACCCGCGAAGCCGCCGGCCAGAACACATCTGACCGGCGGCTTCCGCGCGCACGCCACCGTTCCTCTACGAACTCGACCCCGATGGCGCGCGCGAGGTTCTCGACGACGTTCAGCCCGAAGGGCACCACAGCCGACGCGGCGAACACACGCTGCTGGAAGCGGCGGAGCCCCTCCCGCCCCTCGGGCTGTATTCCTTGAGGTCGTCGGGTGTCCACTTCGAGCCACACGTTATCCACGCACTGGACGGCGAACCGTCCAGGCGACTCTCTACCCTTGGATCGCTATCGCCAAGGAGGGGTCACCATGCTGCCCAAGCTGCTGCAAGCGTTCTTCAAGGGCCTGTTCGCCGTCGTCATGACCCTGATGCCGACGTCCGTTCCCGCCGTCGCCACCCTCGTGGCCGTCAGTTCGACCATGGCCATCACGGCCGGCTGCGCAGCGGGGGACGATGACGACGGCGGCGATGACGAAGACAATGACGGCGGCGACGACGACTGATCGTCCGCGCCGCGCCCCGCCGCCCGTCACCGGTCTGCCAACGGCGCTTGACCTGACGGCGGCCTCGTGGTGGAGTGCCGAACGTTCGTTGACCAGCGGAGCGACGACCAGCAGATCGCCTGGGCCGACGAGCGGTTGCCCGGCAGGCGCGCCCGGCTTTTGTGACGCCGTGTTCCTTCTGCGCGCTGGCGCCGAATCACTCGCCGGTCGCTCCTTCCTCTGGCGCGCCTGACCCTGGCGACGGCTCCACTCGCACTTCGCTGACCGGCTGGGGTACGTGAATCCAGGCGAGTTCGGTGAAGCCCTTCTCGGGGATCATCACCTCCGTGCGCTGAAACGACTCGGCGTCCAGTGCGTCCCCGCAGTGCAGGATGACGTCCCTGTAGAGAACGTCGGGAACGATCAGCACGAAGTCCGAGGCCGGGTGCGCGGCGAGTGTCTGGCAGTGGAGTGGAGTCGAGGAGACGGTGGACCGCGATGGTGGAATCGCCGACCCAGCCGTTCGCGCCGTTGCTCACATGTCCGCGGTGCAGGGAGACCCGGATGCGGAGTCGAGCGTGCTCGCTCAAGTCGATGTTGCTCTCGACCAATGCCTTTCGGAGCTCGGTGACCAGCCGTGGGATGACGACCGTCTCGTCGATGTCCGGGGGCAGGACCACGAACTGCCCGTCTCCGGACGCTTGAACCTGGTTGTCCGGGACGTCGACCCCGGCATTGTGTCGGGCGCGGGCCAGTAGGTCGACGAACCGTCGCTGCGCACGGATGGCCTCGGTCAGTCGAAGTCGGCTGAAGCGTTCGATGTCGGCGGCCAGGCACAGCCTCACCCCCGACTTCGTCTGTGATCGGGCGCCCGGTCCAGCGGCCCAAGGCCGGCTCGGCACCGCCATACCCACATCGTGCGACACATTGGGACGCGGCCCGGATCGTCCTGGAGGCAGAGATGCGACGAAGGGCTGGGGTTCACCCGCGCTCACGTGCGCGATAGACCACCGGTTCTGACGGACCGTCGCATCGGCTCGCAGTGAACCGCGAAGATCGGGCAGGTCGGCAGGAACGGCCAGCACCGCGAGTACCATGTGGCCGCCGTGCACACCCCGTTCCGATTCGAACTGCGTTCCCGCCGCGGCAGTGGAGAGTCCGTCGAAGGAGACTGTCACCTCCGGCGCCTCGGCGGACTGACGGGGAGAGGCTGTCTCCAGGTCCAGGACCATCACGCGGTCGTCCTCGAACGACGTCCTAAGGTAGACGGCGATGATCACGGGCCGCCGCTTTTCCACCACCTCGAATGCCACCCGCAATCCCACCAGTTCGTGGCCGCCCAATACGGAGGGATCGACCCTGCCCTCCTGCTCGGTAAGCGGATACGCCGTGGGGAGGGCCAGGCGAATGGTCGCGACATAGGCCGCCTTGGACATGGGCAGCTTTCCACCGGCGGTCGTGAGTTCGACGCTCGCCGCCGGTTCGGAGTCCATCGACGCCGCGCTCATTCCCGGATCATGGGAAGGTCCGGCAGATAGCGTCGGTCGCCGGACAGGAATCCGGCATGCCCGCCGATCAGCGCCCTGCGGTGTCTGCCGTCGCGAATCTCGGCCGAGGTCGCGCAGATGACCAACGGCACGGACACGTCCGCCCCCGCCCTGACCAGTTCGATCCTCAGCTGGTGTGCGGCGGCATCGCCGACGCACAGGTCATGGACCTCGAATCTGCGCAACTGCAGGTAGTCCTTGCCTGCCACCGGTTCGGGCCCAGTCGTGGTCGTTCGTAGGTGGCTGAAAGTGAGACGCCGGACATGGGGTACGAGATGCGGAAGTTCCACCTCGTTGAGCTCTTCGGCCAGTTCCCTGCGCAGACACTCCGTCGCGCTCTCTCGATAGGCGCCGCTGAGGAACCAGCGTTCGAAGGCCGGAATCGATTTCCCGGGAAGGAAGCCACGCAGGTCATGATGGAGATCGTTGGCCAGCGGCTCGGGTCTGTCGGGCCGAAAGCCCCAGCTCTCCAGGAGCCGGGCCGCAGGGCCGAAGTGTTTGTACACCCCGCCCGGCGGGTTGAACACACCGGGACGGCTGGGAGAGTGCAGCAGAACATGGCGGTCGTCATCTCGGATGCGAACCAGAGCCGAAAAGGAGATCCTTACTTCCCGTGCGCGCATGGCCTCTTCTCTCCTCGCCTCCGCCATTGTCGCCCGGCCCGCGCGGGGAAAATGTGTCACCGGTCTCGGTGAAGGCGGCCGGTGTGTGCCATACACCATCGTCAACCAGTGCCATGTTCCAGAACATGAGAATCACCACCGCCGGGATGCCGGCACAGCCACGACCACACTCTTCTGCCGCGGGTGGGTGTGTGCGGGGCAGGCGGATATTGGCTGGGTGTGGGGGCGGTGCGCTGGCACAGTGCTGGTGTGGACGACTACGTGACGATCAATAGGGCCAACTGGGACGAGCGGGCCCCGGCACATGCCGATTCCCCCGACTACGAATTCGATCGGTTCATCAACGACCCCGGGCACCTCAGTGGCGTCGTCCGGTTCGACCGCCCCCGCCTGGGCGATCTGATCGGGCTGCGTGCCGTGCACCTGCAATGCCACATCGGCACCGACACCGTATCCCTGGCGCGATTGGGCGCCACGATGAGCGGCCTGGATTTCTCCTCGGCCGCGCTGTACCAGGCGCGGCGGCTGGCCGCCGGCACGGGAAGCACCATCGACTTCCGCCAGGCCGAGCTCTATGACGCCGTCGAGGTCTTCGGCCGCGAGGGTTTCGATCTGGTCTACACCGGGATCGGTGCCCTGATCTGGCTGCCGGACGTGGCGCGATGGGCCCGCGTCGTCGCCGAGCTGCTGCGACCGGGCGGCCGCCTGTTCATCCGCGAGGGCCACCCCATGCTGTTCGCACTGGACGAGACCACAAGCCCGCCCTGCCTGCGTTACCCCTACTTCGAAACCACCGAGCCGGTGATCTTCGACGAGCCCGGAACCTACGTGGAAACCGAGACCGAGTTCACCCACGGGCTCACCCACGAATGGAACCACGGCCTCGGCGAGACCATCACCGCGCTGCTCGCGGCCGGGATGCGGGTGACCGGCCTGACCGAGCACGACAGCGTCCCCTGGCAGGCCCTGCCCGGACAGATGGCCATGGACGAGACCGGCGAATGGCGCCTGACCCGCCACCCCGAACGCCTGGCCGCCAGCTACACCCTCCAAGCAGTCAAGGAATAGACCACGACAGACCCATCCCCCATGCGCACAACGCCCTCACCTGCCGTGGAGCGGCGCTCCCGCAGGGGTTGGCTCCAGGATGGGCGGGGTCGGTGGCGGTGTGCTCGTCCACCGTGACCGGATGGCGCTGGTTCGTCCGGCACGGCGTGGTGCCCGATGCGGCGTATCCTTCGTCCGTGGAACTGCGCTTCGGTACCCGCCAGTCCGACTCGCGGTGGGTCGACGCCGTCTGGACCTGCACGAGCGAGCAGGTCACGGAGATGACGTCGGTGGCAGGGGTTCGCTGGGGGCTCGTGTTCTGGCAGCAGGACGGCCGGGCGTACGCGAGCGTCACCGGTCCCGAGACCAGGACTGGCACGGCGCCGGTGCCGGAGGGCGCGACCTTCACAGGCATCGAGTTCGCGGTGGGCACCTCGTTGCGGGCCGTGCCCACGTCGGCGCTGGTCGACGCGGGCCTCGAGCTCCCCGACACCACGCGCCGGACGTTCCGGCTGGACGGCGCGCGCTGGGAGACGCCCGGCCCCGACGACGCCGAGGCCCTGGTCGAGCGTCTCGTCCGGGCCGGGATCGTGCTCGGTGACCCGCTCGTCGCCGAGGTGCTGCGGGGTCACCGCCCGGACGTCTCGGGGCGCACGGTTGAACGCCGGTTCCGCGCCGCGACCGGGCTGACACGGGGCGCCATCCGGCAGATCGAGCGGGCCCGCGCGGCGGCGGGGTTGCTGGCGGCCGGTGATCCGGCCGCCGCCGTCGTCGCCAAGCTCGACTACTTCGACGAGCCGCACTTGGCCCGGGCGCTGCGCTCCTACGTCGGACGGACCGTCGGGCAGCTGCGCGGGGGCGCCGTCGGCGCGATCGGCCTCGACCTGGATCAGCGCTTGAGGTCATAGACCAGCTTCAGGATCCCGTTCGGGTAGCTCTCCGACTCCCGGAGCGTCAGCATCTGCTTGTCGCGGTCGGCCCGCCCGAACAGGCTCTTCCCGGCACCGAGCAGTACGGGGAAGACGAGCAGGTTGTACTGGTCGATCAGGCCCGCGTCCGACAGCCGCCGGGCCAGTTCCGCGCTCCCGTGAATGAAGATCGCACCGCCCTCGCCCTCCTTGAGCGCGGCGACGTCCTCGGTCGAGCGCAGGATCGTCGTCGGCCCCCACCCGTCGACAAGAGCGTCGTCGGGCAGCGTGGACGACACCACGTACTTGGGCAGTTCCTTGTAGCCGGCGTGGTCCTCCGAGCCGGGCCAGATCGGAGCGAACGCCTCGTAGCTGCGGCGGCCGAACATCAGCGCCGTCGTGTCGGCGAGTTCCTCGCCCTTCAGCGACCAGGCCTCTGGGACGAACTCGAGGTCCTTGAACACCCAGCCGCCGCTGCGGTGCTCCTCCCCAGGCCCTCCGCCGGGTGAGTCCACAACACCGTCGAGCGACATGAAACCGGTGTAGACCAGGTCACGCATAGCGCTTACTCCTCGTGATCGGGCGAGCTGCCGGGTTCACAATAGATCGCGGACGCGGGGCCGTCTTGGACGGAAACGACAGCGTGTTCAGCACGCGTACCACAAAAGCGCCACAGCCGGCTCGCGCTCGGGCGAGCCGTCTGCACGTCCGGCCGCCCAACGAAGTAGCAGGGTGCCTCCATGCACCTGAAAACTTCACCCGGCGACATCGTCCGCGATCACCTGCCTCGCCTCGCCGGTGACCGGTACGGCCGTGGCCGTCGACGGAGGCGTGGACGGCCTGCGCCCATGCGTCCACCCCCGACGCCGCGCGCCCAAGGGCCGGGCCATTGAATCGGTCTCCGCGGTGGCGCCCCTCGGACCAGCCCGCGCCGCAGGCAGGATCTTCTGTAGCGCTCTCCTTCTCTGCGATGAGCGTGATCCGCCGTTCTCGTTCTGGCCTGGGGGTGAGTGTGAGGGGCTCGAGCGTCCGACGTCTTGGGCCGAGGGGGCCGACCGCCAGGATCGTCCGTCCATCGCGGTCTCAGGTAGTCGGGACGGTGGTCAGTACCACTCGCCGGGGTCTGCCCAGGTGAGGAAGTGCGGCTGGGCGTGGGCGGGTGCGGAAGGGGGTTCGGTGACCGTGTAGCCGCCGCGGTAGAACAGCAGCGGACGCTCTCCGGTGCCGGCGGTCAGGTCGTCCACGCGGCCTATGACGATGTGGTGGTCGCCGCCGTCGTGGACGGCATGCACCGTGCAGTCCGCCCAGGCGGACGTCCACGTCGTTGCTTCCCGTGCCGCGCAACCCGACGGTGTGCCAGACGTCGCGCACGGTGTAGTCGTCAGCGGGCAGCAGGAAGGCCGCCCAGTCGGCGGGTGCGCCGTCCTCACCGAGGATCAACCCGCCGAGGATGGCGGCGCCCGCATGGTCGACGCCCGAGGAGAAGCTCCACTTGCCGACAGCCGGTATCCGCCCTCGACGATGCTCGCGCGTCCGACGGGAGCGTAGGCGGAGGAGACCAGCGTGCTGGGATCCTGCCCCCAAGTGTCCTCCTGGGCCTGCGCGGGGAAGGTCGCGAGGTGCCACTGGTGGGCGCCGAGAACGGAGGCGACCCAGCCGGTCGACCCGCAGGCGCTGGCGACCGAGCGGACCGCGGTGTAGAAGGTCACCGGGTCGCATTCGTAGCCTCCGTAGTTCGCTGGCTGTAGCAGCCGGAAGAAGCCGCTCTCGCGCAGCGCCTTGATGGAGGCTTCAGGCACCACGCGCGCGTCCTCGGTCTCCTGCGCGCGCTCGCGCAGGCTCGGCAGCAGTTCGTGGACGGCGTCAAGCACCTGATGGCTCATGGATCGCTCCGCATCGGATCGGGGTGGTTGACGAGAATCATCTGGCGGCCGCGACGCGACGGCCAATACCGTTTCGCGTGGCTCATATACCGGCGACGTCATAGCGGTCCGCGGGGGCGTGGCTCCCAGATCCGCCTACATGGCCATAAAGCTGCACGTCATGCCCGTGCTGCGATACGGGCACCCCGGACCCGTATCTGCCCGGGATCGCGTCCGATGGCAAGGGTGGTGTCGTCCAGACCGCGCCCGGCACGCTCGCGACAAGACACCGCCGGCTCCGGCCACCGGTTCAGGAGACCGGGTTTGAGACGACTGGTGGCTTCCCGGGGTCGGGGCCTGGCCGGGGTGGGTGGTGCGGCGGCTGGAAGGGATGAGGAGCGCGGCGGCCACGGCCGCGGTGGAGATCGCGGCGAGCAGGAGGAAGGCAGAGGTGTAGCCGGATTCGCGGGGGAGGCCGGTGGGTTGCGGGGCGGCGGTGATGATGCTGCCCACGATGGCCGTTCCGATCGCGCCGCCGATGGTGCGGATGTTGGCGTTCATGCCGCTGGCGGCGCCGGTCTGGTCGGCGGGGACGCTGGTGACGATCAGGTTGGCCATCGATGACATCGCCAGGCCGAGGCCGGCGCCGGACAGCGCGGCCGCCGCGGCGACCTGCCATTGCGCGGAGTGGGTGAGGGCGAGCGCGGCGAAGGCCGTCAGGCTGAGCGCCGAGCCGGCGGCCAGCTGGAGTTTGGAGCTGACGGCCCGCTCGATGGGCCCGCTGACGAGTCCGGCCACGAACATGGTGACGAGCATCGGCAGCAGGAGCAGGCCCGCCTCGGTGACGGTGGAGCCGAATCCGTAACCCGCGCCCGCGGGAGTCTGGACGAACTGCGGCAGGAAGGCGAACAGTGCGAACTGGCCCGCGCCGAACAGCAGGGCGACCAGGTTGGTCGTCCAGACCGGGGTCAGCCGCATCATGCGCATGTCGATCAGCGGGTGCGCCGATCGCAGTTCCGTGACGATCCATACGGCCAGGATCGTCACGGCGGCGAGGAGCAGGCCGAGGACGGCGGGTGAGGTCCAGCCCCATTCGGGGCCCTTGCTGACGGCCAGCAGGAGGCTGACCAGCCAGGCCGACAGCAGGACCGCGGCCGGCCAGCTGAAATGGGCGGCCTGCGACGTCGTCGAGGACGGGATGAGCAGGTACGCGGCCAGCGCGGCCAGTCCGGCGAGGATCATCGGGAGCCAGAACAGCCAGGCGTAGCCCAGGGCCTGGACGATCGGGCCGGCGAGCACGATGCCCACACCGCCGCCGGCGGCGATGACGGCGGAGATGCCGCCGACGCCGACGGCGACGCGCTCGCGCGGGAACCGGTCACGGATGATCCCGTAGGACAGGGGGAAGACCGCGCCGGCCGCGCCCTGCACGGCGCGGGCGGCGAGCAGGACGCCGATGTTGGGCGCGAGCGCGGCCAGCAGGCACCCGGCGGCCAGCACGACCAGGACGGCGACCAGGGCGCGCCGTTTGCCGAAGGCGTCGCCGGCCCGGCCCAGGATCGGGGTGAAGACCGCGGCCGACAGCAGGTTCGCGGTCATCACCCAGGTGACGGTGCTCTGCGAGGTGTGCAGCTGCGCCTGGATCGTCGGCAGGACCGGGGTGACCAGGGATTGCAGCATCGCGAAGGCGCCACTGCCCGCGGCCAGGACTAGGAAGGTCACGCGGGGGTTCGCCGGTCTCATGGCCGTCCTCGAGTTCGGGCGTGGGACCGGCTCACGTGGTCGCCGAACCTTCGTCCGGGACGCCGCTGCCCTGGTAAGAGCCGAGGTCCTGGACGAGATCGAGCAGTTCGGGGTGGTCGGAGAACCGGTCGCTGTGCACCTTGGCGATCTTGTCGCCGATCTCGGGGTCGGGATCGTCGGTCAGGTCCTGGGAGATCATGTTGGCGACGAGCGGCAGGCCGAACGCGTCGATCTCGCGGTGCAGCGGCGCGTACATGTAGGCGCGGTAGGCGTCGACGTCCTTGAGCGCGTACATGGCGCCGTAGTGGAACTCGCCGCCTATGTCGCGGCCGACCAGGAAGAACTCGATGACGTCCAGCTCGCGGCCCATCCTGCGCAACAGCTCGAGCGCGTGCTCGACCTTGTCGGCGGGGGCGTCGGGCTTCATGGCGATCCGGATCTGGTGATAGATCATGGCGGTTCTCCTCCACAGAGACCTTGATGCGACGGTTGGTTGCGTTAAGGACTCTAACCGCCTGTGCGCCTAAACGCAACGCCTCGACGCGTTAGCGTCCCGTTAATGCGCCATCGAGTTGCTTCTAGGTGCGGTGGCGCTCTACCCTGCCTGGATGCCCGGAGATCCGCTCAACGACGTCCAGCACCTGCATGCCGACGCTGCCCAGGCCCGGCCGGGCGGCAGGACGGCCCGCGTGCGCGAGGCGGTCATCGACGCGACCATCGCCGAACTCGGCGAAGTCGGCTACGCCGCGCTGCGCATCGACGCGGTGGCCGAACGCGCCGGCGTCAACAAGAGCACCATCTACCGCCGCTGGGGCACCAAGACCGGCCTGGTGTCCACCGCCCTCATCGAACGCCGCGGCGACCTCGTCCCACCGGCGGACACCGGCAGCCTGCGCGGCGACCTCATCGAACTGCTCAAGGAGATCAGGCTCGGGCTCCACACCCCCTGGATCGCCGCGCTGATACGCGAGACCGGGCTGCGCACCCCCGACAACGCCGACCTGTACGAACTCCTCGACAAATTCTGGCCGGCGCGTTTCCGGACCTCCGGAGCGATCTTCGTACGCGCCATCGAACGCGGCGAGCTTCCCGCCGGCAGCGACCCCGACTTCCTGCTGGAGATGCTTTCCGGGCCGCTCTACTTCCACCTGCTCATGCTCGGCCGACCGCTCGACGACGCCTTCCTCGAAAAAACAGCCGACTTCGTCCTCACCGCCGCCCGAGCCCGGCCCCCGGCATCGCAACAGTCCGACAGCCCCGCCTCGACGGAGGACTGAGCCGACCGGGCGACCTACCGGAATCTCATGCCGGTAGCCGGGTGTGTGAGATCGCCGTGAGGCGCTGTTGCGGGCGTGGCCCGTTTAGTCAATGTGGAGGGCGAGGCTTTCGATGAGGGCCTCAAGATTTGGGTCGGTGCGGGCTGCGGCGCGGAGGCGCTGCAAGGTCGCGCTGAGCCATTCGGACGGTAGCCGGTCTCGTTCGGCGGCGAGTTGGTACAGGACGAGTTTCCGATAGATGGTCCGTGCCCTGTCGTCCTGGCTGATAGTGGCAAAGAAGCCGTCGAGGGCGATGGTGAGGCAGGCGTCGTAGGCCGTGGTCAAGGTCGTCTCGTCTGAGTCGGGGCGTGAGTTGGAGAGCCATAGGGTGAGGAGCGCGTACGCGGGGGAGAAGGCGCGCTCTTCATCGGGGCCGTGCAGGGTGCCGAACGTTGGATCGAGAACGCCCGTGAGCGGTTCGAGGGCATGGGCCATCGTGTCGTCGACGTCGTCGCACATGAAATGAACGTGATGACGGACGTCTTCCAGGCTGTAGTTGCGCCACCGTGAGAACCGGCCCCGTCGCTCGTCGCCGGGAGGGATGGCGTAAGACCAGTACGGGTCAACTGGCGGGACGGGGGTCTCGTCACGGTCGAAGCTAATGATCACAGACCTTTCTGTGTCACGCCACGACCGATTCACCTTGAGGCTATGGACAAGGCCACTCCATCCTTCGGCGGTGAGTTGGGCGCGCCACAGGTAGGCCAGCCGTCGCCATTGGGCGATCGGCTTTGCCCGGTCCGGGAACAGTTCGTTTACCGCGACCGGGGTGCCCAGGAGAGTGATGAGCAGCATGAGATTCGCCGCATACGCGGCGTGTCGGCCCGGGACGGAGACCGCGGCCGGCCGGTAGCCGTCATACGCGCCGGCACTCCGTTCTTCCAGTGACCCATGGAACAGCCTCAACAGCAGATCGCGGATCACCGGGCGCCGTTGCGCTGGGATGGTCACCAGGCGATCACGCAGGAAGTCCACGGTGCTCTGCCGGGTGGTGAGCGCAGCGTACGAGAGCAGAGCGTGCAGGAACGCGTCATCGATTGGCGTCCTGCGAGTCTGCGCCGCGGCGAGTTCGGCGGCGGCGGCCAAGGCATCGAGTTCGTGGACGACCAGACGGGCGACAAGGTACTCGCCGAATGTGGCGTGCAAGAACTCGTAGGTACTGAGCTGTGACTCCCCGCGCTGCGCTCGTGCTTCGTGAATGAAGAAGAACCGGCCGATCGTCAGTTCCGAGTCTGACAGGGGCGACTGCATAGAGGTGGTCTTGCCCCTGGCTGAGTGCATTTCGGGTAGCAGCGTGCTCAGATCCCCGTCCAGCTCCTCAGGGGTCGTCCATTGCCGGTTGCGGTTGAACATGGCGAACGCCACGATCGACAATCGCGTCAACTCCACGTCCACCGCCCGCGCGAGATCGGCCTTGGACGAGGATCTGTGGGTTTTGGAGTTCTCCCGTTCGGCGAATCGGCGCAGGAGACGTTCGTACAGGTCCGCCGCCTGCAACGTCGTCGACGAACGCTGAAGCAGGTTGTGGTCGGCATCGTATAAGGCGAGCATCAGCAACAGGAGCGGCTGTGCGGTCAGCTCGCGATGCTGCAGTACCGCTTCCAGCGGCAGCGGTCGCAGGTGACGGCGAGCGAGAACGGCTGAGTTGGCGGCGTTCCAGACGCCGAGCCACCGCTCGATCTGCGCCTCGCGGAACGGCTCCAGCTGAACGGCGATCATGCTGTCCACCGCGCGGGCGCGGTCGGCCACCGTCGTCCGGCTCGTCACCACCACGGCGACCGGGCGGCCCTGCTCGGCCTCGCGTCGCTGCAGCCGCGCCGCCTGCACCAGGTAGTCCGACTGGTTGACGCCGGTGGCCTGCAGCAGTTCGTCGAACCCGTCCAGCATGACCACCGGAAGGGCTCCGCCCGCGCGGCGCACGAGCCGGGGCCATGAGACGTCCTCCCCGGTCGTCATCCTGATCGCCTCTTCGATCTGGCTCTGCAGATCGGTGTCGGCCCGCACCTCACGCAGCACCACCCGCACCACCAGGAAGTCGCGAGGAGACAGTTTCGCCGCAAGGATCCGCGTCAGCACTGACTTGCCGGACCCCGGCTGGCCGAGGATCAGCAGCGGCGCCTCCGTGGCCTGGGGGGAGGTCAGATGGCCGAGCAGGAAACCGTGCAGATCGGTGCGCACGGAATGTTCTCGCCACCACGACTCCCGAGCCACGAGGTCGCCTGAATCGACATACGCGGCACGGAAGTCAGGGTTGACGTAGATGTCTCCAAGCGGGGGCAGTACGAGGTCTTCACCCGAGCCCATCTCCAGGACGGGCTTGCTCAATGCGACCTGGTGGTAGCGGGCGAGGGCCCCGCCCACGTCCCCGGTGTCCCGGTCGGCGGCGACCTGCTCCAGCAGCCGTTCCATCACTTCCAGGCCGCCGCGCAGACCCCGCACCTCGGCCCTGGTGGCCTGGTGATCTACCAGATTGGCCCAAAACGCCACCTCTGGAAACTCTCCCGCGAGCCGGCGGAACATTTCCTCGTAACGACGCAGGGCACGCTCGGGCAGATCGTCTCGCACGGCTGCCTCTAGCTGGTGGCTCTCCTGCTCGCTCAACTCGCGCCAGGCCGTTGTGGCCGCGATGACCTGCTGCACCGCCGTGGACAGGTCATCGTAAAAGTCGTGCAATGCGGCCATGGTGATTTCGTACGGCCACTGGGGAGCCGGCATCGGTACATCGGAATGCAGGAGTGTTCGCACCAATTCGCGCATTCGGCCGTCACCCGCGTCATCGCCGGTCGCGAAGGCGATCTGACCGGACCGGCCGAGCTGGAGTTCGCTGACCTCGAACGGGAGATCGATCTTTTCCAAGCGCTCAAAGAACGCTGTGACCACAATGACTGAATGCGCTGCCACCAGCCGTTCGCTGCGCTCGAAACGACCGAGGCCCGACAGGCGCTCGCTCAGCGTGGACACCAATTCCCTGCTGAGGCGAACCAACTCCGCACGCGGATCGAAGAGACTCATCAGCAGGCCGCCGCCGGTCACCGACGCGGCGGCCAGCAGGGCGCCGCCCGTCAGGCGGTCCAGCATGGCCACGGTCCGGCCTTGCCGCCCTCCCAGGAGCTCGGCCGCATCCGCATAACTCAAGCTCCGCGCCATTTCCGCCCCGATCCGGTCGCCCAGGCTTCAGCATCCCAAGACCAGCGCGCGGGAACGGCCCCATGACCGGTTCCGGCACTGCGTACTGCGTGCGTGTGTTGAGGCTCCGGGGGGTGCGAGCCGAGCGACTTTCCGCACTGGTACGCGCCCACCCGGATGCCCAGCGTTTCAGGTCAGGGCAGGCATCCCGGCGCTGCCGTCGTCGTCACCGGTGTCCCAGGGGAGTTCCTGGCGCCTGTCGATCTGGCGTTTGAAGTCGAACATCCGCCGCGTGCGGCGCTTGCGCTCCTGGCCCAGCCACTCCCGGCCCTCGGCGGCCACCGACTCCAGGACGCGCAGCGCCCCCCGCACGCCCGAGTTGTCCAGCGCCAGCTCGAAGAGGCTGTCAATGTTCTCCCGCAGCCGGTCGAGGAAGCCCTCGTCGAAGTGCTCGACCACGATCTCGATCGGTGGGCCGCCCATCAGGGAGAGGCGGAAGGCCTGGCTGGAGATCAGCGAATCGACGTCCTTGCCCTTCTTCGCGTCGTCGGCCTCCTCCATGAGGATCACGCTGCGGCGGCCGGCGTCGAACCGCACCCCGACCTCCACCACCCGCGCGGAGGCGATGGCGTCGTACCGGAAGTTGTTGCGCTGCTGGTTGCTGACGGTGCCGGTGAGGAAGTCGAGGTCCATGCTGATCTGCCGGACCCCGGCCTCGGTCAGCAGGAAGACGATCACCCGGTAGCGGGAGTACCGGGGCGGGCCGAACACCACACGCGCCTTCATGCACGGCGCGCGGTACTCGGTGAGGATGGCATGCGCGACGATGTCGCGATTGGCCAGGCCGCAGGTGTTCATCGCCAGGTTCTTGATGTAGAACTTGTCGTGGTCCAGCCAGCGGGCTATCTCCGCATCGGTCGGCCGGTCGGCGAGTTCCGCCTGGGAGGCTTCGTACGCGGCCCGCTCCTCGGCTTCCTCGGCGGCGACCCACTCCGCCTCGGCGTGGTGGATCCGCTGCTTCACGAGCCGGACGCGATAGCCGCTGCCGAAGCCGATCGCGGCGCCGGCGCCGGTGAGCAGGATGAGCAGCAGACCGAACCCGATGTCCGCGCGGAACAGGCCGATGACCCCGCAGAGCAGCCCGAACCCGAGCGCGAACCGTCCGAGACCGGCCAGCCCGCCGGGCGACGCGGCGTACAGGTCCTCGCGGTGCTCGCGCAGCTTTCCCTTCTCCCAGCGTTCCTTGGCCCGCTTGGCGTGCCAGGTGATGAGCCAGTCGAGCTCGTTGATCATCAGATCGGGGTCGGTGTAGCGGTGCCGGATGTCGTCGGCCAGCGCGCGGCGCAAGCCTTCTGTGGCTTCCCACCAGTTCTTCCGGTTGTTGGCGCCGTCCGGGTTCTCCATCTCGAAGCAGATGTCGACGAACGGAGCGACGACGGAGCGAAACGCATCACGCCGCCGCAGGAAGCGCCGGTGCTCCCTGTCGGCCTTGTCGCTCTCGCCCCATTCATGGTCGTCGTCATCGTCGCTCTCCTGCGGCTTGGCCGGCGCGTAGGCGGTGGGGACCTGCGGGTACTCGCCGTGCCGGCCGTTGTCGGCGGCGATACGGCCTTGGATCACCAGCCATTCGACGCCCCTGGTGGCCAGCAGGTAGCCGCCGCCGCCCACCCCGGCCGCGAACAGCAGGGCGGTCAGCGGAGCCACCGGGATGACCACGAAGAACGCGATGAGGAGGGACAGGCCCGCGATGGCCGCGCCGATGGCGGCCCCCGTCCGCGCCCCCGTGGTGATCTCGGGCTCGGTCGACCCGCGCGGGATCGGCGGATGCGGGACCGGCGTGAAGAACTTCACGGCGCGGTTCTCCCGGTCACCCGCCATCCGGTATTCCCTGATCTTGGCCGCGTAGGTCGCCTCCAACCGGTCCTGGAGCGCGCCGGTCATGATGAACTCCAGGTGCCGGCGCAGTTCCTCCCGCCGGGCTTCGGGAAGAGCGTCGTGTAACCGGAGGGAGAGCTCGTACTCCTGCTCGTTCATCATGCCGACGCGCTCCTGCTGGAGCAGGCAGTTGACGAACCGGGTGATCACGTTCAACGCCTCGACCCACTCGTCCGGGCTGTCGGGGTTGACGAGGGCCGAGGCGTGGCGCAGCGACTCGAACTCCGGATTGTCCAGATGGTCGAAGGAGCGCCCGCTGAGAACCGCCAGCGCCCAGTAGTAGGCGACCTTGTGCGACCGGTAGCCCGCCTCGACGGCCTCCCGGATCAGCTGCTCCGCGCGCCTGGGCATGGCACCGTCGAGCAGATTGAGCGCTTTGCCGAACCGCTCCTCGGGCGGCGCGGACTCGCCCACGTCGTAGATGTGGACGTCGCCGTACATGTAGGCGAACTGGCCGCCGATCTTCGCGTTGTCATGGGCGTTGAACGTCGCGTTGTGCTCGCCCTGGGAGTTCGGGGGGGCGTTCACGCCTCCGGCTCCTCTTCGGCCTGGACCTTCACCGGGGCGTCCTTGGCGGGCATGTGAAACGTCATGTTCCCGGAGGCTTCCGCGGTCTGCATGGCCACCGTGGTGTTGTCGTAGTTGTTGAACACGACCCTGCCGTCCCTGTTCCCGTCCGTGCCGTCTCTGTTCCTGTCTCGGTCGCTCATCGCTCTCCCAGGGGTACGAGTGGAATCTGTTCGGATCCGCTCGGCGAGTTCCTGGAGGCGCCGGTCGAGCGGACGTTGGAGATGGCGCCGTGCCGAGTCCTCGGCAAGCCGGAGGATCTGGTCGGCCCGGCCGGGAAGGCCCGTTCGGTGCGCCGCGGTCACCCACAGCTGGACGAAGTCGGAGTCGTGCAGCGCGTCGGGTTCGTCGGCGAGTTGCTCGCACTCCCGGACGAGCCGGTCGAAGCGCCCCTCGCGCAGGTCCTGCTCCAGGCAGTGGATGACCGCATCGCGGTGCTCCAGACGGAGCGCCGTCCGGCGTGCGTCGGCCCAATGGCCCGGAAGGCCGCTCAGCGGCCGTCCGCCGTAGAGGCCCTTGCCATCCGACCCCCACTCCTCCAGAGCCGCACGCATGAGGTCGGTCGATCGCGGCCCGGCGGCCCTTCGGGCCTCGGCCAGCTTGGCCCGGAACCTCAGGACGTCGGCCTGGTCGCTCGCGAGGCGGAGCCGGTAGGTGTCGCTCGCACCGGGGATCGGGTCGCCGGCGTCACGGTAGGCCGGCTCCAGCCGCGCGCGGAGTTCGGAGACCACCCGCTTCACGCCCCCCTCGGGGGAGTGGAGCTGCTCGTCCCAGAGCGCCGTCTCCAGGCTCGGGCGGTCGACGGGGCCGCCGCCCGCCAGGACGAGGACGGAGAGAAGGTGCTGCTGCTGGCGGGTGAGGCTCGCGACCCAATCACCCCGCGAGGCCGTGACACGGCCGAGAATCTCGAAGTTGATCACCGTACTCCAAACGCACCGAGGGCGAACCGGGGGCGGACTCCGCGCGCACCGGCCTGACCGAAGGTCGTCCCATCGCGCGAAGGCGCGGGGACGAGGGAAGGATCGGAAATGTTCGAGAGCGACAACTGGCCGGAGACGAACTTCCGGTGCAACGGCGGAGGCGGCTGCGTGATCGTCGAGAAGATCGCCGGCACCGTGGTCATCAGGGACAGCAAGAACCCGTACCAGCCGGGGCTGGTGTTCAGCCGGAAGGAGTACGCGCAGTTCCGGCGGCGCGTGCGGGGCGGGTCGTGGCCGCGGCTCCTGCTCACCACCGGGTCGGACATCACGGTCCGGCTCCTGGTCGAGCCGGTCGTGCGGTTCGTCCGGTGGCTGACGGGCTGACCGGCGCGGGCGTCCAGGCCCGGGCACCCGGCGGATGGCCTGCCGCCGGGTGCCCGGACCCGCTCCGGCCTCATGGGACGCTCTCCGGCGGCAGCGCCTTCAGCTCGGCGGCGATGTCGCGGAGCAGCGCGTTGGCGGAGCCGCCGAACGTGGCCGACTCCTTGAGACGCGACCACTGCCGCTTGTAGAGCGCGACCTCGCCCGGGTCGGCGACGGTCAGGTTGGCGTGCACGGTCTCGACCATGACCAGCGTGCCGCCCTCTTCGTCCGCCGGTTCGAAGATGACGAAACCGTGCGGCACGTGGGTGAGGGCCGGGGCGGACTGCGGGATGAGCCCGATCGACACGTTCTCCAGGGTGCTCAGCGAGTCGATGCGGTCGAGCTGGGCGAGCATGACGTCGACGGGCGTGATCCGGAAGCGCAGCGCCGCCTCGGTCACCACGAACTCGAACCGGCGGGACGGATCGAAGAGCGCGACCTGGCGGTCGAGCCGGCCCGCGACGGCCGCCGGCACGTCAAGCGCCGGATAGGCCGGCTCGAACTGCGCGAACACGCGCCGTGCGTACTCTGCGATCTGGAGCAGCCCGGGGACGATCGACGGCTCGTAGACGAGTTTGACGCCGGTCGCGTTCTCGATCTCCTGGATGTCGTGCTGGAGATGGACACGTTCCGGGAGCGCGCTGCTCCAGGGGTGGATCTCGGTGTAGGCCGGGTCGACGAGCGTCCCCAGCTTCTCGGCCGCGGTCGCGGACAGGCCGGTGGCGGCTGCCCACGCAGCCACTTCGGCGTGGGTCGGGATCGTCGCGCAGGACTCGATCCGTGACACCTTCGACTGGCTGATGCCGACGCGTTCCGCGAGCCGCCGTCCGGACAGGTCGGCCTGCTCGCGGAGCCTCCGCAACTCGCGCGCCAGCCGCCACCGGTTCGCGAGCAGCTTCTCCTCATCAGGCACGCGCCGGTCTCTCCTTCAGTGTGAATCGTGGTGAATCAAGCGGACCTGGATCGGGCCCCGCGGACCGCGCCGCACCCGGCTATACACTGATGTACTGGCTCTACAGGCTCTGATGCAAGGGATGAATCAGATTCGGCATGATTCACGCGCCAGCCGCCGACGTGCGCGCGGGTCTCGTGAGAGTGCTCGTCCGCAGGGCGGGGCGGGACGGAGGGGCCGGGTAGGATACGTCGTGTTCTGGGGGCTGAAACCGGCTGACGCCATGGTGAGAGAGCGTGGAGGGCCGAGGTGGACTTGCTGGTCGTCACCGTGGCCCAGCGTCCCGACCTGGCGGATTCCGTCAACGAATTCGATGACTGGCCCGCCTTTATCAACCAGGACAAGGTCGGTGACCTGTACTACGCCGACGCCATTACGGCCTTCCCCGAATTCGTGCAGCTGGCCTTCGACCGGGCCGCGCCCGACCGGCTGGTGGCCAAGGCGTTCAGCGTGCCGTTCAGCTGGGCGCATGATCCCGACGAGCGGCTCCCCGCCGGCGCCTGGGACGAGGTCATCCTCGCCGCCACTCATGATCGGCTGGCGGGACGGAAGGGCAACCTGGTGTCGGCCCTGGAGATCTCGATCCGCCGCGACCTGCGCGGCACGGGCCTGGCGGCCGTGATGCTGGCGGAGATGCGCGGCAACGCCATGCGGCTCGGGTACAGCAGCCTGGTCGCCCCGGTGCGCCCCAACGCGAAGTTCCATCAGCCGGACATGCCCATCGAGCAGTACGCGGCCCTGTCCCGCGACGACGGGCTGCCGGTCGATCCGTGGCTGCGGACCCACGTGCGGGCCGGCGGCCGTATCGTCGGATTCTCGCGGCACGCGATGACCATCAGCGGGGAATTGGCCGAGTGGCGTTCGTGGACCGGTCTTCCCTTCGACACCGCGGGTCCGGTCTACGTCCCCGACGCGCTTGTGCCGGTCCATTGCGATCTGGTCCACGACTATGCCGTCTACTGTGAGCCCTGCGTATGGGTGCACCACCCGCTCAACTGACTTCGGCGTTCAGCGCGCCGGATTCCATCGCGCCGCCGAATTTCCGCAGCGCGTCCAGGTAGACCGAGTAGACCTCGTCCGGGGTGGCCAGCGGGGTGTCGAAGACCGGCGGAAGCTCCTCGTGGTAACGGTCGAATTCGCGATGGTGGAGCCGCATGCCGTGCCGTTCCGGCGCGGCGAAGTACGAGGTGCCCGGATAGGGCACGAACACCGAGACGTACGACGCGGTCAGCAGCCCCTCATCGATGAGCGCGGCCACCTGGTCGACCGTTCGGCACATGTCATCGCGGCTCTCCACCGGCAGCCCGATGATCGTGTACGTGCAGACGAGCAGCCCGGCATCGCGCAGCCGTCGCAGGATCTCCCGTAAGGCGCCGAGCCGCGTCCACTGCTTCATCGAGTCCTGCGTCGCCTGGTTCAGCGATTCCAGCCCGACCTCGAGCCATCGGCAGCCCGCCGCGTACAGGGCGCTCGGCAGCCTCACGTCGTTCAGGCAGTTCAGCCGGGTCTGGCAGTCGAAGTGGACGTCGCCCCGCCGGGCGAGGAGCGCGCAGATGTCGAGGGTCCGGTCGGTGTTCAAGGTGAACGTCTCGTCGCCGAAATAGACGGAGTGATGCGCGCCATATCGGTCCCGGTAGGCGTCGATCTCGGCGAAGACCCGGTCGGGCAAGGCGTACTGCGGACGGCGCCCGATCGTCTGTATCGTGCAGAAATCGCACCGGAAAGGGCAGCCCAGCGCGTAGTTCTGCCTGATGTAGCGTATTTCGCCGCCGACCGACGGATCGAAGACGTCGACCTTGGGAAAGGGCAGCGAGGACAGCGGCGTCCGGTCATGGCGGGCCGGTGTGACATGGACGCGGCCGGCGCCCGCGTCGAACGCGAGATTGCCCGTTCCGGTCCAGTCGGCGCCGGAGGCGAAGGCGGTGAGCAGGCCCATCAGCGCCTCCTCGCCCGGCCCGTGGACCACGACGTCGACCGACCGGTGCCGGGCGAGTTCGGCCCTCAACGGGGTGGCGACGATGCCGCCGAAGACGGTCCGGGCGCGCGGATATTCCTCCTTGACGATCTCGGCCACGCGCAATGCCTGCGGCAGGTTCACGGTCATGGGCGAGAACAGGTAGACATCGCCGGGACAGCGCGACACCTCCCGGCGGACGAGTTCCTCGTCGATTCCGTCGGTGACCGAGCCGTCGACGTACAGGTTCAGCGTCGCGGTCTCGAATGTCCCGTCCGTCGCGACGACCCCGGCCAGCCAGGGAATCCAGTGGGGCAGCTCCCACATCACCCGCCGCATCCGGCGCGCCCGCGGGTGAGCCGGATAGTAGCGGTCGTCGAGCCTTTCCCAGTAAAGGTCCCGGCCCGGAACCTCACGGGCCGCGTACGGTGCGTGCACGAATACAATTCGCATATCTCACCCATTAATGGCCTGTCGTGAACAATGTGGCGCTGAGGTCGATCGCGATGATCCCCCTGGTCGTCCCGACCGCCAGCGTCGCTCCGCCGCCGGTGCGCAGCCGGGACGCCGGGTCACCGAGGCCGTCGGCGAGGTCGCACACCGGCAGCCCGATCGGCAGGGCCCGGACGAGCAGCCGCGACTCCGGGTGCCACAGGCACACCGTGCCGTCCATGCCGCCCGACGCCAGCAGGGCCGCGCCGTCCTGGCGGGTGACCACGGCCACCGCGCGCACCTGGCCGGCGTGGCCGGACAGCGGCGCGCCGGCGGGGCGGCCGGACGCCGGGTCCCACAGCCGCACGAGATGGTCCGACCCGGCCGCGGCCAGCAGGTCGGGGCCGCCCTGCACCGGTACCGAGCACAGCGACCAGATCCAGGTGCCGGGCGCGGCCGGCAGCGTGCCGGACGCGGACCCGTCGGCCAGGTCCACGAGCGTCACCCGGCCGTCCTGACCGCCGCAGGCCAGCAGCGACGTCCGTGACGTCCGCACGACGCACAGCGACTGCACCGGGCCGTCCTGCACCCGCGCCGGCGGCACTCTCCAGCGGCCCGTCCGGACGTCCCACCGCCCGACCGTGCCGTCGCCGTAGCCCACCGCGATGGCGTCCTGGTCCGGCACGGCGGCCAAGGCCAGGACGGGCGCTTCAGCCAGTACCGGCGGGTGCACGGGTGCCGGGCGCCGGGGCTCTGCCCCATGCGGATCGGCGGCCCGCAGGTCGACGGCGTGCAGCGTCCCGTCGGCACAGCCGATCACCACGACGCAGCCGCCGGGATCCGGGACGCACACGGTCACCGCGTGGCCGTCCCGCCACACCGGCCGCCACCGCGGCGCGTCCGGGCGCCATGTGCTGAGCACGCCGTCGCGGGAGACCAGCAGGCAGGCGGGCCCGGCATCGCCCGCCATCGGCCGGACGACCCCGACGCTCAGGGGACTGTCGTCCAGCGGGGCGCCGCGCAACCGGGAGGTGGACGGATCCCAGACGCGGACGAGGCCGTCCTGGCCCGCGGACGCCACGTGGGCCGCCCCGCCCGGCACCGGGCCGGGCGGCAGAGTGCAGATTCCCCAGCCCGTCCCGGCGTGGCCGGACAGCGGCGGCCCGGCCGGGCGCCCGGTGTCCGGCTCCCAGAGCCGCACGCAGCCGTCGTCGCCGATCGTCGCCAGCCTGCCGTCCCCGCCGGGCACGAAGCAGATGTCCCACAGCGAACCGCTCTGGGTGACCACCGGCGGCCCGGCCTCGCTCCCGGTCTCCGGGTCCCACACCCGCGCGGTCCCGTCGTCGGACGCGGTGGCCAGCCACACGCCGCCGCCGGGACGGGGTACGACGCACATCGCCATCACCGCGCCGGGATTCGTGCTCGACGTCAGGTCCGTCATGGCCGCGGCCCCGGGTCTCCAGTACCGCAGGACACCGCTCGCCGAGGCGCTGAACACCGTCACACCGTCGTCGCCGTCCGCCACGCACGCGGCGTAGACGTTGCCGGCGTCCTGCGACAGCACGGTGGCGGCCTGCCCCGGGACGGCCGGGTCCCACAGCCGGACGGTCCCGTCGCTCCCGGTCGTGACGAGACCTTCGCGACCGCCGGGCAGCGGCACGCGGCAGGACGACCAGACCGGGCCCGCATGGCCCGTCATGGGCGGCCCGGCCTGTGCCCCCGTCTCCGGGTCCCACCGGCGGACGGTCCCGTCGTTCCCGGTGGTCACGATGAGGGCCGGACCGTCGGGCGGGCTCACGGCGCACACCGACCAGACCGGGCCCACGTGGCCGGCCAGCGGCGCGCCGACCGGCAGCCCGGTCACCGGGTCCCAGCGCCGGACCGAGCCGTCGGTCCGGGTGGCGGCGATGATCGGCCGCGGGCCGGCGCCCGTCAGGAACGCCGCCCTGGTCACCGGGACCGGACCGGTGGCCGGTGGTTCCGGCGCCAGCGCGCCCGGTGAGACGTCCCAGATCCGGAGGGTCCCGTCGGCGCCCGCGGTCGCCAGCAGCCGGGCGCCGGACAGGTCCCCGGTCAGCCCGCACACGCCCCACACCGTGCCCGCGTGCCCGTACAGCGGCCAGGTGACCGGGGCGTCGTCGGCCATGAGGTCCCAGAGCACGACGACCCCGTCCCCGCCCACGGTGACGAGCTGGTCGCCGCCCGGACCGGGCAGGGCGCACCCGCGCCAGATCGGGCCCGCGTGCCCCGGCAGCGGCGAGCCGACCGGTTCCCGGCGGCGCGGATCCCACAGCCGGACGATTCCGTCGACGCCCATGGCCGCGATCAGGGTTCGCCTGTCGGGGGCGCGCACCACCCGCACCTCCCAGACCGGGCCGCCGTCGCCGCTCATGGGCGGGGCGGTCTGCCGGCCGGTGAGCGGATCCCACAGCCGGACGGTCCCGTCCTCGGCCCCGGACACGATCAACGGCGCGGCGGCGCCCTCGTCCAGCCAGAGCGGGCACACGCTGAAGACGGGCCCCTCGTGCCCGGTCATCGGATCGCCGACCGGGGAGGACGTGCGCGGATCCCACACCCGCACCGTCCCGTCGCTCCCGGCGGTCACGAGCAGGTGACCGGACCCGGCGACCGGTATGGCGCAGACCTCCCAGATCGTTCCCTCGTGGCCGGTCATGGGACGGCCCACGGGCTGCGCGGTCACCGGATCCCAGAGCCGGACCGTCGCGTCGTCGCCCACCGTCGCCAGCTGCCCCCCGACCGCGCACACGTCCTCGACGGCGCCGTCGTGCCCGGTCATCGGATCCCCGATGGGCGCGGCCGTGAACGGGTCCCACAGCCGGACCGTCCCGTCGTCCCCGACGGAGACGAGCAGCTCGCGCCCGTCCTGGCCCCGCGCCGTGCAGACCGCGTTGGCGCCGCCGTCATGGCCCGAGATGACCAGGTGCGGCTGCTCGGGCGGCAGCGCCGCGCCCGCCACCCCCCAGGTCGCGGTCGGCTCCTGGACGTGGTGGGCCGGATCATGGGTCAGCATCGACAGGTGCCGGAGCCCGGCCCGGTCGCCCGGGTCGGCGTCGACCAGCCGGGCCCGGGCCGACAGCACCGCCGCGAGCCGCGGCGGAATCGGGCGGCGTCCGAACAGGGAGGTCGCGATGTCGCCGGCCATCGCGTTGGGATCGAGGCTGTCGAGCACGGCCCGCCGGCCGCCGAGCTCGTCCCACAGGTCGGCCTCGGCGATGTGCGCGGACAGGTAGCGGCGCAGGTAGCTCGAATCGATCGGGGACGCCCGGCCCGCGGCGCGCAGCAGTGCCGCCGCCGTCGCGCGGCACCGCTCCCGGTACTCGTGGGCGGGGACGGACGGCGCCAGGAAGTGCTCCACGAACGTGCGGTGGGCGAGCCGGTACACCGTCTGGCCGGCCTCGCTGGTGACGGTGATGTAGGCCGGTGCCCGATCGATCAGGTCCTGGATCACCGCGCGGTCCACCGGCGGGCCGGTCCCGTCCCCGGCCGCCGGGAGCAGTGCCCCGGCGGCGATGCCCCACACGTCGTCCTCGATCGGCAGCCCGCGCCCCTTGGCCTGCGCCAGCGCCTGGATCAGGGGCACGAAGGCGTCATGCTGCCGGCCCAGCCGGGCGACGACGGCCGAGAACAGGTCCCGGTGGGTGCCCGACAGCAGCCGGCCCAGCGTGTGGGCACGTCCCGGGTCCAGCAGCGAGGGATTGTGGATCAGCTCGTGCACCGCCAGCCGGGCGAACAGGAACCGCTCGTTGCGCTCGGCGATCGCGTCGGCGGCGGCGGCGATCCACTCGTCGCGCGGCGGGTAGTCGCTGATCGGGGTCCGGTGCTCGCCCGGGTGGTCGCGCGCCTCGCGCAGCCGGCGCGAGACGTAGCGGCGCATCGCGGTCGGGTCCGGCCGCAGCGCCCGGACGGTCGTCGCCGTCCCGCCCACCGCCAGGGCCTTCAGGAGGTTGTCGTCCGTGGCCGGGTGGTCCGGTGTCTCCGCCGTCGACGGCCGGGTGCCGAGGACGATCCGCAGGCTGGTGCCGGCGGCGAGCCGGGCGAGCGCCCGCGCCGTGTCGAGCGGGTCGACGGCCTCGTCCAGGGCGTCGGCGAGCAGCGTGTACGGCGCGTCCCGGCGGAGCAGCTCCGCGTGCAGCCAGTCGAGGTCGTTCGCGAGCCCGAGCAGGGGGTCGCCGGCGCTCGGCGGGGGCCCGCACCCGGCTCCCTCGGCGATCCGCCCGACCGTCTCGCGGATGGACAGCCCGGACAGGTGCAGCGCGTGGTCGAAGGCGCCGTCGGCGGGCGCGGACGGCGCGGGCAGCGGATCGATCAGCCCGCGCCGCAGCAACGCCTCCCGCACGTCCGGCAGGGAGTGGATCAGGAGGGTGCCGAGCAGCGCCGACTTGCCGATGCCGGCGGGCCCGGTCACCACCATGACGCCGTGCCCGTGCCGGGAGATCCAGCTCACCACCTCCGCGCACTCGTCCTGGCGGCCCTCGAAGAACCAGGAGATCTCGCCCTCTTCCGCGCTCTGCGCCTTGGACAGGAAATGCCTGCGCTCGTCGGTGCTGAGCTGGGTGAGCGCGTCCTCCAGGTAGCGGATGCTGTCCAGCGGGCCGGACAGCGACGCCGGCGGCGGAGCGGCCCGGACCAGCGCCGCGTCGCCGGGCTGGAACAGCTCGACGAAGCCGCCGGGCAGCAGCGCGGCCAGATCCTTGCAGATCTCGTAGAAGGTGATCTCGGCCCGGTCCTTGTACGTGCCGCGCAGCAGGCACCTCAGCGCCTCGCTGAACCGGCCGAGCGCGGTCGCGCCGTCCGCCGAGACCCCGACGAGCAGGACGCGCGCCACCCGGTCGACGGAGCGGTGCATCGCGCCGGCCATCAGCTCGGCGAAGCGCGCCGACCGGCACGCGTCGATCACCACGATCGCCCAGGCGCCGTCCGCGGTGAGCTGCCGGCTGATCACGGCGTCGGCGAGCTGCTCCGGGCTCACGCCGAAGGCCCCGACCTCGGGCGGGCTGGCCGAGTGGGCGAGGGCGGCCGAGGTGTCGTCGGACCAGCCGTGACCGGCCCAGTACAGCACCGAATCGCCAGGGCGCTCGGGGCGCGCCCAGGTCAGCAGGCGCCGCTGGACGGCGTTCGCGTCCCGCTGGTCGAGCCTGCCGGGCCAGCGGCGGTGCACCGGCTCGAAGTCCGCGAGCAACTCCAGCACCCGGCCGACCTCGGCGTCCACCGGCAGGTCGGGCAGGTCAGGGTCCTGGTACCGGCCGATCGCCATGGGGAACAGCTCGAGCTCCGGCGGCGGCACGGCCCCGTCGATCGCGGCTGGCACGGCCTCAGCCGCCGCTCACCAGGAAGAGCTGCGTCACCGGGCTGGCGCCGCCTCCCGCCACCCGGAGCCGGTACAGCCCGGGTCGCCGCCCGCCGATGACGGCCCGGTGGCCGTCGCCGCTCCGCTCCAGCTTCGGCGCCGCCGCCTGGCGGCCGGTCTCCGCGTCGGTCACCCGGCACGTGACCCGCGCGGGATGGCCGGCCCCGGTGACGGTGAAGGGGATCGGCTCGCCGGCCGGGACGACGTCCGGCACGTCGAGGCCGAGCCGGGTCTCGCCCTGCCACGGCCCGGTGTCCCGGTCGGCGAGGACGTCGGACGCCACCACCAGCGCCTCCGCGCAGCGGGCCATCGCCCCGTGGGTCTGCGCGAGCGGCTGCCCCGTGCTGTCGCGGATCCAGGCGGAGTCGCGGGGGACCGTGCCGTCCCCCCTCCGGTCGGCGCGCTCGACGCCGCCGTCCGCCGACGGCCGGCACGTATACCGGTGCCCGGCCACTACGCCGTCCTTCAGGGTGACCGCCTGGACGGTGGGCTGGTCGGTGCCCACCACCCGGACGTGGCCGGACGGCAGGACCTGCTCGCGGTCCGCCGCGTCGCGCGCCGAGTCCTGCCACAGGCCGGGGTCCGCGTCCATCCCGGTGATGTCCGAGGCGGTCAGCGCCCGCGCGTCGGCGCCGGTGTCGACGCACCGGTACGTCGGCAGGAGGTCGTAGACGCCGGGCAGGGTGACCGCCAGCTCACGCAGCCGGCGCGCGGGCAGCGCCGGCGAGCCGCGTCCCGCCGCCAGCAGCAGCGCCGCCTTCGGGGCACCGGAGAACGGCGTGCCGAACGTCACGGTGGCGCGCACGTCGTCGGCCGCGCCGGAGATCAGGCCGAGCTGCCGGGCGAGGAGGCCGCCCATCGAATGCGCGACGACGACAAGCCGCGCGGGACCCTGGTCGGCACTCGCCCGGCGGGCGGCTTCGCAGGCCGGATGCGCCCGCCAGCCGGTCAGATGCCGGTCCGCCGCCTTGGCGAGCAGGCCGGCGTTGTACGCCACCGGAAGCCGCCAGTCGTACGGGAACGTCGCGACCGCCGCCGGGTCGGCGCAGACCTTGCGCAGGCCGGTGACCAGGTCGGTGTAGGGCTCGAAACCGCGCAGCAGCGGCGCGAAGGCGGGGAACCGCAGCAGGCCGCCCGGCCGGATGCGGCCGTAGCGGCCCGCCCGCTCCTCGTCGGTCAGGCGGAGCCGGGCGAGCGAGCGCCCCGATGTCCACGCCTGGACGTACCAGCGCGGATCCCGCAGGCCCCAGAGCTGCTTGCCGCTCTCGTCCTCGACGAGCTCGGACCCCATGATGCCGGGCACGATGAGCACGGCGTCGTAAGCGCTGATGTCACTGCCCTCCCCGTACGGGCAGCCGGTGCGGCGGCCGCAGACCGTGCTCTCGCGGTCGCGTCACGCCGGTGTCCGCGCAGGGTGAGCGGGCGTCCCGAAAGATGTCCACTACGCCCCCGCCTTCGCCATGATCGCGATTCGACCGTCCCGCAGGAGCACACCCAGCTAAACTTTTATCGGAAGATCGCGCGATATGTCAGTAAGCGCAGTGCGACGACCGAAGTCGGCCATGACTTCTCCGGCGATGGGCCCGCCCGTTCGCCCGGTGCCTCGGCGGACGGGGGCGCCCTCGCCGGCGAGGACTGGTTGATCATGGCCGGATCGTGACAGCGGGCCATTTTGTCAAAAGTCATCGGCGCGGACCGACCGGGACATACTTACACTTGCCGCGAACGGGGTCCGGATGGCGGGCCGGCGGGGGAGGGGAAGGCACCTTTGCACGGTGTCGGCGACCGCATTAATGCGGTTATCGAGGCAAGGCGCGCGCAGGTACCGGTCATCGAGCGGGAGATCTCGCAGTGGGAACGCGTCCTGCGGATGCTGGACGATCTGGCCGCGACGATCCGGGAATGCGAAGCCGCCGAGGAGGGGCAGGCCGCGGCCGACGCGCTCGCCGGTATGGACGTCGCGGCCCTGAGCGCCCAGGCCGCCGGGGCGCTGGGCGCCTTGACGGCCGTGCGTGCGAAGGTCGGGCGCCGCACGGTGAACATCGGCGTCAGCGGCCGTGCCCGCAACGGTAAGAGCACGCTGCTGCAATCACTTTCGGGCCTGTCCGACGAGCAGATTCCGACGGGCCGCGGCCAGCCGGTGACCGCCGTCCGCAGCCGTATTCACCACTCGGTTTCACGCGCCGACGCACAGCTGACCATGCATTCCGAACAATCCTTCTGCGATGAGGTGCTGGGCCCTTATCACGCCGTTCTGGGATTGTCCTCGGGACCGCGGTCACTGGACGAATTCGCCGCCCATCTGGTAGGGGACGGCACGGAAAACGGGATGCCGGACGAATCGCGGGAGAACGGCCTGCGCGGCCACCCGCAGTTCGCCCCGATGCTCGCCCGGCTCCGCGAGATGCGCGAATCCCTGGGCACCTTCCGCGGCCACCTCACCGGGGGCGTGCGGCAGGCCGACCTCGCCGACCTGCGCGGCTGGGTCTCCTACCCGCCGCCGGACGACGGGTCCGGCGCCGCGCCGGATCGCCGCTACCTCGCGGTGCGGGACGTCCTGATCCACTGCCCGTTCCCGATCGAGGACGTGGTCGCGCTCGGCCTGGTGGATCTGCCGGGGCTGGGAGAGCTCGTCCCGCACGCCGAGGAGCACCATCTGGCGGGCCTGGAGAACGAGGTCGACTTCGTCCTGATGGTCAAGCGCCCGACCGACACGGGCGCCCTCTGGTCGGTCGAGGACGCTCAGGCCCTGGAACTGGTCAGGCGCGCGGGCGGGGCCGTCGCGGTCCGCGACTTCATGGCGATCGTCGTTAACACCGGCGGCTGCGACCAGGTCAACATCGACGCGCTCAACGCCGACATCGACAAGCGGCTGAACGAGGGCGTCCAGGGCCGCTTCCACAACGTGATCAACGTGGACGGGGCGGACCGCGCCGAGGTCCGGACCCGGGTGCTCGCCGGGGTGCTCGACCATCTGGCGACCGCCCTGCCGCGGATGGACGCCGCCTCCATCGGCCGGGCGCTGGAGGTCGGCGCGGCGGCGCGGCGGGACGTCCTCGCCGCCGTGGAGGACGCGCTGGCGCGGCTGCGGTCGATCATGACGCCGACGGCCACCGAGGAGCTGATCGCCCGCGCGGAGGCGCTGCGCCTGGAGGTGGCCGAGTCGCTTCAGGCATGGGTGGACGAGCTGCGCAGGCGCGCCGACGAGGGGTATGAGGACGAGGAGTTCCATGCCCGGGTCACGGAGGTCGCCGACGACGTCCGCGCCTGGATCCTCGACGGGTTCGGCGAGGGCGAGGAGGCGTGGACGGGCAGGGCGCTCGGGCAGATGCGCCTGCACAAGTCGAGCGCGTCCTTCGCCGAGGGCGCCCTGAACGGCATCCGGGTGGAGGTCTCCCGCAGGTTCAGCGCGATCGACGACCTGCTGGCGCGGCGCCGCGAGCGGTTCTGGGGCGAGCTGATCGACGCGCTCGGGCCCCGGCTCGGCCGGTTGCTGGAGGGCGACGATCCGCAGCGCGCGCTGCAGGGCCTGGCCGAACGGTTCCGGGAGTCGCCGGAGCCCTGCCCCGTCCTCGGGGAGTCGCTGGACCTGGTGCTGGACGTCCGGCTCGACTACCGCACCCGGGTCCTGCCCAAGGTGCGCCGGGCGCTGGAGGTCCTGCTGCCGCAGTCACGCGGCGACGCCGCCGAGCTGGCCGCGATGCTGGCCGTGCCGCGGACCCCGGAGGGCGCGGCGGAGCTGTTCGTCGCGGTCTCCCAGCTCGCCCGGCAAGCCGCCTACGACGCCGGCAAGGTCCTCGCGGGCGAGCCCAACGTCAGCGCGGCGGTCCTGCACGCCTACGGGGAGCAGTTCGAGGACACCTTCATCCGCTCCGCCGCCTCCGAGACCGAGTTCCGGCGGATCGCCGAGGCGTTCCGCGATCAGCTCTGGGACGAGCACGCCGCCGGGGCCGCCACCGCCACCGCCCGGGTCCAGCGCGTCCGGGTCGCGCTGACGCGGCTCAGGCAGACGCTGCGCGACCCGGCGACCTCCACGCAAGCGGTGACCACCACGCACGGGACGGCGACCATCACGCACGGGGGGACACAGGGATGAGCGAACCGTTCAAGGCCGCGGTCGTCGGGCCGTCCCGGGTCGGCAAGACGACGCTGCTGACGGCGATCCTGGCGGACACCGCCGAGCTTCTCGCGGGCACGCCGGTCAGCGTCGCGCTGGACGAGGCGACGGCGAGCCGGGTCCGCCGGCAGAAGGGTCACCTCCGCAGCGCGATCGAGGCCGGCGAGTTCGACGCGGCCGCGCTCGGCGGGACCCAGGCCATGTCCGTCTACGAGATCAAGCTCCAGGCCGACGGCGACGTCGGGCTGGAGATCCCGTTCCGCATCCTCGACTACCCCGGCGGGTGGCTGGATCCGGACATGCGCGCCCGCTCGCCCGAGGCGGGGAAGGAGTGGCCGAGCTGCGAGGCCCACATCAAGGACAGCATCATGCTGCTGCTCCCGATCGACGCGGCGGTGCTGATGGAGGCGTCGACGCCGGCGCAGCGTGCCGCCGTCCCGGAGCTGCTCGGCCTGGTGGACGTCGAGGCCGTCGCCGAACGGTGGGCCAAGATCCGCAACCAGCACCCCGCGGAGCCGGCGGTGCTGCTGCTGGCGCCGCTCAAGTGCGAGAAGTACTTCTCCGACAACGGCGGCGCCGGGCAGGAGGCCGGCAGGCTGCGCAAGCTGGTGCGCGAGAAGTACAAGGAGGTCCTGCGGATCGTCGCCGCCGAATGCAAGGACCGGATGGTCCACGTCGTCTACGCCCCGATCGACACCTACGGCTGCGTCGAGCTGATGGAGGCCGAATGGCTGCGGCTCGGGTCCGGCGGGCTGGACTTCCGCGGGCACTACCGGTTCCGGGGGCGTCCGCCGACGATCAGCGTGAAGGCCGCCGGGACGATCATGCAGGAGCTGTGCCGCGCCATCCTGGACACCGAGATCGGGCGGACCACCGAGAGCATCGACGCGAGCCTCAGCGCCTACACCAGGCTGCTGGAGCGCAAGGCCGCGCCCAAGGGCGGGTTCCTGAACACGCTCAGCTACTACCTCGGCAACGAGGTGTGGGAGAACCGGGCCGGGCGCCAGCGGACCCAGCAGGAGATCGCGCGGGCGCAGCGGCAGCGGGAGCAGCTTCGCGAGGCCGTCGAGAAGCTGGTCGCGTCGCCGTCCGACGACCGCGTGGAGGTGTGGTAGCCGGTGCGGCCCTACCTGATGACGCGCGGGATCCCGCGCGACCTCGACTACGCCTTCGTCGGCGCGTCGCCGGCCGACCCGTGGTGGTCCCCCGGCGGTCGCGAACTGGTCGTCCTGGAGGAGCCGGCCGTGCTCGCCAGGAGCGCGAAGGGCTCGCTGGGGATGCTGGTCAGCGGGTTGCCCTCGTCCCGGCGCGACGTGCTCGGAACCCGCATCCGGCACACCCTGGTCGTGGACGCGCTGGAGGCGGACCCTGCGCTGGCCGGGCGGCTGGCGGCCACCGCGCTCGACCCCGCCGGACGTGAGCGGCTCGGCAAGGAACTGGACGAGATGCTCCCCATCGGGAGGGTCGAGGCGGTCCTGTCCGGCGACGCGGACGGCTCCGAGGTCGGCGGCCTGCTGGAGCGCCTGCTCACCGCGCCCGGGTGGGAGACGAAGCCGGACGGGAAGGGCGCCGACCGCGAGGGGTCGTGGGCGGCTCCGCTCGGCGATCCCGGCGCCCGCGCGGCGTTCCTGGCCCGGGTCGCGGCGCTGGCGGAAGGGCGCGAGGGGCACGCGTTCGTCTCCCACTCCCTGACGAGCGTCACCGGTGCCGGACGCGCCGCGGCGGAGCTGCCCGGTCACACCGCGATCCTGCTCGCGGACGGGGAGATCGGCGGGGTGGTGGAGCTGGGAAAAGTCCCGGGAGCCGTGGCGGCCCCGCCACGGCGGAGCGCCCCGCCGAGACCCGTGCCGATCATCGCGGCGGGGAGCCTCACGCTGGTGATCGCGCTGGCGGTGCTGGCGATCCTCTTGCTCTGATCGGCCCGGACGAGTGGTTCCGCCTGAACGTTCAGGTCGGCGCCCTCTGGTGGACGGGATCGGTGACCGTGTCCCCGCCGCGCCTCCACGGAACCATCGCCCCGTACGGCACGGCCGACGAGGCCCGGATCGAAGGCCGGTTCGACCTTGAGCCCATCGGGCCCGAGGCGGCGCGGATCCAGCAGTCCCCTCTCGGCGGACTGCTGGAACGGGCCCTCAACGTGGATCCGAAGGGGATGCTGAAGTTCGGCTTCGGCGAGTTCCGGGTGAGCGCCGTGATCGCCGGGCGGAAGTGGAAGAGGATCCAGGTCCTGCGGAACGAGCAGGTGCTGCCCGCCGTGGTCGAGTGCGACGAACTCCTGGGCCGGCTCGACGAGCTGGTCCGCGCGGTGTCGCCGGAACTGAACCGGCTCGCGGGGCGCACCGCCCGGGGCCCCGTGGAGAAGGCCGTGCGCCACTGGCGGATGGCGCGTCTGCACCTGGGCCTCGGCCGGTTCGACTCGGGTGGTGCCGAGGCGGAGAAGGGCCTCGGCGCTCTGCGGCACACCACCTCCGGCGGGCCCCTCACGGACCCGCACCTGCGGGAACTCGGTGAGGAGCTGGTCACCCTGCTGGACGAGATCGACCGTCCCAGCGAGGCCCGAAGGATCCGGGAGCTGCTAGACGACGCCGGAGGGTGACCGGCGGCGCAGGTAGGCGTGGAGGGCCGCGCCGATGACGAATCCCGCCCCCGCGGTCGGCCACGTCGCGGCCGGGGAGGCCAGCCCGCCGAGCAGCGCCGGCGACAGCCAGGCCAGCACCAGCCAGGCCAGGGCCGCCAGCATCAGACCGGTTCCAGTGCGTTCCAGCAGGCCCGCCGCGCGGCCGTGCCCCGGGAACGCCAGCCGCGCGCTGACGGCCGAGGCGGCCAGGACGATGCCGCCGAGCAGGAGGACGATCGGGGGTTTGACCGGCCCCGGCACCGGCACCTTGAACCCGAGGGACTGGATCGCCGCCAGGGCCATCAGCAGGCTGCTGATCACGGCGGTCTGCAGGAGACCGAACATCTCGTGCCGCCGCCGTCCCGCCTCGTCGCGTTCATGGAGCCGCCTCCGCAGCAACCGGTCGGCGATGGCGCCGACCTCGTGCACGCGGTCCCGGGCGGCGGTGAGGTAGGACTCGTCGTCGTCGAGACGCTGGACCAGCCACGCCGACAGGCCCTGGTCGTCGTGGAACGGACCGTACGGTTGCGCGGCGTGCCCTGAGACCTCCGCCCAGGTGGCCATGTTGGCGGCCGCGATCTGCACGCTGCGGCGCATGGTGCGCAGCCCGGCGAGGGCTTCGGCCAGCCCGGCCTCGTCGGCCTGCAACGAGATCAGCCGCCGGTCGGCCGCGGTGAGGCGGGCGTCGTCGTCCGCGGCGGGGCGGGTGCCGTCGGCCGCCTCGGTGACCAGCGGCAGGACGTCGTTCAGGGTCCGCTCGGCGCGCCGCCGGATCCGCGCGAGATCGCGGCCTCCGTCCCAGACCCTCAGCTGGTAGCGCACCTTCGCGGCGTGGAGGAGGTACCGGACGACCGGGGCCGGAACCGGGCCGCCCACCATCCAGATCGACCTGCTGAGAGCCGCCTTGCGGCCGGCGGGCGCGACGGCCAGCAGATGCCGTTCGGCGCGGGTGTCGACCCGCGGCGAGATCTCCCACAGCCTCCACCCGGCCGACGTCACCGTGTCCTGCTCGTGCCATCCGGTGGCGGACGGCACGTCGGGCGCCGCCGTGCGCACGGCCTCCCGGAGCCTGCCGGGGTCGGTGTCACGGGCCTCGGCCCAGTGGAGGTACACCGCGCCCAGGAAGTCGTCGGGCAGCCGGCCGACAGCGGACCGCCACCTGCCGTGCAGCCGCCGCCACGCGTCGGCGCCCTCCGCCTGGTCGGTGCCCTCCGGCGGGTCGGCGTCCAGCGACACCGAAAGGATCCAGACCTCGTGGTCACGGGTCAGCAGCGCCTGCCGGGCACCGCCGCCCTCGTCCCTGTTGCGCATCGCGGCCACGGGGCCGGCCGGCAACGAGTGGAGCGGCTCCGCCGGGAACGCGGTGGGAAGGCCCGTCCTGGAGACCGCCTCTCCCATCGCGAGCGCGTCGGCGCACGCTCGCCAGACCTCGCGGAGCGCTTGAACGGCGGCGGTGGCGCGGGGGCCGTCCACCCTGGCGAACAGGTGGACGACCAGGCCCCGCTCAGCGGTCATCGTCGTCGGCCGGCTGGGCGAGCATGTCAGAGATCCGGTCGCGGAGTACCTCGGCGCGTTCGCGCACCGGTTCGGTCATGGTCCCTTCGTCGCCCTCCTCGCCCAGCGGCAACATCCGGGTGGGGTCGGCCGATTCGACGGTTTTGACGCTTTCACTCAATGATTCGACGTCGCCGTCCGCCAGTGCCCGAATCGCGATGTCCAGCGCCGCCTCGACCTCTCGCCAGCGCCGACCGGACATCGACCATTCCCGCATCTCCCGCAAGATGTCCAGCAGTTCGGCGGCTTCTTCGGCTTCGGTTGGCGACAAATGCAATTCCTCCGCTGCCGTGACCGATCTCCCACAAGTGGGCGCTATCGACGTATCCTATCCTGGACGACCGCGGGAAAAAGGTGGGCCGGGTGACATTTCGGCGATGGGTCGAGGGCGCCGGCAGCGTGGCCCGTACGCTGCGAGCCGAGGCGGGGCTGTGGCGCGCCCAGAGCGACGACGACCCCGCCGTCCTGGACGCCGTCGTCCAGCACCTTCGCGAAGCGCTCGACAATGCCCCGCACAACCCCGATGGGATTTTCGGCCGGCCGCACATGCTGAGCGACCTTTGTTTCGCCCTGCGGCTGCGCTTTGAGCGCGGCGGTGCCGTCGAGGACATCGACGGCGCGGTCGCGGCGGGGGAGCAGGCCCTGGGCGAGGCGTTCTCCGGCCATCTCGCCCGATCCGCGATCCTGGCCAATCTGAGCGCGGCGCTGCTGAGCCGCCATGGCCGCAGAGGCGGCGGGGCCGACCTGAACCGGGGTGTCGAACTCGCGGAGCTGGCGGTGGAATCGACCCCGGCCGGGAACGGCGAGCGGCCGAAGTACCTCTCCAATCTCGGCAGCGCACTGCGGAGTCGCTTCGAGGAGACGGGCGTCCGCGCCGATCTCGATCGCGCCGTCGAACTCGAACGGCAGGCGATCGAGGCGTTTCCGGCGGATTCGCCATTCCGGCCGGGCGTGCTGGCCAATCTCGGTGCCGCGTTGAGCGCCCGCTTCGACCTCTACGGCGACCCGGCGGACCTGACCGGCGCCGTCGACGCGCTGCGGCAGGCCGTGGACGCCGCACCGCCGCGGCACCCGAACCGGCCCGGCGACATGTCCTCGCTCTCGGGCGTGCATCTGAGCAGGTACGAGTACCGGCGCACGGCCGGGCCGGGCGGCGCGTCCGACGATCTCGACCGGGCCGTCCATTACGCCTCGTCGGCGGTGACCGCCACCCCCGCCGGGCATCCCGAGCGGCCGGGACGGCTCGGCAACCTCGGCAACGCGCTTCTCGCCCGCTACGAGGCGCACGAGAACCCCGAGGACATCACCGCGGCGGAGGCCGTGGTGAAGGAGGCGCTGGAACTGGCCGACGCCGAGATCCCGGACCATTCCGCCCTGCTCGACTGCCTCGGCGGGGTCCTGGCCTACCGGCACCTGGTGTTCGACTCGTCCGCCGACCTCGATCGCGCCATCGAGGTCACGCGCCGGTCGGTGGACCGGCTCCCGTCCGGCCACCCCGGCCAGGCCGCACGCCGCTGGAACCTCGCCTCGCTGCTGATCCACAGGTCCCAACGCACGAGGGACAGCCGGGACGTGCGGGAAGTGCTGGTCCAGTTGCGGGCCGCCGCGACGAGCCCCACCGCGGCGGTGGGCGTCCGGATCCGTGCGGCACGCCGGTGGGGAGCCGTCGCGGCGTCGCTCGGAGATCGCTGGGCGACCGCGGCCGAAGGATACGCCGAGCTCATCTCGCTGCTGCCGCTGCTGGCCTGGCGCGGGTTGGACACCCCGCGCAAGGGGGAACTGCTGGCCGAGTTCGCTTGGGTCGCCGCGGAGGCCGCCGCGTGCGCCGTCCAGGCCGGAGACCCGCGCCGGGCGCTGCGGCTCCTGGAGCAAGGACGGGGCGTGCAGTGGGCGCAACTGCTGGAACTGCGCAGCGACCTGTCCATGATCGAGGCGGCCGACCCCGGCCTCGCCGCCGAGATGGTCTCCGTGCGGGACGCGCTCGACCGGGTGGAGGTCGGCGCGGCCGTCGAGGGGGGCGCTGCGTGGCTCCCCCGGATCACCGACGAACGGCTCCGCCTGGCCCAGCGCTGGGACGAGCTGCTCGCCCGCGCCCGTGAACTGCTCGGCGCCGGCTTCCTGAACGCCCCCGACGTCGCGGATCTCCAGCACGCCGCCGGAGGCGGACCGGTCGTGGTGGTCAACGCCAGCGTCTGGGGCTCCCACGCCCTGATCGTCACCGCGGACGACGTCCGGGCGGTGCCGCTGCCGGAGCTCAGCGAGGACGCGGTCGTCGAGAACGCCAACCGCTTCATGGCGACCATCAACGCGTTCGACCAGCGCGGCCTGGCGGAGTTCCCGGGGCTGGAACAGGCCATCGCCGACATCCTCGGCTGGCTGTGGGACGCGGCGGCGGAGCCGGTGCTCGCCGAACTCGGCCACACCGGCGCGCCGGCGGGAGACTGGCCCCGGGTCTGGTGGTGCCCGACGGGGCCGCTGACCGTCCTGCCGCTCCATGCCGCGGGACGCCACCACCTCGACGGGGAGAGCGTGCTCGACCGCGTCGTCTCCTCCTATCTCCCGACGCTGCGGTCGGCCGCCCCCGCCCCGCCGGCCGGCGGGGAGCGACCGGCGCCCCGCGTGCTGCATCTGGCGGTACCAGGACCGGCCGGGTACCCGCCGGTCACCGGCCTGCGCAAAGACCGTGAGCTCCTGGCGGAACTGCTCCCCGAAGGGAGCGTCACTCCGCTCTACGACCCGGACGTCGAGCCCGACGCGGTGTACAAGGCGTCACGAACGCACAGCGTGCTGCACTTCTCCGGCCATGCCACCCAGGACATCGCCCACCCGCATCGAGGGGGCCTGCTGGTGGGCGACAGCATCCTGACCGTCCCGCGCCTCAGCGCCGGTCACCCCGGAGAGCTGGCCTTCCTCGCGGCATGCCGGACGGCGCTGGGCGGCGTCCTGATCCCCGACGAGGTCGTGACGATCGCGGCGGCCTTCAACCACGCGGGCTGGCGGCACGTCATCGGCACCCTGTGGCCGGTCGGCGGGCGGGTCGCCGCGAAGATCGCAGCCGGGGTCTATCCCCGCATCGTCACAGACGGGAGGGTCCATCCCGACCGTACGGCGCTCGCTCTGCACCTGGCGGTACGCCACCATCGGGCGCGCCGGACGGACCGCCCCAGCCAGTGGGCGGCATTCGTCCACCTCGGCGATCACGGGGCGGGGCGCCGCTGAGCGTCGAGGATGAGGTCGAGCTGGGCCTGGCTGGCCAGAGTGTCGGGGTGGTGGACGCCGAGAACCCGGGTGCGGCCGTCCAGCACGGTTCGTCCCGCCTCCTCCGCTTCTTCCAGCCTCCCCAGCCGATACAGCACGACGGAGTGAACACTGCGGCTGGCGAGGGTATCCGGGTGTTCGGGGCCAAGAATCTGGATGCGGCCGTTCAGCGCGGCCCGCCCTTCTCGCTCGGCTTCCTCTATCTGGCCGAGTCCGCTCATGATTATCGCGAGGTTACTGCGGCTGGCCAGGGTGTAAGGGTGTTCGGGGCCGAGTACCAGAATGCGGCCGTTCAGTGCCGCCTGCGCTTCCTGTTTGGCCTCTTCCAGGCGCCCCAGTTCGCCCAGCACTGTCGCGAGGATGCAGCGGCTGGCCAGGGAGGATCGGTGCAGGTCCCCCAAGACCCGTATGCGGCTGCTGAGCACTCTCCGCCCCTCTTCCTCGGCTTCCTCGAAGCGCGCAAGATCGCGCAGAATGGTGACGAGGATGCTCCGGCTGGCAAGAGTGTGAGGGTGTTCGGGGCCCAGTACTTGGATGCGGCTGTTCAGCACCGCCCGCGCCTCTCGTTCGGCTTCGTCCAGCCGCCCGAGCCGGCGCAGCAGGGCAGCGAGGTTGCTGCGTCGCGCGAGGGCATCGGGATGATCGGGCCTGTGCCGATCGTGTTCGGTCGCCTGGCGCAGGGCATGTTCCGCCAGTTGATAGCGACCCTGAGAATAGGCTGCGCCCGCAATGCTGAGGCTGTCGGCCGGACTCGCATAGGCCAAAGCGGTGATGAGGGTCCGTTCCGGAACGTACTGCCCGGCGGGTGTGCGTCGTTGGACGACGTCGATGAGATAGTCGAAAACCTCGAACGTGTCGTTTCCGACGGGATGCAGCAAGGCATTGCCCGAAGGGCGTAGGCGGGTGGCCCATTCCCATGCCCGGTCCTCGGGCTCCGGGCGAAGGCGTGCGCCACCCCGTTCGCTGAGATAGCCGACGTGCAAGTCGCTGAGGAGAGCCCGGGGAAGCGGGCTGGTGTAGCCGGCCCGGCAGCAGTCGATGGCGGCCTCGATCAGCGACGCCCCGCGCGGGTGAGTACCGCGTGCCCAGGCGTTCTCCCACTCTCTCAACAGTTCCGGGCCGCAGGCGAGATACTCAGCGAGCCCGTAACTGCCGGAGTGGACAAGAGCGTCGCTTATTCGTGGGTCCTCCTCGGCCATCTCGCGAGCCCTGCCCCGCTCGGTCCCCGTGAAATTTCGTTCGAGAAAAATGCGGTCGGCCTGATCGAGTACCGCTTGGGTGTCATATTGGAGCTGGCGCCCTTCCTCTCCGGGAGCGGTCTCGGCGCCGGTGAGGCGGCTCTCTTCCGCGGCGCGGAGGGTCGCCAAAATGATTCTGTGGTGATTGTTCCCGGCGAGCAGCTCTGTGATCGCCATGCGGGTGAGCCCCTCGGAACCCAGATAATGTTCCATGTCGTTCAACCACAGTACGCATCGTCGCATCTTCGCGGCGGCCTCGATGGCCGCGGACAATCCGTCCCTGCCCTCGGGTGCGATGAAAACGTGGTCCGGCAATGTCGCTCTCATGGCCTCGTAGGCGGTCCTAGTTTTTCCCGCCGTGGAATCACCGACCAGCAACAGGAAGCCGGAGTGGTTCAGCACGTCTCGGAGCCGGAGGTCGATATCGCGCGGCACATATACCGGCACCCGGTCGCGGCTGAGCGGATCACCGTCTTCCGTGGGGTCGCGCAGCGGCGCGGGATGCACGCCGACCGCGATCGGGTCAGTGATCTCCCTGACCCGGGGAAGTCTCCCGCCCGGCGTGAAGGTCCCCGAGGCCAACTGCTTGGCCTGCTCGTCGCGGTGTTGCGCCAGTGCTGTGAGCCGATCCCTGCCCACCCAGGCGAACAGCGCCGCGACGGGACTGATCGCCGCCGCAGCGGCCAACGCGCGCCAGTCCTGGACGTTGGCGATGGCCAGTAGCGCGGGGACCGCGACCAGTAACCCCGCGCTCACCGCCAGCAGCCCGTACCAGCCGGCTCGCCGTTGCCGCATGCCTGCTCCCGCCAGGTCCGGTATCTGGATGATTACGTTAGCCGCCGGCCCGTGGAACAAAAGGTAGATTGCCACACTCGGTCAGACGTCCGGCGAGAGAACCAAACCGCTAGCGCGAAGGTAAGCGCCGCAGAAAGCGCCGGGCCGGAGATCGCCGCACTGCGCGGCGAATCGATCACTATCGCCTTTTCCAATGGGGTTGTCTTGGGTGCTGCGGGTTCGTGATCGCCATCATTTTTTGTTCTCGTCTCCTGCGGGCGCCCTCGCGGCGGTGAGGTCGGGCCTTGCCCGGCGATCGAGGTCGACTTGTCCTGGTTCATGGGTGAACGGCCTGACAGCGCCGGTGTCCTGTGGGTTAGATCGGAGAGGCAGCGGATCGAACGGCGAAAGGCGGGTCGGGTGGCGGTTCGTCGGGTGGCCCTGCGGGTGGTGACGGCGGTCGCAGGAGGGGTGATAGTGGCCGTTGCGGTCAACCAGGTCTTTAATGGCAGCAAATGGAATTGGCGGGCGCTGGGCATCGCGGTCGGGGTCGCGGTCGGCGCGGAGCTGGTCAACCATTGGCTGGATCGCCAGGACGCGATGGAAGGGGACGACCCGCGTCCGGCCGGGGGCAAGGTGTCGCGGCGGCGTTACCTGCGACGAGTCCGCCTGTCAGTGGAACAGATGGAGACCATGGGCCTGGTCACCCAGGCCGATCTCGTCCTGCGGACCCGGCAGGTCTACGTCGATGTGATGCTCCGGCCGAGGACCGTCGCCGACGCGACGACCGACAGCGGTATCGGCCCCGGCCCGTCGTCTCCCACACCCGGGCGCCGGGCCCAGCTGTCGTCGTTCCTCACGGCCGGGTGCGTCCTCGCGGTCCTGGGTGCCGCTGGATCAGGAAAGACCACTCTCGCCCGCTACACCGCGTTGGAAATGGCCGAGCAGCGACGGTGGCCGTGGCATCGGGAGTTCTGGCGCCCCCGCATTCCGGTCCTGCTCTACCTGCGCGAGCACGCCGCGGCGATCCTGGCCTCCGAGCCCGAGGACCTGGCCCAGGTCGCCGTCGATGCCCGGGGGCTGCGCAGCGTCGTCCCCGCCGGGTGGCTTCGCCAGCATCTGGAGAGCGGCCGGTGCGTGGTGCTGCTGGACGGCCTGGACGAGGTCGCCGATGCCGACGACCGGTGGCGCGTCATCAGCTGGGTGGACGACCAGATCAGCCGGTTCCCCGGCAACTCGTTCGTGGTGACCTCCCGTCCGCTCGGTTATGAGCCCAACCAGCTGTCCCGTGCTGACGTGCTGCAGGTGCAACGCTTCACCTACCAGCAGATCCGCGACTTTCTCAGCGCCTGGTACCGCGCCATCGACCGTCGCGCCTACGAAGGCGACCAGCAGGAGATCGACCGGGGTGCCGCGGAGTCCGCGGAGAAGCTGTTCAACCTGATCAGTACCAGCCCCGCACTGTACGACCTGGCCGCCAACCCGCTGCTGCTCACCATGATCGCCAGCGTGCATCGCTATCGCGGTCAGCTCCCTGGCAGCCGGGTGGCGCTCTACGAAGAGATGTGCCAGGTACTTCTTCATCGGCGGCAGAGCGCCAAGGGGCTCAAGGATTCCACAGACCTCAGCGGGGACCAGAAGGAACGCATCCTCCAAGAGCTCGCCTGGCACATGATGCGCCACACGCTCCGCGACATCCCCGCCGAAGACGCCCACCGTGCCATCCGCCGGATTCTTCAGCGCACCGGACCCGAGCTAAGTGCCGATTCCTTCCTCGACCATGCCCGCCGTAGCGGCATGCTCGTGGAACGCCAGCATCGGCACTACGGATTCGTCCACCTGACCCTGCAGGAGTTCTTGGCCTCCGCGCTCGTCCCGCAGCACCCGTCGCACCGTCAACGCCTCATCGATAAAGTGCGCGACTCCTGGTGGCGTGAAACCACCCTTCTGTGGGCGGCCCGTAATGATGCCAGCCCCGTCGTCGAGGCCTGTTTGGCCGCCCGTACCGTCACCTCGCTGAGCCTGGCCTACGCGTGCGCCGACGAAGCACTCGAACTCGAGCCCGACCTTCGCGCTCAACTTGACGAAATGCTCACCGTCACTCCGACCGATCCCAATGAAATCAAGCTCTTCAACGGTATTGCCGCGGCCCGGGAGCTCCATGACACTCGCACGCTCAACGACAACGGGGTGCAGCTGTGCGTCAACACCGTGTCTCAAGATCTCTGGAACCGGTCCACCGGCCAGCTGAACACCTCAGACCCGCTGACCCTCAACCGCGCACCGGCCACGCACTGGTGGCCCCGTGACATCGACCCGTTTCTCACCTGGCTGAACAGCCACTTCTCTGATGGAACCAGCTATCGCCTGCCCACAACGGAGGAGGCGCACCAGGCCGCCGCCAACTCGCTGCTCCCCGTCACGGCGATCTGGGCAGGCAAGAACAACAAACCACACCTCTTTTCCCCGCCTCTACTGAACCACCCACTCCTACCCCCCAGCCGCAAGGTCGCTGCCTACTCCGACCTTATTCTTGATCACACCCATCTCTTTTTCCGACTTCTCTTCAGTCGCTCAAGCCTCAGCTTCATCCAGCTCCTCACTTACGCCCGGCCCAGAGACCTCACCCGCCCCGATCACCAATTACTGACCGCCCTCGACCTCGCTCTGGCCCTCAAGCATGCCGAGTACGGCCTCTCCGCCCGCACCATCACTCTCGCCCGCGCCCTCAACCTCGACGTCGGCGGCGACAGCGGGCGCGTCCTCGCCCGGAACGCATCCGCCATCGCTCGTAGCCTCGGCCCCGAAATCGGCCTCGAACTCGGCTCCGACAACGCCCACAACCTGGGCCGCGCGCTCAACCTCGACCGCGATCACGAACGCGCCCTCAACCTCGCCCTCTACCTCGACCTTGACCTCAATCGCGCCACCGACCGCGCCCCCGGTCTCGAACGCGATCTTCGCCGCGCCGTCCTCCGCGACCCCGACCACGACCACGACCACAGCTCGGGCACCGCGATTCCACTCGACATGGACCTCAGGGTTGCTCGGGAATTCGCCCGGGCCGGGCTGGCGACGTTTGAAACACGGGTCGTCTTGCACGTCGCCCATGCCTGTAATCGGCTTGCCGCGGTCCTGTCCGCCTTTGCCGCGTCCGACCAAAGGCCACGAAGCCGCGCGGAAAGCGGGGGTGTTTTCCACCAGCCCCTCTCCAGGGCCTTGGCAACCGTCCGCGAGCACGAACCGGTCAACGATCCGGAGGCCACGTTCCAACAGATCCTCAGTCTCATGAACACGTACGGCCCACAAGAGTCCGTGCTTCTCATCGAGAACGCGCAAGCGCTGGCCGCGCCACTGTGGGACCGCGGTCGGCAAATCCAGCAGCGCGATCTGGTCCTGGCCGCCACCTTGCTCCTCGCGGTCTTTGTCGATGCGCCAAGCACACGCCGTCTTCCGGAATTGAATCAGCACCTCAGCGGCCTGCTCTGTGCGCTTATCGCGCTCACGCCGCGTGGGGACCACGCCAGCGCGGCCGACTCCGACCGACTTCTCGTCCTGGTCAAGAACTGAACCGGTGCGTATGCCCGGGTCCGCACGGCGGGCGCGCGTCTAGCCGGCGTCTAATTGTTCATCGGTGTGCTTGGCGGAGGCAGCCGCTTGCGTCCTGGCGAGGTCGAGGATCTGGGTGGCTTCCCTGCGCGCCATCATGAGGATTTCGTCTGCCTCGCGGCGGCTGTCGGCGATGGCCTGATCGGCGGTTTGCTGGGCCAGGGCCAGCGTGCGAACGGCAGGTTCGAAGGTGACGGGATCATCGGCCTTGACCACCGCGTGATGAATGTGCTCATCCGGTTGATCAGGAGGGTCCAGGAGATCCAGCACTTCTTCGAGTCGCTGGCACCGGTACTCGGCTTGGAGCCCGCGATCCCGGGCCAGTTTCAGCTGGGCGGTGAGTTCGGTGATCTCCCGATCGAGACGCTGGAGCACCGCGTGCAGGTAGGTGCGCTCGCTGGCCCAGGCGTTGCGCAGCCGCCCCTGTTCGGCGGTGAGCTCGTCCACCTGCCGGATGCGTTCCGCCAGCCGCTGTTCCAGGTCACGGGCATGCCGTTCGGCCTCTCGCTGGCTGGCGACCGCCAGTTGCAGTTCGTCGGTGACCTTGCGGATCTTGTACTCGTGCGGGTGCGCCATTTCCAGAGCGCGAACTTGCAGGTCGGCCAGGTGTTCGCGGACGGCGGGCGTCAACGGCCTTCCCGCTTCCTCCTGGGCGTCCAGGAGTTTGTCCAGGAACCACCGCTCACGGGGGACGCGCCTGCCGTTCAGGTACCGGGAAATCGTGCCTTTGTCGATGTGAGGGTTCAGGAGCGCGAACCGGTTGATCGACAGGCCGGTGGCGAGGAACAGGCCGCGTAGTTCGTTCGCCCACGCCTGGACGACCGGGTCGAGTTCCGGACTCAACGGCTTCAGCCGGACGGAGTGCTCGGGCACGATCTGCGTCACTTCTCCATCATGTGCCGTAGAGCGCCTCTTGTGCCCTCCAAACCACATCACGCATGTTGCCGACTCGTGCAACACCCCGTTGCGGCATAGCGCAACCCGGGCCGGGCGGTAGGTCGCGATCATCACGCCGATGGCCCCGCCCGGCTCCTCCCGGAGCCGGGCGACGAACTCGGTGACCGGGCCCTTGATCAGGGGCGGCAGGTCGGCGGGGCGGACGCGGACGGCGAATGTGACCCTGGTCACATGGTCGCGCGACATCCGGACGTCCGGGTTCTTACGAAACCATTACGACCAGCGCCTATGGAGGACACCGGCATGGAACGGAACAACATGGCCGCGCCACGGCGCCGCCCGCGCCGCATTCGTTCGCCCCGTTCGTCTCGCTCGGCGGGCAGGTGAGGCAGCGGACCGACCTGCTCAGCTTCGCGTGCGAGCCACCCGGCGCGTGGTGGCCGTCCGGGAGAGCGCCGTCCGGGCGAGCGCCGTCCGGACGGCCGGACCCGGCCATGACCCATCCCGTCCACGGCGACGAACGAACCTCATTTGCGGCAACCATGTCGTCAGGGCAGGAAGAGGGTTCGATGGACGGGGACATCCGGCTCAGGCAGCGACTGGCGGCGGGAGACGACGCGGCCCTGCAGCACACCTACGACCATTGCTCGACCTTGGTCTACCGGCTGGCGTTACGCGTGACACGCAGCCGTGAAGCCGCCGAAGAGATAACGCAGGACGTGTTCGTCCACCTGTGGGAGCACCCTTACGCCTTCGACCCGGGCCGGGGCACCCTGCGGACGTGGCTGGCACTGCTCGCCCACCGGCGAGCGGTCGACTGGGTCCGCAAGGAGGAGCGCCGGAGGCGACTACTGGACGCGGTCGGGAATCCCGAACCGGCCGCGCCCATCATCGACGTGATCATCGCCGACGAGACGGGGGCGCGGGTGCGGCACGCGGTGGCGGCCCTCCCGCAGCGCCTGCGCGAGGCGATCGAGCTCGCCTACTACCACGGACGGACCTACCGGCAGGCCGCCGCCGAACTGGGGTTACCGGAAGGCACCGTCAAGTCGCGGATCCGCACCGGGCTGCGCAGCATCGCCGACACCCTGGCCGAGGAAGGCAGCACCTCATGACCGAACCTCCGCTGGACCTGCGCGCGCGCATGATCAGCACGGCGCTGACCCGCCGTCCCCCCGCGCGCCCGGCGCCCGGCTTCGCCCGGCCCTACGCCGCGATCGTCGCCATGCTCGACGTCCTGCTGACCGATCTGCGCGAGGCCGAGTGGACGGTGGTCGCGGCCAACGACGACTGGGACGTGCGCGACCTGGTCGTGCACCTGGCCGCCACCGACGGGCTGCTCGCCGAGGCGATCGAGGGGCGCGGCTCGTCCGCCTGCGACGTCCTCGACCGGACCCGCGAGGCGCTCAGCCGCTGCCCCCCTCCCCAGGACGCGCGCCTGGCGTGGCGGCGCCGGGCGGACGCCCTGTGCGACGGCCTGTGCGAGGCCGACGCCGATCGCCGGGTCGAGATGGGCGGCCGCCGGCTGCGCCTCAGCGATCACTTCGCGGGACGCGCCTTCGAGACCTGGATCCACGCCGACGACATCGCCCGGGGCACGGGCCGCACGCTGATGCAGCCCCCCGCCGAGCACGTGTACCCGATCGCCGACCTCGGCGTCAGGAGCCTGCCCAAGGCGCTCGCCCTGACCGGCCGCGATCACGCCGACCGCACGCTCCGGCTGATCCTGGACGGCCCGGGCGGCGGGCAGTGGACGATCCCGCTGGGGAGGGCGGCGACCGGTGACGACCCGCCCGCGCAGGTGCGGATGGACGTCGTCGAGTTCTGCTTTCTGGCCGGAGGACGCCGCGACCCCACGAGCGTCGAAGCGGAGACCAGCGGCGATCCAGCCGTCACACGCGACGTACTGGCGGCCGCCTCGGCCTTCTCCGGCCCGTAGCTCTTCCTGCGCCACGCTCACATCGTCTCGGGTTCGGGCCGGATGACCGACGCGGACCATCGGTCCCAATCCATCTGCGGTCGCTCCCGCCGGGCGTGCGCGAGCGCCTCGTCGACCGCCTTGCAGACGTCGTCGTCCCGCACCGCCGTGCCCGCCAGCTCGGCGATCCTGCCCAGCAGTGCAGGGAGGAGCACCGGCCGGTGCTCCAGGGGCGCGGCGCCCGCGCAGGACAGCAGCGTCGCCGGGTGGTCCAGGCTGCGGCGCAGCGCGGCCGTGTGCTCGTGGTCGCCGCCGTCCCGGCAGGTCAGGACGATCAGGAAGGCGTGCAGGCCGCGCCCATCCGGATGGCGGAGCGCGCCCAGGTCGAGGCCGCCGACGAGCGTCCGGGACGGGCCGCGGCCGTTCGCGGCGCTGCAGTGGTCGTCGAGGACGATCACGTGCGCGGAGCGGAGCCCGTCCAGCCTGCGCTGCACGTCGTCGTCGATGCACAGCCGGACGTGGAGCCCGGGATAGTCGCCGCCGACCGCCTCGAGCCGCCTCGCGATCCCGTTGGAGCGCCGCCGGGTGATCAGCGCGACCGCGAGCGTGCGCTGCGGAGCCATCTCGAACCGCGTCCCGGCGGGCAGGGGAGCCGACCGGAGCGCCTCCCGGGCGGCGCTCTCGGTGAACGCGACCACGCGCCGGACGCTGGACCCGTCCGGCCGGACCTCGCACTCGATGATCAGCTCGGCGTCCGCCATGCGGTCCGGCGGGGGCTGGGGCCCTTCGGCGGCGGGGGAGAGCAGGTGGTCGGCGGCGGCGGTGACGGCGCCGAGCACGAGCGTGCACGCGGCGACCACCGCCCAGGCGACCCCGTTCGCGTTGTGCTCGGTCGCGACGTTGACCGCGACCCCGGCGGACGATGTGGCGGTCGCGACGGTGAGGCCGCTGACGAGCGGACGGGCGCGATGCCTCATCGGCGCCACCGTGCCATCGTCACGCTTGCCCGTCGCAGGCGTACCCGCGACGAGCGCGGCCACGGCAGTGCCAGGAGTGCCTGCGACAGGCCGTCGTGGGCGCGGGTGAGGACGGCGTCCGCGTCGCCCGCGCCGTCTCCGTCCGCCAGGACACGCCGGAAATCCTCCCGGGCCGCTGTCACGTCCTGCTGGGCGAGGTGCAGGAATCCCAGATTGGTGCGGGCCTGCAAGGTCGCCGGATGGGCGGTGCCGAACGCCTTGGTCCGCCGGTCGACGACGTCCCGCAGCAGCTTCGCGGCCGCCCGGTGCTCTCCGGTCTCGTGCAGGAGGGCGGCGAGGCTGGCCTGGATCGTCAGGGTCTGCGGGTGGCGCCGTCCGAGCACGCGCTTGGCGTCCTTGAACGTGCGCTGGAGCAGGTCCACGGCCTCGGCCGGGTGCCCGAGGTCGCGGCGGACGGCGGCCAGATTGGCCCGCGCCCGCAACGCCGCCGGAGACCGGTCGCCGCCCTCGTCCACCGCGTCGCGCAGCGCCGTGGAGGCATGCTCTTCGGCCTCCTCCAGGCGGCCCGCGTCATGCAGGGCCGCGGACAGGTTGCTCCGCACCGGGACGGTCCGCGCGCCGGAGTCGGCCAGCGACTCGGACGCCGCCAGCGCCTCTTCCAACTGGTCGACGGCCTCCGGGAAGCCCGCCTCGTGCCGGACGGCGGCCAGGTTGGCCGCGAGCCTGCTCCCCACGACCAGATCAATGGTCTCGGCTCCCCGGCTCCCCGGCCGCAGGGTTTCGCTCAGGAGCCGTTCGGCTTCCGAGTGCCGGCCGAGCCCCAGGAGCGCCACGGCCAGGTTCCCGTAGACCTCGGGTGCGGCAGGCCGCCCGTCCTTCACCACGTCCGTCAGGACGGTCTCCGCCTCGGCGTACAGGCCTCGCGCGATGAGATCGCGGGCCCGTGCGACATCGTCGCCCGGCGGCGCGAGCGCCCGCCGCGCCCGCAGCCAGCGCACCGCTCCGCGCACGGTCACGAAGGCCGCACCGCACACCGCCACCGCCCCGATCACGAGCCCGGCGATCACTCCCGCGAATTCGACCTGCTCCGCCTCCGCCTGGACGGCCAGGAGCAGCACCAGCGCGGCGGCCAGCAGCGCAACGGGCACCGTGCTCCCCGGCGACCAGAGCGAGATCCGAGTCTTCGCCGACCGGGCGGAGCCCGGCGGTGGGGCGGCGGCGCTGTCGGCCGACCAAACGGGCGGCAGGTCGAGGTCCGCTCGTCCGGCGACGACCGGCCTCGCTTTGCGCCGCCCTACGAGGAGGTTCCTCACCAGGTCGGCGGTCGCCGGACGGCGGGACGGGTCCTTGGCCAAGCAGGCGGTCAGCACCTCGCGCAACGGGCCTTCGGGCACCCCCGCCAGGTCCGGCTCGTCATGCAGGGTGCCCTGGACGATCTCCGTCGTCCCCGTGCCGCCGAACAGGCGGCGTCCGGTGGCGGCGAACACCATCGTCACCGCCCAGGCGAAGACGTCCGTGGCCGGGCTCGGCGCGCCCCCCTGGAACAGCTCGGGGGCCATGTAGCCGGGGGCGCCGAAGAGGGTGCCGGGTTCCTCGTCCGGCGGTCCGATGCCGTAGTCGACCACGCGGGGGCCGTCTCGCCCAAGGAGAACGTTCGCGGGCTTGAGGTTGCGGTGGACCACTCCAGCTCGGTGCAGTGCGGTGAGCGCGGTGGCGGTCCCGACGGCCAGCCGTTCGAGCTGACCGCCCGACATCGGCCCGCGGCGCTCGACGTAGTCCCGGAGGGAAAGGCCGTCGACGAACTCGTTGACGAGGTACGCCCGCCCCTCGAACACGCCGGTATCGAGGACCCGGGCGAGACCGGAGCCTTGCACGTTCCGGGCGTCCGGGTCGAGCCGCCAGCGCGTGTCGCGCCGCGACAGCCGCACGGCGACGTCACGGTCATCGCCGTCGCGCGCCTTGTAGACGACTCCCGTCCCGCCTTGGCCCAGACGGCCGATGAGCGTGTAGGGACCGATCTCGCTCGCGTCCTCCGCCGTCAGCGGAGTCACGGTGGCGCGCGGCGTGGGGAGGGGAGGCCCGGAGTCGGGGGCGTTGATCGCCTCGTCCAGCATCGACAGCGCTTCGCCGGCGCTCGGCCGCTGAGCCGGATCGCGTCTGAGCAGCCCCTCCAGGACGCGTGCCAGCGGACCCGCGTTGCGAGGCGGCGGGACCGGCTCAGTCAGGGCGGCGGTCACCGTGGCAATGGCGCTGTGGCGCTCGTAGGGTGAACGCCCCTCGACCGCCATGTACAGCGTCGCGCCCAACGACCACAGGTCGGAGGCGGGACCTGCCTGTTCACCCTCCATCAGTTCGGGTGGGAGGAACGCGGGCGAGCCGAGGACCGGCCCGGCCTGTGCCGTCATCGAGGTGAGTTCGATGTGGGCGGTCCCGAAGTCGATCAGGACGGCCCGGCCCGTGTCGCTGAGCAGGACGTTGCCGGGCTTGATGTCGCGATGCACGAGCCCGGCGTCGTGGGCGTGCCGCAGTGCTTCGAGCAGCTGGCGCGCAACCTCCGTCACCTGGGACGGCGGCAGCGGCCCGCGCTCCGTCAGGACGTCCCGCAGCGAGCGGCCGTCGATCAGCTCGGAGACGATCCAGGTCTGGCCGGACACCTCAAGGACGTCGTAGACGGAGACGATCCCGGGATGGCGCAGCCGCGCCGACGCCCGCGCCTCCCGGAACGTCCGCGCGTTCAGGACGTCCTGCTCGCCGTCGTCGAGCCCCGGCGGATGCGCGACCTTCTTGATCGCGACGTTGCGGCCGAGCACGACATCGTGCGCGAGCCACACCGAGCCCATCCCGCCCTGCCCGAGGAGCACGTCGAGCCGGTAGCGGTCGCCGAGCAGACGCCCCTGATCCATGGAGGCATCGTC
>NZ_VCKW01000070.1 GCF_005889715.1 Actinomadura soli
GACGGGGACGTGAGCGTCCCCGTCCTCGCGTCTCGTGCGGGACGCGGTGAAGAAGCCGGCCAAAGCGGCGAGCGCCGCGATGCCCTCGCCCACGAGGCTGATCGTCTTCTCCGCGTACCAGACGGGCTCGTGCATGTCGGGCAGCGGACCGATCGCGCCGGCGTCGACGTAGTAGTAGAAGACGATCGCGGCGACCGCGCTGCCCGCCACGAGGAAGGCCAGCGCGTACGCCCAGCGGGTCGCGTAGGTGAGGATCACGACCGCGACGACCCCGGCGACGGCCGCCTGGATGCGGAAGAGCAGCTCGCCGTCGATGGAACCGCCCTGGACGAAGGCCATCTCGGGCGCGAACCTCCAGTGCACGATCGCGTCCGCCGCCAGTCCGGCGGCGACGAGCAGGCGAAGTATGAGTCCCATACTCCCTACACGGGTGGAAGCACCGGATCGGCTCAATGGTTCAAGGATGAACTTCCGGAGGCGGTGGGCCCGTCAGCCGCCGGCGAGCTCGGCGCCGCGGTCGCGGGCCGCCTCGATGGCCTCCAGGACGGCGGCGCGGACGCCGTGCCGCTCCAGCTCGCGGATCGCGTTGATCGTCGTCCCGCCCGGGGACGTGACGGCCTCGCGCAGCAGCACCGGGTGCTCACCGGAGTCGCGGAGCATGATGGCGGCGCCCACGGCCGACTGGATGACCATCTCCAGCGCGGCGGCGCGCGGCATGCCGAGCAGGATGCCCGCGTCCACCATCGCCTCGACGAGGTAGTAGAAGTACGCGGGGCCGCTGCCGGACAGGGCCGTCGCGCCGTCCTGCAGCGACTCGGGGATGCGCAGCACCTTGCCGACCGGGGACAGCAGCTCCTCCGTCAGCTTCAGGTGCTCCTCCCCCGCGTGCGAGCCGGGCGAGATCACGCTCATCGCCTCGTCCACGTGGACGGGCGTGTTCGACATGACGCGCACGACCGGCACGCCCTCGGGCAGCCGCGCCTCGATGAACCCGGTCGTGATGCCCGCCGCCATCGAGATCACCAGCCGGCCGGCCGGGACGTGCGGGCCGATCTCGTCCAGCAGGACGCCCATGTCCTGCGGCTTCACGGCGAGGACCAGCGTCCCGGCGGTCGCGGCGGCCTCCGCGTTCGGGACGATCTCGATGCCGTACCGCTCGCGCAGCAGCGCGCCCCGCTCCTCGCGGCGCGCGGTCGCCATCAGCTCGGACGGGCGGCGGCCGGCCCGGAGCACCCCGGACAGCAGCGCCTCGCCCATCTTCCCGGCACCCAGAATCGCGATCATCGACATACCTTGACGTGGGGATTCGTTGACGCGCCCAGCCTATAGCCGCGGCGGGGCGCGGGACGGCTCAGGAGCGCCCGACGAGGGAGCGCATGAAGAAGCGGAGGTTGGCGGGACGTTCGGCGAGCCGCCGCATGAAGTACTCGTACCACTCGCGGCCGTACGCGACGTAGACGCGGACCTGCGCGCCGTGGGCCGCGAGCCTGCGCTGCTCCTGCGGGCGGATGCCGTACAGCATCTGGTACTCGAACGTGTCGGCGTCGCGTTCGTTCAGGACGGCCAGCGCACCGGCGATGTCGATGAGCCGTGGGTCGTGCGTGGCGAGCATCGGGTAGCCCTTACCGGCCATCAGAACTTTCATGCACCGCACGTAGGACTTGTTGATCTCTTCTTTGTCGGTGAACGCGACCGCCGTGGGTGCGGCGTAGGCGCCCTTGCACAGCCTCACGCGCGAACCCTCGTAGGCCAGTTCCGCGCTGTGTTCCTCTGCCCGCCGCAGGTACGCCTGGACAACGGCCCCCACGTCGGGGAAATCGTGCCGCAGTTCATGCACGATTCTCAGCGTCGAGTCGACGGTGGTGTGCTCCTCCATGTCGAGCGTGACCGTCGTACTGGCCGAACGGGCGGCCGCGCAGATCCGGCGTGCATTCTCCAAGGCGAGGTCTTCGCCGAAGGTCTGGCCAATGGCGGAAAGCTTCACCGACACCTCAGCGCGTGTACCGAGACTGGCCGCGCCAAGCCGTTCCAGAAGCTCGACGTAGTGCTGGACGTTCGCCTCTGCGTGGCCCTTGTCGTGGGTGTCCTCGCCCAGGACGTCCAGGGACACGAGCAAGCCTTCGCTGGTCAGGTCTCCGGTGACGCGCGCCGCGTCCTCGATCGTCTCTCCGGCGATGAACCGGCGGACGACATCACCCGTGAACGGCGCGGTCTCCACAACCTTGCGTGCGCCGCCGCTGCGCGACGCGACGAGCAACGCCTGACGAAGCACTCTGCGAACCCCTTGTCCGACGGGCCTATGCACCGGCCGAGGACGGCCCTCTCTTCGACCAGGTTATGCCCGGACGGAAATCAGGTGATGACCACACCGGGTTCAGGAGACGGTGCCGAGACCATTGCCGCCGCCGTGCTGCCGCACGTACTCACCCATGCGCGCGGTCTTGACGGCCTCGAACAGCGCGGGCGCCTTCGTCCCGTCGAGGAGGACGACGCTCTGCTTGCCGCGCCTGCCGGTGCCCTTGTGCGGGGCGGTCAGGAACATCACGTCCGACGCGCGCACGCTCCGCATGCTCAGCACCAGCGAGCGCAGGTCGCCCGCCGACACCCCGTCGTCCACGCTGATCGACTTGGTGAGCGCGGACAGGAACCGGTCGAGCTTGAGCGGGTTCGTGAGCGTCCCGCGGTCCGCGGCCTGCTTGGCGAGGGCGCCGAGGAACGCCTGCTGCCGCTTGATCCGATCGAAGTCGCCGTTCGGGAGGTTGTAGCGCTGCCGGACGAACGCCAGCGCCGCCTCGCCGTCGAGCTTCTGCCGTCCGGCCGCCCACCGCTTCTTGCGCGCCGGGTCGTACACGTTCTGCTTGATGTTGACGGTGACGCCGCCGAGCGCGTCCGTCATCGACTTGAACCCCTCGAAGTCGATCGCCCCGTAGTGGTCGACCCGGACGCCGGTGAGGTTCTCGATCGTCTCGATCAGCAGCTTCGGCCCGCCGAACGAGAACGCCGCGTTGATCTTCTGGTCGCCGTAGCCGGGGATGTCGACCCACGAGTCGCGCGGGAACGAGACGATGTACGCCTTCTTCCGGTCGGCCGGCAGATGCAGCAGCATGATCGTGTCCGTGCGCTGCTGCCCCGGCTTCCAGACCTGGCCGCCGTCGCCGGTCGTGGCCGCCTCCTCCCGGGAGTCCGACCCGACGAGCAGCCAGTTCTCGGTGCCCTTCAGGTTCGGGCCCGGGCGCTGCGCGCCGCCGTCCGGCATCACGCCGGGGATCCGGTCGATGTTCCCGTTGTAGGACGACTGCCGCTGCCACGCCAGCCCGCCGATCCCCGCCACGACGAGGGCGAAGAAGACGCCGATCGCGATCAGCACCCGGGGCCAGCGCCGCTTCCGCTTCAGCTCGCCCTCGCCGTCGGTGCCGCCCCAGAATGCCGCGTCCTCGCCGCCGTCCGTCCCGGCGCCGCCGGGGCTCGCCGGAGCGCCGGGCGCAGGGGGCTCCGCCACCGGCGGCCCCTCACCAGGGGGCTGCGACGCCGGCGCACCAGGAAGATCTCGGGCGGTCATGCGCCGAAGTTACCAGCCTGATCAAGCAGGTAAGCCCCCTTCGCCCTCACTTGTCCACTTCAGGCGCCCACCGGCTACACGGTCCTCCGGCGGAGCGTCGCGGCGCCCAGGAGGAGGGCGGTGAGAGTGAACGCGGTCATGACGGCGATGTCGAGGGCGAGCGTGCCGGTGACGTCGGGATGGACGCTGATCTCCCGCATCCCCTCGACGGCGTAGGTGAGCGGCAGCGCGTCCGAGACGGCCTCCAGCCAGGACGCCATGCTCTCGCGCGGGATGATCAGGCCGCAGAGCAGCAGCTGCGGCAGGACGAACGCGGGCAGGAACTGGACCGCCTGGAACTCCGACCGCGCGAACGCGCTCGCGAACAGGCCGAGGGCCATGCCGAGCAGCGCGTCCAGCAGGGAGACGAGGACGAGCGAGCCGAGCGTCCCGTCGAGGTCGAGGCCGAGCCAGGTCAGCGAGATGAGGAGGACGGCGCCGACCTGGACGAGCGTGAGGACGCCGAACGCCAGGGCGTAGCCGAACAGCAGGTCGAGTTTGCCGAGCGGCATCGTCATGAGCCGTTCGAGGGTGCCGGTCGTCCGTTCCCGGAGGGTGGCGACGCTGGCGACGACGAACATGACGATGAACGGGAACAGGCCGAGGAGCATCGGCCCGATCCGGTCGAAGAGCGCGGGCTGGTCGAACACGTACCGCAGCAGGGTCATCAGCAGCGCGGGCACGCCGATCAGCAGGGCGAGCGTCCGGCGGTCGTGCTTGAGCTGGGCCAGGACGCGCCGCGTCGTGGCGAGCGTGACGGCGAGGCTCATGCAAGGCTCCCGGCCTTCTCGGTGATCAGCTGGAGGAACGCCTCTTCGAGGTCGGGCGTGCCGGTGCGGGCGCGCAGCCCGTCCGGGGTGCCGTCGGCGAGGAGCCTGCCCTCGCGCATGAGCAGCAGCCGGTCGGTGCGGCCCGCCTCGTCCATGACGTGGCTGGACACGACGAGGGTGACGCCCCGGTCGGCCAGCTCGCGGAACAGCTCCCACAGTTCCTGCCGCAGCACCGGGTCGAGGCCGACGGTCGGCTCGTCCAGGACGAGCAGGTCGGGCGAGCCGAGCAGGGCGACGGCGAGGCTGAGGCGGCTGAGCTGCCCGCCGGACAGGGTCTGCGCGGTCTGATCGCGGTGCTTGCCGAGGCCGACCTCGTCGACGACGCGGGCGGCGTCGGTGCGGGGCGCCCGCAGGACGGACGCGAAGTAGCGCAGGTTCTCGGCGACGGTGAGGTCGGCGTACACGGCGGGCGTCTGCGTCGAGTACCCGACGCGGCGCCGCAGCCCGGGCGACCCGGCGGGCTCCCCGAGGACGGTCACCGTGCCGCCCTTGACGATCTGGACGCCGACGAGCGCCCTCATCAGGGTGGTCTTCCCGCAGCCGCTCGGGCCGAGCAGCCCGAGGATGGACCCGCGCGGCACGTCGAACGTCACCCCGTGCAGGACCTCGCGACCGCCGCGCACGACCCGCAGGGCCTGGACGCGCACCGCAGGACTAAAATTCATCATACGATGAATTTATGCGGACGGAGAGGCCCGGTCAAGGGCATTCGCGCATGCCGGCAGACGGAAAGCACCCGGGGACGGGTCTTCGCGGGAGTTGCCGGGTCAGGTGATGAAGTAGCGCTGGATGGTGGGAGCGACCAGCTCGATCAGCTCGTCCTCGGTGGCGGACGCCAGCGGCTCGACGCGCACGACGTAGCGGAGGATCATCAACCCGATCATCTGGCCGGCGGCGGCCTGGATCTGCAGCTTCGGGGCTTCGGTGATCTTCGCGGCGGGGCCGAACAGGACGGTGCTGACGAACTCGCGCAGCAGCGTCGCCGCGCGCTCGTTCGTCATCGCCGAGCGGAGCATGGCGAGTATCGGCGCCCTGCGCTCGTCGTCGCCCCACACGTCAAGGAACGTGCGGACCATCAGCTCGCCGAACCGGTCCCTGGGGAAGGACATCACGCGGGGCAGCACGACGGCCGGGTCCACCGGGAAGCGCATCGCCTCGATGAACACGCCTTCCTTCGTCCCGAAGAAATGGTGGACGAGCGCGGGGTCGACGCCGGCGGCGCGGGCGATGGCGCGCAGCGAGGTGCCGTCGTAACCCTTCTCGGCGAACAGGTCGCGCGCCTCGGCGAGGATCTTCTCGCGGGTCGCGGTCGGCCCGGGCCGCCGTCCGGGACCACGCGAGGAGCCGCCCCCGCCGCGCTTCTTCCCGTCCTCGACCCGCTTCTTCCCGTCCTCGACCCGCTGCTTCGCGTTCTCGGCCCGCGGCCCCTCGCTGGCAGTCCGCGGCTTGGCGTTCTCGGTTCGCGGCGTGCCCGGGTCGTTCACCGGGCGGGTCATCGGACGCCCCGGCGGGTGACCTCTCCGGCCGGGGTGACCTCCCAGGTGTGGTCGGCGGCGGCGAGGTGCAGGCGCGCGAACGCCAGCGCCTCGGCGAGGTCCTCCATCCGCTCGACGCGGCTGGACGCGCGGCGGGTGTTGATCTCCATGACGATGTGCCCGCGGAAGCCGCTCTCGGCGAGGTTCTCCAGCATCGTCCCGCAGGGCTGGTTGCCCCGGCCGGGGACGAGATGCTCGTCCTTGTTGGTGATGCCCACGCCGTCGGCGAGGTGGATGTGCCGCAACCGGTCCCCGAGGCTCGCCGCCATGTCGAGCGGGTCGGAGCCGGAGACGGCGGTGTGCGACAGATCGAGGGTCACGTGCGGGTAGTCCTGGTCGACGGGGTTCCAGTCGGGCAGGTACATGCCCGCTTCCGCGCCGCGCGCCTTGAGCGGGAACATGTTCTCGACCGCGAACAGCACGTCCGTCTCGTCCTGCATGCGGGCGAGGCCCTCGACGAACTCCTTGGCGTAGTCGCGCTGCCACCGGAACGGCGGGTGGACGACGATGACCTCCGCGCCGAGCTCCTCCGCGACCTCCTTGGAACGCACCAGCTTGCCCCACGGCTCGCGTCCCCAGACCCGCTGGGTGAGCAGCAGGCACGGCGCGTGGATCGACCTGATCGGGACCTGGTGGTAGTCGGACAGCCGGCGCAGGACGTTCAGGTCCTGGGACGAGGCGTCCGTGGAGACCATGACCTCGATGCCGTCGTAGCCGAGGAGCGCGGCGATCTCGAACGCGCTCGGTACCTTCTCCGGGTACACCGACGCGGTGGAGAGCGTGATCGGCGCGTCCGGGACGCGAAGGGCCGGTGAAGAGACGCCGTTGTGCTGCGCGGTCAAGGCTTCCTCGCCAGGAATGGTCGCTCGGCAGTTTCGTTGGGGCCGACGGTCGAATCCGTTGGGCCGACGGTCGAAGGGTGCTGTACGCAAGGAAAGCCTATGCGGCCCCGGCCGTGGTGAAACCCTCGCCCCGCGTGATCCTGCTTTCGTCCCCGTAGAGCGGTCTTGCCTCCCATCGGCGGTGGCTACCCTCTGTCCCCGTGGCCGAGATCGCACCCGGCGCCGTGCCGAGCCCCAATATCTGGAACACCCCGGAGATCTACGAGCTGGAGAACCGGGCCGTCGACCCCGACGGCGTCCTCGCGGAGGCGATGCGCGCGATCCGTCCGTGGCGGGGGGCCGACGTCCTGGACGTCGGCTGCGGCACCGGCTTCCACCTGCCGTTCTTCGCCGCGGACGCGCACCGCGTGATCGGCGTCGAGCCGCACAAGGCCCTCGCCAAGGCGGCCGCGCGCCGGGCCCGGGACCTGCCGAACGTCACGGTCCGGGTCGGCGCGGCGCAGGCGCTGCCGCTTCCGGACGCGTCGGTCGACGTCGTCCACGCCCGGTGGGCGTACTTCTTCGGCCCCGGCTGCGAGCCGGGCCTCGCCGAGCTGGGACGGGTCGTCCGGCACGGCGGCGCGATCTTCATCATCGACAACGACGCGACCCGGTCGACGTTCGGCCGCTGGTTCCAGCGCGGCCTGCCGAAATACGACCCGGAGGCCGTGGAGCGGTTCTGGACGCGCCACGGCTTCGCCCGCGAGCCGCTGACGATCCGGTGGTCGTTCCAGAGCCGGGACGACTTCGCCGCCGTCCTGCGGATCGAGTTCCCGCCCGACCTGGCGGACGCCTGCCTGCGCGAGCACCAGGGCCTGGAGGTCGACTACGCCGTGAACCTGTGGTGGCGCCGCCACTGAGCCGTTCGCGGACCCCGCGCGGTGGCGTCTACTGGACTCCATATACAACAATGGGGTCCGGAGACGCTCGCGGCACCCGGACGGCGTGCCGCGACCTGGAGGAACGGAGGAACCGGCCATGGGCCGTGCCGCCACGTCGAGCCGCGTCACCGCTGGACCCCCGCAAACCCCCCGAACGGCCAGGACACCCAGGACACCCAGGACGCCCAGGGCCCGGCGGGGACGGACGCTGCGCGGAGCACTCGCCGCCACAGCGCTCGGCGCGGCCGGAGCCGGAGCCGGACTCGCCGGGCTGACCGTCCAGCGGCGTGCCCTGCGCCGCCTGCACCTGCGGCCCGACCCGTTCGCCGGGGAGCCGTTCGGATCGCTGCGCGGCCGCGCCGTCCCCGTCCGCGCCGGCGACGGCACGCGCCTGCACGCCGAGGTCGACGGCGACGACCGCACCGACCTCGCCATCGTGTTCTCCCACGGCTGGACGCTCACCCAGGACTCCTGGCACTTCCAGCGCAAGGCCCTGCGCGGCCTCGGCCGCCTCGTCTTCTGGGACCACCGCGGCCACGGTCGCTCCGACGGCGGCGCCCGCGACGGCTACGCGGTCTCCCGCCTCGCCGCCGACCTCGGCGCCGTCATCGACGCGACCGTCCCCGCCGGGACGCCGGTCGTCCTCGTCGGCCACTCCATGGGCGGGATGACCGTCCTGCGGTACGCGGACGAGAACCCCGGCCTCATCGGCAGCAAGATCGTCGGCGCCGGGCTGGTGTGCACCTCGTCCGGCGGGCTCGGCGAGGTCACCCTCGGCGCGCCCGCGCTGCTCGCGCGCACCGCCCACCGCGTCCTGCCCCGCGCGCTCGGCGCGCTCGGCGCCGGGTCGGGCGCCGTCGAACGGGTCCGCCACCTCGGCCGCCACGCCGCCACGCTCGTCGAGGACCTGATCGCGTTCGGTCCCGACGCCGGTCCCGGGGCCGTCGCGTTCGCCGAGCGGATGATGGCCGAGACCCGGATGGACGCCTTCGCTGGCTTCCTCCACTCGATGATCACGACCGGCGGGATCAGCGACTGCGCGTCCCTCGCGGGCGCCGACACGCTGGTCATCGGCGCGGAGCACGACCTGCTCACCCCCGTCGGGCACAGCCTCAAGATCGCCTCCTGTGTGCCGGACGCGCGGCTGGAGATCGTCCCGTCCGCCGGGCACATGGTCATGATGGAGCGGCCGAGCGTCGTCGCCGACCACCTGGGCGACCTCATCGAACGCGCCCGCAAGAGCCACACCGCCTGAAGGCCGCCCCGCTGTCACAGGAGACCTCTACGCTTCCGCGCATGGCGAAGGCGAAGACGGCCAAGGCGGCCTACCGGTGCTCGGAGTGCGGCTGGCAGACGTCCAAATGGGTCGGGCGCTGCGGCGAGTGCCAGACCTGGGGGACGATCACCGAGGCGGCGTCCGCCACCCCCGCGCGGGTCGTGTCCGCCGGGCCGGTCAGCTCACCGGCGCGTCCGATCGGGCAGGTGGACGTACGGTCCGCGCAGACGCGGGCCACCGGCCTGGACGAGCTGGACCGCGTCCTCGGCGGCGGCATCGTCCCCGGGGCCGTCCTGCTGCTGGCGGGCGAGCCGGGCATCGGCAAGTCGACGCTGCTGCTGGAGGTCGCCGCGCTGGCCTCGACCCCGCCCGAAACCGGCGTTCCGGCGGCGCGCGGGTCAGAGAGGGACAAGGCGGAGGGGAAGCGCGTCCTGTACGTGACGGGCGAGGAGTCCGCCGAGCAGGTGCGGCTGCGCGCCGACCGCGTCGGGGCGATCACCGACGACCTCTACCTGGCCGCGGAGACCGAACTGTCCGCGATCCTCGGGCACGTCGACGCCGTCGGACCGTCCCTCCTCGTGGTCGACTCCATCCAGACGATCGGGACGTCCGAGGTCGACGGCGCGCCCGGCGGCGTCACGCAGATCCGGGAGGTGGCCGCCAACCTCATCCGCGTGGCGAAGGAACGCGGCGTCACCGTCGTGCTGGTCGGGCACGTCACCAAGGACGGCGCCATCGCGGGTCCGCGGCTGCTGGAGCACCTCGTCGACGTCGTCCTGTACTTCGAGGGCGACCGGCACTCCCGGCTCCGCATGATCCGCGCCGTGAAGAACCGCTACGGGCCGACCGACGAGCTGGGCTGCTTCGACCTGTCCGAAGTCGGCATCGTCGGCCTCCCCGATCCGAGCGGGCTGTTCCTCACCCGGCGCGACGAGCCCGTCCCCGGCACCTGCGTGACCGTGACACTCGAAGGCCGGCGCCCCCTCGTCGCCGAGGTGCAGTCGCTGGTCGCGAAGTCGCACCTCCCGGCGCCGCGGCGCGCCACGTCCGGGCTGGACACCTCCCGCGTCGCGATGGTCCTCGCCGTCCTCGCGCAGCGCTGCAAGATCTCCATGCACGAGCAGGACGTGTACGTGTCGACGGTCGGCGGCGTCCGGCTCACCGAGACGTCCGTCGACCTGGCCCTCGCCCTCGCCGTCGCCGGGTCCACCGTCGAGCAGTCGCTGTCGAGCAGCCTGATCGCGCTCGGCGAGGTCGGGCTGGCCGGTGAGGTCCGCGTCGTGCCGGGCGTCCAGCGGCGGCTCGCGGAGGCGGCACGGCTCGGGTTCAAGCACGCCGTCGTCCCGCGCGGATCCCTCGAACTCGCCGACGGATCGCCCCTCAAACGCGCCGACCCGCAGCTCACGAGCTACGAGGGCATGAAGGTGATGGAGGTCGACAGCCTGACCCAGGCACTGCAAGTCGCCTTTACGGCCCCGTAACCTGGATCCCGCCAGAGTATTACCTCGTGCAGCCCACGCTTGCGACCAGGGGAGGAACCAGCGTGCGGCCCTCCTCGGTAAACTGACGCCGTCCAGCGACCTCCGGGGGTCAGGTGCCATCACACGACAAGGGTCATGACGAACGACGCCGCGCCACGCTAGCCGCCGTGGCGCCGGGCACCCAGATTCGCGACGGACTGGAGCGGATCCTGCGGGGCCACACCGGCGCCCTGATCGTGCTCGGCTACGACAAACCGGTCGAAGGACTGTGCTCGGGCGGCTTCGAGCTCGACGTCGAGTTCTCCGCCACCCGGCTTCGCGAGCTCGCGAAGATGGACGGCGCGATCGTCCTCGACGACACCCACAGCCGGATCGTCCGCGCCGCCGTCCACCTCGTGCCCGACTCGACCATCCCCACCGAGGAATCGGGAACGCGCCATCGCACCGCCGAGCGCGTCGCCCGCCAGACCGGCTTCCCCGTCATCTCGGTCAGCCAGTCGATGCACATCATCGCCCTGTACCTCGACGGCATCCGCTACGTCCTCGAAGACTCGGCCGCGATCCTGTCCAAGGCCAACCAGGCCCTGGCCACGCTCGAACGCTACAAACTGCGGCTGGACGAGGTGTCCGGCACGCTGTCGGCGTTGGAGATCGAGGACCTCGTCACCGTCCGGGACGTCAGCGCCGTCGTCCAGCGCCTGGAGATGGTGCGCCGCATCGCCGACGAGATCGAGGGCTACGTCGTCGAGCTGGGCACGGACGGCCGGCTCCTCTCCCTCCAGCTCGACGAGCTGGTCTCCGGCGTGGACGTCGACCGGGAGCTGATCGTCCGCGACTACCCGTCCGACGACACCCGCGCCCGCGGCGTCAACGCCATCCTCTCCGCCCTCGACACGCTGTCCGCGACCGAGCTGCTCGACCTGTCCACGGTCGCCGAGGTGATGGGTTTCGCCGGCCCGGACGCCCTCGACCTGCCCGTCAGCCCCAAGGGCTTCCGCCTCCTCGCCAAGGTCCCCCGGCTGCCGAGCATGGTCGTCGAACGCCTCGTCGAGCACTTCGGCGGCCTGCAGAAACTCCTGGCGGCCAGCATCGACGACCTCCAGGCCGTCGGCGGCGTCGGCGAGTCCCGAGCCCGCAGCGTCCGCGAAGGACTCTCCCGCCTCGCCGAATCCTCAATCCTCGAACGTTACGTCTGATCGCGTTTAACCCTGAGTCTCTGGAGTTCGGGCTTGCGCTGCGGCCCGGCGCTGGCGGCTGGCGGCTGGTGGCGCCGCCCGGCGGATCAGCGAAGGCGGAAGATCTGCTTCTTGACCTCGTGGCCCTTCAGGACGGCGACATAGGTGCCGGGACGGGCGGGCCTGGCGTCCTTGCAGCCGCGCGTGCGGTTCCAGGTGATGGTCTCGACGAAGGGGATGCCCCTCCGGAGCGTCTCCTTGGACGGGTCGCCGCGGCGGCACTCGGCGGACGACCAGATCTGGTCGTCGCCGGACGTCACACGGACGTCGAAGCCGCGCTTGGCGAACACGCAGGAGCTCCCGCCCGTGTTGACGACCATGATCTTGAACTCGGGACGGGCGGCGCCCGCGTACGCGTCCCGGGACGTCGACATGCTGATCACGAGGTCGTCCTTGCGGCAGGCTCCGCCGTCGTCTGCCTGTTTCGGCTCCGGGGTGGCCGTCGTGGTGACGGTGACCGTCGGCATCGCCGTGGGCGGGGACGAGGGGTCCGCGCTGCCGACCGCGCCCGCGTTCCGCACCGACCCGCCCTTCCCCGAGCCCGGGTCTCCGGCGTCGCCGGACCCGCCGCCGCAGGCCCAGGCGAGCAGGCCGACGGCACCGAGAATGCCGGTCAGGGCGAGCGCACGGCGCCGCCAGTATTGGTCGAGCCGAGAACCGTCCGTGTTACGTCCAGTATTCGCCCCCATGCGGTCAGTATGCATTCAGCGATCCGGAAAGAGGGGACGACCCGCCGCGTGCCACAATGGCGGCGCGCCATGAACTCCACCACCGTGAACGCCGCTTACACCGCCCCCGTCCTCGACTGGTACGAGGCGAACGCCCGGGATCTCCCGTGGCGGGCGCCGGACGCGACCCCGTGGGGCGTCCTGGTCAGCGAGATCATGCTCCAGCAGACGCCGGTGTCGCGCGTCCTGCCGGTCTGGGACGCCTGGATGTCCCGCTGGCCGACGCCCGCCGCGCTGGCCGCCGAACCGTCCGGGGAGGCCGTCCGGGCGTGGGGACGGCTCGGCTATCCGCGCCGCGCGCTGCGCCTGCACGAGAGCGCCCGCGCGATCACCGAACGGCACGGCGGCGAGGTCCCGTCATCGCACGAAGAGCTGCTGGCCCTGCCCGGCATCGGCGCCTATACCGCCGCGGCCGTGGCGAGTTTCGCGTTCAAGCAGCGGCACGCCGTCCTCGACACCAACGTGCGGCGCGTCCTGGCCAGGCTGCTGTCCGGCGACGAGTACCCGCCGAAATCGCAGACGAGGGCCGAGGTGAAGCTCGCGGAGAGCCTCCTGCCCGTTGATCCCGCGACCGCCGCCCGCTGGGCCGTCGCCGTGATGGAACTGGGCGCGCTGGTGTGCACCGCCCGGACGCCCCGCTGCGTCGACTGCCCGGTGTTCGACCAGTGCGCGTGGCAGCGGAACGGCCGTCCCGCCTACGACGGCCCGCCGCGCCGCGGCCAGACGTACGCGGGGACCGACCGGCAGTGCCGTGGACGCATCCTCGCCGTCCTCCGCGACGCCGAAGGACCTGTCGAGAAACCGGCCCTCGACGTCGTCTGGTCAGACGCCCCGCAACGGGAGCGCGCCCTCGACGCCCTTATCGCGGACGGCCTGGTCGACCCCTTGAACGACGGCCGCTACGCCCTCCCCCAGTAACCACGCACACAACCCGCCCGGCAAACGCCCCGCCACAAGCAGCCCTGCAGAAGCACACCAGACACACCCAAGCCCAACACCTGACACCTGACACTTGAGGGCCGGTCCTTAGGAAGACTTAGGACCGGCCCTCAAGGACGGGCTCACCGCATGGGTTCAGTGGGCGGCGGCGCGGCGCTTCTCGTACGTGTCGATCAGGCGGCCGAGCTGGGCGAACTTCTCGGTGTAGGTGAACGGGTAGATGCCGGGCGGTGTCGCGGACCGTCCGGCGTCGACGTACTGCGTGCCGAGGTTCGAGAAGGCGACGATCACGTAGTGGCGTCCGCCCTCGCCGCGCAGGGCCCGGACGATGCCCGCGTCACCGGCGGAGTTGTTCACCCAGCCGGTCTTGTGCGCGAACGAGACCTCGGCCTTCTTGTTGCAGGGACGGACGTCCCGCCCGAACTTGTTGCCGACGACGGTCACGGTGCCGTCCGCGCCGACCCAGCGGGACGGGGCGGCGTTCGGCAGGCCGGCCGCCGGGTACTTCCCGCCGCACCAGTTCGTGCTGGACAGCATGTCGTTGAAACCCTGCTGCGCAAGTTCGGCGCGGAAGAACTTACGCGACGCCGGGCTCAGCACGTCGTCGCTCTTCACGGGCTTGCCGTTGGGGGCCGTCCACACCGTGCCGGGTGCGCCGTTGACGAGCGTCAGCAGCTTGGCGGTGTCGAGCGAGCTCATCGTGATCTCGTTCGACCAGCGGCCGCCGTTGGACGGCCGGGTGCCCTTGAGCCGCAGCGTCTCCAGGCCGAGGTCCTGGAACGTCTGGTTCAGCGGGTCGATGGCCTTGTGGTCGTGCAGCAGCTTGATCAGGGCGCAGGACGCGGCGTTGGACGACCACGTGAGCGACGCGTCCATGTACTTGCGGACGGTGTTGCTGCTGGCCTCGCCGCACAGCGGGCTGATCTCGGTCGGCTTGTAGGCGTAGGTCTCGTCCAGCTTGATCTCGCCCTTGTCGACGAGTTGCAACACCCCGAAGCTGACCATGACCTTCAGAACAGAAGCGGGGTAGTCGAGCATGTGGTCAAGCGGCGCGCCCTCCCTGCCCGGAACCACGTCAATGGTGCCCTGACCCTTGTTCTTGTACCAGCCCGCGTCATCCCACTGGCGCCACCGCACGCTCGTGGTGGACAGGTTCCGGTCGACCGGCACGATCACGCCGTTCTTGTACGACGGGCTCATCAGAACAGTGCCGGACGAGACGGGACGCCCCTGCTTGTCCAATTCGATGATCGTGGCGTCCATCTGCGGCTGCTGCACGATCGGCTTGGGGTCGGCCGCGGCGAACGGCCGCGAGCGATGTGCCTCCTTGTCCACGGGGTTCCGCAGGGTGCGGAGTTGTGCCGTGGTCGGCGGCGCGGTGTCGAGAACCTCCTGAAACCGCAACTGCTCCATGACAAGGCGCAGCCGTTCCGCGACCTTGCTCGTCTTCTGCGCGTCGGCGACATTTGCCGCGTTCACCTGGGCCGGACTCGCGGAACAAGCCGTCAGAGCCGCTGCTGTCAGTACTCCGATGGCCCCGTACATCCACTTGTGCTTCACCGGTTCCCCTTTCCCCGTCGGCGAAGTTGATCAGCTTAGGGGTGGACGGGTGCCAGGGGAAAGCGATGTCTGAATCTTGGACTTGATGTTCCGACCGGACGAGTTCGAGAAGCTCTCCCCCGGTTACGGGCGGTTCCGCCGTGCCGCCCAAGGTCCAGTGCCGGGACTCCATACCCGTGTAGCTGATCGCCGCGTCGCGCGTTCTCAGCAGCACTTTTGCGAGTTCAGGATCTGCCGGTATTTCGCCCGGATGAGTCCGACCATCACCGCTGTCCAGATTCGCAGCAAGTTCTCGCCTCACGGAGCCGTTCCCGCGACCCTCCCGGCATCAAAGGCCCTCTCAGCCACGCGGACCCGTTCACAGCGTCGGCATCCCCGTGGACAAGACCCCAGGGGGCACGCTCGACCAACGGGTACACGAGACCGGCGGGTACACGAGGTACACGAGACCGGCGGGTACCGCATACCCGGCGGGTATGCGACACCCGGCGGGTGTGCGACACCCCCGGCCTCGATCAACCATGGGTGGTCGTCCTGCAGGACGGCAGGACGGCAGGACGGCAGGACGGCAGGACGGCAGGGCGGCAGGGCGGCAGGGCGACGATTCCCAGATCCTCGGGCCAGCTCTTGGAGAAAACGCGTCCGCTGACGTTAATCGTCCCCGCGACCGGCTCCTCCGGATCGTCCGCCGGACGCTTGGCCGCCACCTCGCCATGGACCCGGGCACGGGCACAGGCACGGCACGGGCACGGGCACGAGCACGGGCACGAGCACGGGCACAGGCACAGGCACGCACACGGGGCGTCGAGCGAATGGTCGACCGCCCATTCCTGCATGGCCCGAGGTCAGGGCCGAATAATGATTGGGCGGCCTTGTTGGGCGTCGCATAGCTTACGGGCGTGCGCGATCTACTGAGCCTGCCCAAAGCCCATCTGCACGTCCATCTGGAGAGCACCGTGCGGTGGGCCACGCTCCGGGAGATCGGTGCGGCCAATGGCGTGCGGGTGCCCGGCGACGTGGGCGCCTTCGGAAGCTTCGCCGCCTTCTTCGCGCAGAACGATCTTGTCCGGGCCTGTCTGCGCCGTCCCGCCGACTTCCGGAGGGTCGCCTTCGAGTTCTGCGAGGACGAGGCCGCTCAGGGCGTCCGTTACGCCGAGGTGTCCTTTACCGCGGCCGGCCACGGCGAGCGGCTCGGCGACCTCGACATGCCGCTGGCGGCCGTCCTGGAGGGTCTGGACGCCGGACACGAGGCGTTCGGGATCGAGTGCCGCCTCATCCTCGACCACTCCCGGCGCCGCTCCGTCGAACGCGCCTGGCGGACTCTCGACCTCGCCCGCCGCCACGACGGCGTCGTGGCCGCCATCGGGCTCGCCGGTGACGAGGCCCACCCCGGTGACCCGTTCAATGAGGTGTTCGCCGCCGCCCGAGACGCGGGCCTGCATGTTGTTCACCACGCGGGCGAAGGCGAAGGCCCGGCGAGCATCCGCCAGGCGATCGGCCCCGGCTGCGCCGAACGCCTTGGCCACGGCATCCGCATCCTGGACGACCCGGGCCTCGTCGCCGAAGTCCGCGAACGCCAGATCCCCCTGGAGGTGTGCCCCTCCTCCAACGTTGCCCTGGGCTTCGCCCCCTCCCTCGAAGACCACCCCCTTCCCCGCCTCCTGGACGCGGGCCTGATCGTGACTCTCAACACCGACATCCCCGCCCTGATCAGCGCTCCGCTCGCCACCGAATACGCCCGCGTCCGCGACGCCTTCGGCTACGACGACCGGAGCCTCGCCGAGCTGGCCCGTGCCGGCATAGACGCCTCATTCGCCCCCGCCTCGACCAAGGCCCGCCTTCACCGGGAAATCACCACCTGGCTGTCCACCCCTGGAGCTAGAGGGTGATTCGGGGGGCGTTGCGGATTTCGCGGAGGAAGGGGTCGTTGTCGTCGTGCCATTGAGCAGGTGTGCGGACGACGGGGTGCACCGGGAGGGCCAGGCGGGCGGCGGCTTCCTGGGCGGCGTCGAAGGCGATGTCCGGGGCGATGTGTCCGATGACGAGGACCTCGACGTCGGCCGGATGGGCGCCCGGAGGGTGCTCGTAGCGTTCCGCCCAGGCGCCGAAGAGGTGCACCTCCCGGACCGACGGCAGCCGCCCGAACTCCTCGGCCACCACCGCCGCCGGGCCGAAGGTCAGCATCAGGAGGTGGGCGAGGGGCTCGTACAGCGGGCTGTCGGCGTCCCGTCGCACGAGGCGTCCGGCCATGGTGCGGCGCAGGACGAGGATGCCCGCCCTGGCAAGGCGCTCCACCTCGCGCATCACGGAGGCGAGATCGGTGTGGAGCATCACCGCGAGATCGAGCATCGCCATCTCGCGTTCCGGCCCCAGCAGCAGCCGCGCCAGGAGCTCGCCCTGCAGGCGCGATCGGAAGATCGGAAGCTGGGCCGGCGCGGGAGACCGGACGTCCCGGAGGAACGCCTGAGCGACATGGGCCTCGCGGGCGCGCCCTCCCCGTTGAGGCTCCGCATTCGATCGCATGTTCGAACACTATGGTCCACCTCCGACATCCACGGTCGCGTACGCGGGTGCCCGAAGGCAGTAGAACGGCGTTCTGTGGATTACGGCCCGGCGTCGGGATCGAGAGGCTCCTCCGGCTCCGGGAGGAAGAGGCAGAACGGGTGTCCGACCGGGTCAATGTAGACACGAACGTCCTCATCGGGCTGGAAGTCGGCCAGGACGGCACCCGTGGCTTCTGCGTGCTCGCCGGCCACGTCCAGGTCGTCCACCTCGATGTCCAGGTGGGCCATCATCTGCTGGGTACCCGCGGAGGCGGGCCATGTGGGCGCCTTGTAGAGCGGCTCCGTTTGGAACGACAGCCCGGTTCCGCCGTTGGGCGGTCGCAGTTTCACCCAATGAGGCTCGTCCTGCACGACCGTCCAGCCCAGGAGGCGCCTGTAGAAGGCCGCCAGTGCGTGCGGGTCCGGGGCATCGAGGACGGGGGCGGACAGGGCCATGTGCGGCCGGTGACTCATGTCGGCTCCTGCGAGTCGTTCGGTACGCGGAAGCCGCCACCAGTAAGGCTGCAAGCGGTGCGCGCACGCTGACAGCGGTAGGCGCATGCTGCCCGCAGGGACGCCAGCCATGCGCCTCTCATGCCTCACCACCATGCCCGCGCAGGAGCGCCAGGGACACAGCTAGGGCGCCAGGCACGCGGCCAGAGTAGGCGTCAGGCATGCGGCAGGAACGCTGGCCATGGCCCCGTGCAGGACGCCGGGCACACGGCCACAAGAGCGCGGGGCACACACGGGCAGAGGAGCGTCAGGCACACGGCCAGAGGGCCATCAGGCACGCGGCCAGAGGAAACGCTGGGCATGCCGGTGCAGTGGCGTCAGGCACACGGGCTCCAGGGGCCTCGGCCACGCGGCCGAGGGAGCCCGGCCGGGCGAACGGGCCACAGGACACTGGGCACGGCCCCAGGGACGCCAGGTACGTAGCCCACATGAACGCAGGCACGCTGTCGGACGGGGGCTGGGTATCGGCAAGAAGGGGCAGGCGGGGGCGCAGGAGCGTTCGATGTGCGGCCGGAGAGGGGCTGGGCATGCGGAAGGGCCCGCAACCGGTTGGATCCGGTGCGGGCCCTTCCTGGACGTTCTCAGTCCTTGTTGAAGTTGACCGCGCCCTCGATGGGCGGCGGGCTGTCGGGGACGGTGGTCGGCTTCGGCACGCCCTTGAAGGTGAACTTGGCGTTCTCCACCGTGGCGTCCTTGTTGTCGGGGTCGAAGCCTTCCGTGCCCACGATCACGATCTGGCCGGCCTTCAGCTCGCTGTAGAGGATCTTCTCGGACAGGCTGTCCTCGATCTCCCGCTGGATGGTCCGGCGCAGCGGCCGGGCGCCGAGGACGGGGTCGTAGCCCCGCAGCGCCAGCAGGTCCTTGGCATCCTGCTGCAGCTCGATGCCCATGTCGCGGTCCTTGAGCCGGTCGTCCACCTTCGCGATCATCAGGTCGACGATCTGGATGATCTCGGCCGGGGTGAGCTGGTGGAACACGACCGTGTCGTCGACGCGGTTGAGGAACTCGGGACGGAAGTGCTGCTTGAGCTCCTCCGACACCTTCGCCTTCATCCGGTCGTACGAGCCCTGCTCGTCGTTCTGGCGGGCGAAGCCCATCGACACGCCCTTGGAGATGTCCTTGGACCCCAGGTTCGTCGTCATGATGATGACGGTGTTCTTGAAGTCCACGACACGGCCCTGCGCGTCGGTGAGGCGGCCGTCCTCCAGGATCTGCAGGAGGCTGTTGAAGATGTCCTGGTGGGCCTTCTCGATCTCGTCGAACAGGACCACCGAGAACGGCTTGCGGCGCACCTTCTCCGTGAGCTGGCCGCCCTCCTCGTACCCGACATAGCCGGGCGGGGAGCCGAACAGCCGCGAGACGGTGTGCTTCTCCATGAACTCGGACATGTCGAGCTGGATCAGCGCGTCCTCGTCCCCGAACAGGAACTCCGCGAGCGTCTTGGACAGCTCGGTCTTACCGACGCCGGACGGGCCGGCGAAGATGAACGAGCCGCCGGGACGCTTCGGGTCCTTCAGGCCGGCGCGGGTACGCCGGATCGACTGCGAGAGCGCCTTGATGGCGTCCTCCTGGCCGATGACGCGCTTGTGGAGCTCGTCCTCCATGCGCAGCAGCCGGGTGGACTCCTCCTCGGTCAGCTTGAAGACCGGGATGCCGGTGGCGGTGGCGAGGACCTCGGCGATCAGCTCGTCGGTGACCTCGGCGACGACGTCCATGTCGCCGGCCTTCCACTCCTTCTCCCGCTGCGCCTTCTGGCCGAGCAGCTTCTTCTCGCTGTCGCGCAGCGCCGCGGCCTTCTCGAAGTCCTGCGCGTCGATCGCGGACTCCTTGTCGCGACGGACGTCGGCGATCTTCTCGTCGTACTCGCGCAGGTCCGGCGGGGCGGTCATCCGGCGGATCCGCATCCGCGAACCGGCCTCGTCGATCAGGTCGATCGCCTTGTCGGGCAGGAACCGGTCGCTGATGTAGCGGTCGGCGAGCTGCGCCGCCGCGACCAGCGCGCTGTCGGTGATCGACACGCGGTGGTGCGCCTCGTAGCGGTCCCGCAGGCCCTTGAGGATCTCGATCGTGTGCGACAGCGACGGCTCGGCGACCTGGATCGGCTGGAAGCGCCGCTCGAGCGCTGCGTCCTTCTCCAGGTACTTGCGGTACTCGTCCAGCGTCGTCGCGCCGATGGTCTGCAGCTCGCCGCGCGCCAGCATCGGCTTGAGGATGGACGCGGCGTCGATCGCGCCCTCGGCGGCGCCCGCACCGACCAGCGTGTGCAGCTCGTCGATGAACAGGATGATGTCGCCGCGGGTGCGGATCTCCTTGAGGACCTTCTTCAGGCGCTCTTCGAAGTCACCGCGGTACCGGGAGCCGGCGACCAGCGCACCCAGGTCGAGGGTGTAAAGCTGCTTGTCCTTCAGCGTCTCGGGCACCTCGCCCTTGACGATCTTCTGCGCGAGGCCCTCGACGACGGCGGTCTTGCCGACGCCGGGCTCGCCGATGAGCACCGGGTTGTTCTTGGTGCGGCGGGACAGCACCTGCATGACCCGCTCGATCTCCTTGCCCCGCCCGATCACCGGGTCGAGCTTGCCCTCGCGCGCGGCCTGCGTCAGGTTGCGGCCGAACTGGTCGAGGACGAGGGAGGTGGACGGAGCCGACTCAGAGGGACCGCCGGAGGCGGCCGGCTCCTTGCCCTGGTAGCCGTGCAGCAACTGGATGACCTGCTGGCGCACCCGGTTGAGGTCGGCGCCGAGCTTCACAAGAACCTGGGCCGCGACGCCCTCGCCCTCACGGATCAATCCCAGCAGGATGTGCTCAGTGCCGATGTAGTTGTGGCCGAGCTGCAGCGCCTCGCGCAGCGACAGCTCAAGGACCTTCTTGGCACGCGGAGTGAACGGGATGTGGCCCGACGGCGCCTGCTGGCCCTGGCCGATGATCTCCTCGACCTGCTGGCGCACCGCCTCAAGGCTGATCCCCAGGCTCTCCAGAGCCTTGGCGGCCACACCCTCACCCTCGTGGATCAGGCCCAGGAGGATGTGCTCGGTGCCGATGTAGTTGTGGTTGAGCATCCTGGCCTCCTCCTGGGCCAGGACGACAACGCGCCGCGCGCGGTCGGTGAACCTCTCGAACATCTCGTCGCTCCTCACAGAGCGGTTGGGCAGAGTCCGGAACGTCCGGAACTGTCCTTCCGCATGCTAGCCCGCCCCGAGGAGGCCGCCCGGTGCACTCCCACCAGGAGACGTTCCCCAGCTAAGCGCTGTTCAGTCTCATCCAACTACCGCATCGGTGCGTCATGTTCCCGCTACGCCCCAAGCGAACGGGGGCTTTCCGCAGGTGGATCAAGGGGCGGGGCCAGAGTGCCGAATGGGGGTAAAGGTCCACCCGCGCGGCTTCTGTACCTCGCTCGGCGCCCGCGCAACCGTCCGGCCGCTACGCCACAAGCGAACGCCGACCACAGGACACGCGCCGCTGGACAGTGCCGCTGGACGGACGACGTTCCCCGTCCCATCCAAGTAAACCGGCTGAGTCAACCTGAACCACCACCAACCGGCCACTGGCTAACTAGCCGCCTAGCGACCCACACGGCCAGCGCCCCACACGGCTAGCGAGCCATCCGGCTGGCGACCCAGTCGGCTGGCGAGCCGACACCACGAACGACCGCCCCGCGATAGGGCGCGCATGTACGAGTCCCTCGCCCCGACCACGCAACGGGGTCTCGTGACCACCGTGCGCGTACGCAGCGCCCCGCGAATGGGCCCGCCGCTTACGGGGGCTCACCTACCGGCCACGCGAGCGCACAGACAACCCACCGCGCGAGCAGCCTTCGCGCTCCGTCGACGTGGTCGATGGACCGCTGTATGCGCCGCCTGATGGACCGCTGTATGCGCCGCCTGTATGTGACGCACTGATTCCGCTTACGGACTTGGCCCGCGTGTACCGGCCATGCGGACCGGGCCAACGCGTGAAACGGGTCACTCCGGAATCGACGCCTCGGACAAACCGATCAAGTGAAGGGGCGCCGCAACCGAAACGACTCCGCGCACGAAGTCGTCGCGCGCACTGGCCGCGCGTAGGAGCCGTGAACGGACCGCGCGGAAACGAGGTGCAGGCGGCTCGTTCAACTGAACGGGAGGCGCGAGCGAACGGGCCTCGCGAACGGGCCGCGGGTGAAAACGGCGCCGCGGATGAACCGGCCGGATGAACCGCCAGGAGAACCGGCCGGGAGAACCAGAGGCTCAAGGACGCCTCAAGTGAAACGGGTGGGGGAATCGAGGGCGGGGAACGAGGCGAGGAACGGGCCGAGGGAACGAGCGAACGAGCCCGGAACGGCGACACAGGCGAACTCGGGGCGAACTCGGCTGAGCGAACGGGCCGCCGCAACAGCGCGCATGTGAAACCGGCGGACTGAACGGCTGAAGTGAACAGTGGACAGCGAACGGGCCGCAGACGAACGGCCCGTCCCGCGAACGGAGACGGGCCGCCGGTGGGCGAGGGTCAGTTGGACGCCTCGTACTGCTCGATCACATGGGCCGGGATCCTGCCGCGCTCATTGACCTTGATGCCATTGTTCTTGGCCCAGGCGCGGATCTCAGCACTGCGCTCGCGGCTGGACGCGCCACGCTGCCGGCGACGGCGTGACCCCGTACCCGCCTTGCGCGACTTCTCCACGAACGGCTTAAGAGAATCCCGCAGCTTCGTTGCGTTGGCGCCACTCAGGTCGATCTCGTAGGAGGCGCCGTCGATCGAGAACGCTACGGTCTCGTCCGCCTCGCCACCGTCGAGGTCGTCGACGAGAAGCACCTGAACCTTCTGTGCCATGGGGACAGACCCTTTCGGCTTGAGCAAACTGCATTCGGTTGACAAACATATACCGAGTAGTCCGCCGATGACAATTCCACCGCCGTCCTTCGAACCGGCACTCCCCGGCGAAGTCCCCTTCCGGGCCGTGACCGGGTGTAATCGTGTCGTCGTTTCCAGCACGTCCGGCGGCGTGCCGGGCATGCCGGACGCGGGCCTGCGAATTTTCACCAGGCGGGATCGCCGCGGGGATTTCGGACCGCACCCATCTCGCGACACAGCGCGCTGACCTGCGACGATGCTCCAGCATTGGTCCGGGTTTGCGGACGGCTCGGCTTTCCACCAGACGGAACGCCCGAGCGCAAAAGGCCGTGCGGGCGGCCTTAACGGCCGGGGCACACGGACACCGCGACCACCGATTAACTCTGCCGTAACGGCACTAACCCGGGCCCGGGCGGGAATGGGACCGGGACCCGCCGGCGCCCGGCCTGGCAGCTGATCACCGCCCCTACAGGGCGATGTGGATGGATAACGGGCGGTGGCGCCCCACCGAAATCTGTTGCCGCCGCTTCGTGACGGGAAGTCACCAACCGCACTCTCCGCGTGGAAGCGGCCGGTACTCGCCTCATCCCAAAATCAGGAGATTGCGCCACAATCCCACCTCCGTCCCACTTCTTCAACCCGCGCCCCGACGAGGTCTCGTGGTCAGGTAGCGGTCTCCCCCGTTGTAGCGGGACACGTGGAGCGAAAGTTCCGTTCCAAGCGAGGCGGTGTCCCATCCGAAGTAAGTCCGGAGTCCTATGCGGGTCGGGACTCGGAGGAAGGACCAAGGACACGGAAGCGGCCCCTAAAGCGGAGGACGCGTCCGGGACGAGACACAACTCACCCAGTTTCAGGGCCGTAACCTGAGCAAGCTGCCTTTAGCCGCCCGAACGCCGGACGTCCGAAACAGAGCCGGCATCTCCGCGAAAGCCGCTATGGCCGGACACGCCCACTCCGCGCGCCGACGGATCATGAGCCCGACGGCGCCGTGCCCGCCCCGTCCCTCAGTTCGGGCAAGGACGCCCGAGAGGATCTCAGAAGGCCGATCAATCGGTGGGCGGGCGTTTTACGACCAGCGTCCCGGTGAGCCTGTCATGGACGGCCTGGCGGAGCGTGCCCTCGTACAAGGCTCCCGCGTTCGCCAACCAGAAGATGCCCGCGAGTAGCCCGGCAACGGGAATCGGACGGGCCGCGATCGGCAGCGAATAGACCGCGGCGCGCACAACGGCGCGCACAACGTCCAGACGGGCCAGCTCACTGATCAACACGCCGTCCGTGTTGGCACCCGGCGTTGGTTCAGCCTCGCCCTCTCGCCCTTTCCGGAGATCGGCACCGAGTACTGGCTCCGTCTCAGGCACCCGTGTTTGCTCCGGCTCACCGCCCGACATTGGCCACGCCTCGCCGTCCCGAGATTGCGTCGGCGGGCCGTCCTGCGTTCGCTCTAGCCCGGCGTCGGACGTGAGCCCCGCTGATGGGCCGGTGGCAGGAGCCTGAGTAGGAGCGACCCCATCACCCTGTTCTCGCTCCGGAAGGGCGTCAGCCGTGGGGTACTCCTCAGGAGCTCTGATTGGCCACGGCTCGGCGGACGCGGCGGACGCGGCTGTGGCGCTCTCTGAAACCGCCTCAGGAGCCATCTGAGCGCCCGTTCCGGCGTCAGCCTCATCGCCATCCGCTGAGGGCGCTGAAGTCAGTTCAGAGCCTGCCTCAACGTCCGTCCCTCGGGATGCAGGCGCGGGACTCGCACCCGAGACGGTGATGGCGACCTCAATGCCTGCAACGCGCTTGCCGACTGTCCGGCCCCAGAGCGCCAGCTGAATCGCCTCGTAGAGCAGCATGCATCCGGCCAAGGCCGGTGGAGCGACGACGTCCACCGTGGGCCCGGACACCACTGCGCGGACGACGAGGATGACCGGCACGCCAACGATGAGAGTGTCGACGATGCGGGCCAGGAGGCGCTGGCCTGGCTCGGCGAGCGTTGCCTCCCTCACGGGCTTACTCCGCGTATTCGGTGTACTCGTCGTATCCGGTCCGCTCATCGATGACCAGTGTCCCGGCGAAGCGGTCGTGGAGGGCCTGATGCAGGGGCTGGTCCCAGATCGCCCACAGGTAGGCCATCAGCGCACCCGCCCAGACCAGCACCATCCCGTACGCGGCGTAGTCCCACACCATCACCGCGATGACGAGGAAGAAGAAGACGCCGATCTGGTAGCCCACGTGGACGATTCCCGCACGCCATATGGCCTGAGTGGTCGTCAGCGGTTGCCCGGCAGGCGCCTGGACGATGCCGAGGCCCATGATGCGTTTGCCGAGCGTCCGTCCAGACATGGACAGCTGCACGGCCTCGTACAGAAACGGCAGCACCGAGAGGACACAGAAGAGGGTGAAGATGATGGGCCAGTTCCACACACCCCCCTCGTCTTCAGTCTTGCTGCCTGGCTTGCCCAGCCCGAACGCCCCGATCGTGATCGGCAGGACGAGCGCGAAGCCGAAGACCGCGACGAGCCCGTTGTCGATGAGCCGCGCGCCTGCACGGCGGAGTATTGGAGCCAGCAGCAGTTCGCCATCGCCGTGCTCGTCATAGGACGCGTCGTACGGCTGGTCGTACGCCGGCTGCTGCCCCCACTGCGGTTGCTGCGGTTGCTGCGGTTGCTGCGGTTGCGACGGCTGCTGCTGCCATTGCTGCTGAGGCGGGCTCTGCGGCTGCTGCTGAGGTTGCCTTGGGGGACCTTGGTACGGGGGCGGCGGGCCGTAGGAACCCTGCCCCTGCTGCGGTGGGTACCGCCGCCCGCGGTTCTGGGAATCGCTCATCGGGTCAGTCCTCCAGGCGAAGCAACATCCGGGTGTTGCCCAACGTATTGGGCTTGACCCGGTCGAGGTTCAAGAACTCCGCAACGCCTTCGTCGTAGGAGCGGAGAAGCTCCTCGTACACCTCTGGCGCCACCGGAGTCCCCAGGATCTGCTGGAAGCCATGGCGCGCGAAGAACTCCACTTCGAAGGTAAGACAGAACACCCGCCGCACGCCGAGCTCCCTAGCGGTCTCCAGCAGACGGGTGACAATTCGGTGACCGATGCCGCGGCCGCCGTACTCCTTGTCCACGGCGACGGAGCGGACCTCCGCGAGGTCCTCCCACATCACGTGCAGCGCGCCACAGCCGACGAGCTGTCCCGGCGTCCCGTGCTGCGCGTCCTCGGCGACCCAGAACTCCTGGACGTCCTCGTACAGCTTCACCGCGGACTTCTTCAGCAGGCGTCGTCCCGTCCCGGCGTACAGATCGACCAGCCTGCGGATCTCCTGAACGTCGGCGGTACGGGCTCGCCGGATAACGACCTCCACAAACAGGCGAGATTATCGAACGTGGCACCTTTACCAACTGTCAGTGGGTCCCTGCATGTGGCGGCGTCCGGCCCGGGTGACTAGATAAAAACGACTAGGCATTGCTCATAGGCGTCCGAAAAAGTGAGCAAGAACACACGGGTGGACGGGTGGCCTAACGGGCGTCCCGGTGCAGGCGGGCGCCACCACCTGCGATTTCACCGTTCTGGTTGGCATCTAATCCGGCTTCCGTTAGTGTCCTGCGCTGACGTCGGCCATCCGCAGGACGGAGGCCGCACCGCCGAGTCCACGGGCCGCAACCAGCGCCCCGAGGAGCCGGGGACCCACTTCCGGAGCGTTCGGGGATCGCCCCCGGCTGCCGCCGCGAGGGGTGAATCCGCAGCCCGCGTGGAGCCGAACTCCATGTGCGCCTGCGGACGGGCTGCTCCAGCCCCAACCCGTCAGCTAACTCGGTAGGCGGACAAGGAGAGGAGAATTCGTGGAGCCGTCGCGCCCTGCATCCCTTTCGCGATCTGCTCGGTCAAGCTCCCAGCGGCCGTCGCCGGGCCGCATGCCCCGGTTCCGCGTCCGGGCGATCACCGTGGCCGGAGCGCTCGCCGTGCTTACGGTCGCCCCGCACACGACCGCGGTGGCGCACGCCGACCCTGAGCCGTCCACGAAGGAACTCAGGACGAAGGCGCTCAAGCTCGCCGACGAACTGGAGCAGCTCACCGAGCAGTACAACGGGCTGAAGGTCAAACTCGCCCAGTCGCAGCGCGCCGCCAAGGTCGCCACAGAGAACGCCCAGCGGCAAGAGAAGACTCTTGAGGCCATTCGCCAGAAGGTCGGCTCCCTGGCCGCCACCAGCTACATGCAGGGCGGCTCCGACCCCGCGGTGTCGTTCGTCGCCTCCCAGGACCCGCAGTCCGTCCTGGACCAGGCCGCCACACTCAACTACTTCGCCAAGCGGGACAGCAGCAAGGTCCTCGGTCTGATGCAGGCCATGCAGGCCGCGCAGCGCGCACGCAAGTCCGCCGAGGAGCGCGCCAAGCAGGTGGGGGCGCTGCGCACGCAACTCGACTCGCAGCGCAAGAAGGTCACCGACACCTACGAGAAGGTCCGCGGCAAGCTCGTCAAGAGGGACCCCACCCAACTCGCCAAGCTCCCTGTGGTCGGCACAGGGAAGGGCGCGCAAGCACTGCGGTACGCGATGACCAAAATCGGTGTCCCGTACGTCTGGGGCGCCGCCGGGCCGAACTCCTTCGACTGCTCAGGTCTGACGATGTGGGCCTACAAGCAGGTCGGCATCAACCTGCCGCACTACACCGGCAGCCAGTGGAACGCCGGCACCCACGTGTCCCGCGGCGAGCTCCAGCCGGGCGATCTCGTGTTCTTCTACTCCGACCTGCACCACATGGGGATTTACGTCGGGGGCGGCAAGATGCTGCACGCGCCCCAGACCGGAGACGTCGTGAAGATCGCGTCCATGTCCGGGCGCCCCTTCGCCGGCGCCGTCCGAGTCGCCTGACCTCCCGGCGATCACCGAACCAACACGTCCCGTGGGCGTCGCTCAGTTTGATCTCTGAATCCCACGCCCGGGCGACCTCGCGACGCTCGCTAGATGCTCATGAGCGCTCGCCTGCGGGCCGTGGGAGGGTCGTCACGACGGCCTCTAGAACTCCCTGGGGTCGCTCCCATCAAGGAGCGGAGAGCGGACCTGAGGCCGTCCGACGTGGATGACGTCACGGGTCGGGTGTGAACACGTGTCGAAAAGATCGAGGACGTGCTTGAAGAAACCCACGGCATGGATTCGTGAACACCGTCCGCGGCGACGCCACCTGCAGGGACCTACCTGTCAGGTCGCGGGCGTCGCCGCTGCGGGGTCGGACGGGGGGTTCTGAAGATTTCGCCGCCTGGATTCTTGTGACGCTCGCCGTCCCCTGGCGAGCGTCGTTGGGGTTGCCGCTAGATGAGCTGCCTTCGGGCCGCCCACACCACGGCCTCGATAGGGGTGTTGACCTCCAGCCGGTCGCAGATGGTCCGCAACCGGCGTCGCAAGGTCCGTGCGCTCAACTCCAGCTTGCGAGCCGCCACATCGGCGGTGACACCGCTGGCGATCTGAGCGAGCAGCCGGATCTCCTCCTCGCTCAGCCCGAAATCGTCGGTGCCACGACGTGCGAGTGTGGCCTGTTCCACTCCGTCCTCCCTCGTCCGTGGTGATGACCGCGGGGATGCAGCCGTCCGCTGCACAGGCACGGGTTGGCCTCGATCTGTACGCGCGTTGGGTTGCCGAGTCCGGAGCGCCTCCGGACTTAGATCATCGGGTTCCTGTTGTGTCTAGCGCGCTTGGCCGGAGGTGGCCGATGGGCCGATTGCGGGGTCGTACGGGGGAACTCCGGGTGACGATTCACTCGTTGGCAATCCGAGGGAGACGGGATGAGATCGCCAGCCATCCGCACCCGTCCCTTCTCGTTGGACTCGCCCGATCTTGTCTTGGTCGAAGATCGTGAATCGTTTCAAGCTACGCTTCGGCTCGGAACGCTAGGCGGCCGGATCCGGCCCGTCAAGCGCTGGTTCAGTGCAATGTGCGCACCGTTGAACGCGGTCTGTGACCGCGCATTCGCGGATGCACTATGCAAAACGCCACTACCTGGGGAAACACGCCTGGGACGGGACGAGGAGCGAGTTGCCACAGACCAGTATTCGTGAGGTCGCGAGGCGTGCTGGAGTCTCAGTTGGGACCGTTTCGAATGTCCTAAACCGGCCAGACCTCGTGGCCGAAGCTACCCGTGACCGTGTTCGCGCGGCGATCGAGGAGCTCGGATTCGTCCGGAACGAGTCCGCCCGCCGGCTCCGCCGGCGCCCCGAACGCACCGCGGGCGAGTTCGGCGACGAGCCGCGCCGCGCGTTCGGCGTCGTCGTCGAGGACCTCACCAACCCGTACGCGACCGACGTCGCCCGGGGGGCCGAGGCAGCGCTCAACGCCCTCGGCCATGACGCGCTCTGGCTCTCCAGCGACCACTCCGCCGCGAAGGAGCGGCGATCCGTGGAACTCCTGGAGGAGCAGAACGCCGCCGGGGTTCTGATCATCCCGGTCGGGCTCGGTTCCCGCGAGATCGCCCAGCTCCGCGCGGCGGGGATGAGCGTGGTGCTCATCGACCGGGACTCCACCGAGGTCTGCTCCGCCCAGGTCGACCATGTCGCGGGGGGTGAGATCGCCGCCGCGCACCTGCTCGGCATCGGCCGCGAGCGGATCGCCTTCGTGACCGGCGTCCCCGAACCGCAGCCCTGCGTCGAACGCCGCGACGGCGCCGCCCGCACGATCGTCGAGGCCGGTTTCGGAAAGCCCCCGACCCTGATTCAGGAGGCCCTGAGCCCCACCGAGGGTCAGGCCGCCGCCCACGAGATCCTCGCGATGTCACCGCGGCCCGACGGCGTGTTCTGCGCCAACGACCTGCTCGCGATCGGTTTGATCAACGAGCTGATCCGTCTCGGCGCACGCGTCCCCGAAGACATCGCCGTCATCGGGTACGACGACATCGAACTCGCCGCGAGCGCCGCCGTGCCGCTCACCACCATCCGGCAGCCCCGCCGTGAACTCGGCTGGGAAGCCGCCGAACTCGCCCTGGCCGAAATAGGCGAGGGCAAATCCCATCAACACCGCCAGGTGGTTTTGAGACCCGACCTTGTGATTCGTGAAAGCGCCTGAAACCGCTTGACCGTCCGGGCGTCGCGCGGGCCATGGACCGCTCCTTTTCCGCGGGTCATGGCCCGCTCTCGTCCCCTGCGGGCCGGGTTGTGAAGGCCAGGTCACGCGCAGAAACCCGCTCACGGCAACGAGTCGATTCCAACCCACTCGAACGCGTCGTGGCCCTCTCGGGCGGACGTCCGCGTCCATGCGTCGGCGCACCGGTCGTTATTCGGGCTTGACCAGCGGGAACAGGATCGTCTCGCGGATGCCCTTGCCGGTGAACGCCATGATCATCCGGTCGATTCCGGCGCCCATTCCGCCCGTGGGCGGCATCGCGTACTCCAGGGCGCGCAGGAAGTCCTCGTCCAGCTGCATGGCCTCGGGGTCGCCGCCGGCGGCGAGCAGCGACTGCTCGGTGAGGCGGCGGCGCTGCTCGACCGGGTCGATGAGCTCGGAGTACGCGGTGCCCAGCTCCGTCCCGAAGCCGATGAGGTCCCACTTCTCGGTGAGGAGGGGCTCCTCGCGGTGCTGGCGGGTCAGCGGCGACGTCTCGACCGGGTAGTCCATGACGAACGTGGGCTGGACGAGGGTGTGCTCGACCAGTTCCTCGAACAGTTCCTGGACGAGCTTGCCCTGCCCCCATTTCGGGTCCCAGGACACACCGCGGGCGTCGGCGAGTTTCCGGACGTCCTCAATCGGTGTGTGCGGTGTGATTTCCTCGCCGAGCGCACCCGACACCGACCCGTACAGCGTGATCCGCGGCCACTCCGGCACGCCGAGGTCGACCTCGGCGCCGTCATGGACGACCACGGTGGTGCCGAGGGCGGCGACGACCGCCTTCTGGTACATCCGCTGGGTCAGGTCGGCCATGTCGTTGTAGTCGAGGTATGTCCCGTAGGTCTCCAGCATCGTGAATTCGGGGTTGTGCGTGGAGTCCGCGCCTTCGTTCCGGAAATTCCGGTTGATCTCGAAGACCTTCTCGATGCCGCCGACGACGAGCCGCTTCAGGTACAGCTCGATCGCGATGCGCAGGTAGAGGTCCATGTTGTAGGCGTTGATGTGCGTCGTGAAGGGACGCGCCGTCGCGCCGCCGTGGATCGGCTGCAGCATCGGCGTCTCGACCTCGAGGTACCCCTCGTCGTGCCAGAAGTCCCGCACCGCGCGGACGGTGGCGCTGCGGAGCCGGGCCATCTTCCGGGCCTCGTCGTTGACGATCAGGTCGACGTACCGCTGCCGGACCCGCGCCTCCGGGTCGGTCAGGCCCGCGTGCTTGTCCGGCAGCGGGCGCAGGCACTTGGACGTGATCGCGAACCGGTCCGCCATGACGGACAGCTCACCGCGGCGCGACGTGATGATCTCGCCCTCGACGCCGACGTGGTCACCGAGGTCGACGTCCCGCTTCCAGGCGTCGAGCTGCTCCTCCCCGACCTTGGCGAGCGACAGCATGATCTGGATCTCTCCGCTGCCGTCCCGGACGGTCGCGAAGCACAGTTTCCCGGTGTTGCGGATCAGCATGACGCGACCGGCGACGCCGACCTGCTCGCCCGTCTCGGTGCCCGGCTCCAGGTCCGGGTGTTTCGCGCGGACGTCGGCGATCGTCGCCGTCCGCGGGAAGGTCACCGGGTAGGGGTCGATTCCGCTCGCACGGAGCCGGTCGAGCTTCTCCCGGCGCACGCGCATCTGCTCCGGGAGCTCGTCGAAGGTGTCGTCTGTCACGCCCCAAAGGCTATCCACCCCGTCCGATGCCCCGCGAACGACTTACCGTTCCCCTTCGACGTCCCCTCAACCGGCTACCGTCCTCCTTCGGAGGGCGCGGGCGAGCAGGCTAGACGGTGTTGCGCTCGTAGATCAGGCGCAGTCCGATGAGGGTGAGCCACGGCTCGAACGCGTCGATGCTGCGGGACTCCTCCAGGACGAGGGGCGCGAGCCCGCCGGTGGCGATGACCGTGACCTCGGCGGGGTCCGCGGCGAGCTCCTCGGACATCCGCTCGACGATGCCGTCCACCTGCCCGGCGAAGCCGAAGATGATCCCGGACTGCAGCGCCTCGACGGTGTTCTTGGCGACCACGTTCCGCGGCCTGACCAGCTCGATCTTGTGCAGCTGGGCGCCGCGCGACGACAGCGCGTCGATCGAGATCTCGATGCCGGGCGCGATCGCGCCGCCCACGTACTCGCCCTTGGCGGAGACGGCGTCGAAGGTGGTGGCGGTGCCGAAGTCGACGACGATCGCGGGACCGCCATGGGTGTGGACGGCCGCCAGCGCGTTCACGATGCGGTCGGCGCCGACCTCCTTCGGATTGTCCATCCGGACGGGGACGCCGGTCTTGACGCCGGGCTCCACGATCACCGCCGACACGTCGCCGTAGTAGCGGCGGCACATCTCCCGCATCTCGTGCAGGACGGACGGAACCGTGGAGCACAGGGCGATGCCGCTGATGTCGGTCTCGGCCAGCAAGGGGCTCTGCTGGACGAGCCCCTGCAGGACCACCGCGATCTCGTCGGCGGTGCGCCGCGGATCGGTGTTGATCCTCCAGTGCTCGATCACCTCATCGCCCTCGAACAGGCCGAGGACGGTCTGGGTGTTGCCGACGTCGATGGTGAGCAGCATCAGGTCCCCGCTGATCAGGTGAAGTCAAGGCCGATGTCGAACACGCGCGCCGAGTGCGTCAGCGCGCCGACCGCAAGGTAGTCCACCCCGGTCACGGCGACGTCTCGGGCCCGATCCAGGGTAAGCCCACCGCTGGCCTCAAGCTCCGCCCGCCCCGCTACAAGCCGGACCGCCTCGGTCATCTCGGCGTCGGTCATGTTATCCAGCAGGATGCTCTGCGCGCCCACCGCGAGGGCCTCCTCGACCTCCGCGAGGGTGTCGCACTCCACCTGGACGTGGAGCGACGGATACACGGCGCGGATGGCCTCGTACGCCTTGGTGACACTTCCGGCCGCCGCGACGTGGTTGTCCTTGATGAGCGCGGCGTCGTACAAGCCCATCCTGTGGTTGACGCCACCACCGCAGTGCACGGCGTACTTCTGCAGTGCGCGCAGGCCCGGCAGCGTTTTTCGCGTATCGCGGACCCTGGCCTTGGTACCGGCCATCGCGTCCATCCATTTCCGGGTGGCCGTCGCGATTCCGGACAGGTGGGACAGCAGGTTCAGCGCCGTCCTTTCAGCGCGCAGCACCGCCCTGGTCGGGCCGCTCACCGAGATGAGCACCTGCCCTGGGGCGACCCGATCCCCGTCCTCAGCCTTCGGCTCGTACGCCACGTCCAGGACCTCGAACACGACACATGCCACGGGGACGCCGGCGACCACGCCGTTCTCGCGGGCCCTGAGGTCCCCGGCCGCGGTGTCCTCGGGCGCGAAGATCGGCATGCTGGTGACGTCGACCTCGCCGTCCTCGGCCAGCGCCGTCCGGACGAGGTTATCCACAGCTTGTGGATCGAGCCCGGCGTCGCTCAGCCTCTGCGACAGTTCCGGTGTCATGAGCGTTGTCCTTCCAGAGGTTCGTAGGTCGTCGTCAGGACGTTCCCCTCCAGCCGCGTGACCAGGTGGCCGCGCCATTCGTCGTCGCGTCTCCCAGGGAAGTCCTGCCGCCAGTGGCTGCCCCGCGTCTCCTCCCGCCGCCGCGCCGCCGCCACGATCGCGGACGCGACGGTGTGCAGATTGGTGGCCTCCCAAGCCTCCACCCCCGGCTCGGTACCCGTCTCGGCATCCGGAGGCAATGCGGCCAGCTCGCGAGCGGCGATCTCCAGCCCATCCACCCCACGCAGCACCCCCGCATAGGACGTCATGATC
>NZ_VCKW01000071.1 GCF_005889715.1 Actinomadura soli
GGCTGGGGTCGGTCTCCGCAACGCGTCGTCAGTGTCGTGGTCGGCGGTGGAAACGCCCCGAGCCACGTCCCTTCGACGAATTGCTCTCCCAGGTCCGGTCCCTAACCCGGGAAGTCCAATGTGTGGACGGTGAACTCGTACACGCCGAGGAGAGCATCCGCCTCAACCCGCGGGCGTCGGAATGCTGCGGCCAATGGTGGCGCTGCGGGAGACCTACGGGCGAAATGCGCCGGCAGCGATTCGCCTCAGAAACCATCGACCTCGAGGACCCGTTCGCCTATCACCTGGACGCCGCGCGTGAAGAGCGCGTCAAGCTGACCGAGATGCTGCGGGCCGAAAGCCCCGACTGGCCGCTCCATGGTGAGCTTCTCGTTCACCTCGACCGCTTGCGAACCGAACTGGAATCCGGGCAACGAACACGAACGGAAAGGCGCCCGAGTCGCCGGCTCCGCATCCCCAAGCCTTCGCCCCCTGCCACGCTCAGCCCGATCCGGCGCCGAACAGACCTTCGTCGAGCACGCTCCCGAGCCGTAGTCGCCATCGACAATGCCGAGGTCACGCCTGGCCTGCCGCGCGGGCGTCTGGAAGGCTCCGGGGCGAACCGGCCGGCGACGACGAGGCCGTACAGAACATGGTCCAGGGCGAGGACGATTCTCCAGGCGACTCTGCGCTCATGCGCGTGCTTGACCCCGAGGAGGGGGCGGATGCCGATCTCGAAGCCGAGCCAGAAGACCAGCCCGTAGACGGGCCCGCTGGCGCCGTGTGCGCGGACGCGCTCGGGCAGCATCCCGTACGCGGCGCCGCCAGCCGAACCGTAGGTCCAGTGGGCGAGTTCTATGACGGCTTCACGGTGCCGTTCCGGAAGCCGGTACACGAGCGGGAGATGTTTCTCCACAATCGCCTCGGGCGGGCTCTTCTCGTGGGGGCCCATGGCCGCCGTCACCGTGCGGGCACCGGTCATCGCCATGGCCGCGACGAGTCCCCGGGCGCCCGCGCGGACGATCGCGCCGGTGTCCCTGCTCCGGATGAGCGGCTTCATGACTTCTCCCCTGATAGACGTTCTCACCGATCTGCCCTCTTCACCGGAGGGCATGCCAGGCGCGCGATGACAGGTCACTTCTCCGGTAGGTGCCACCATCACCTACTGGGCGTCCTCACTTACCGGGGCCGGCAGTGGTTGCTATACCGGAGGAAGCTTTCCCCGTGCGCGTCGCTTGCGCCATTGCGGGGTTGGCGTAATCGGTTCGGCGCGGGGAGGTGTGTCCGGAGTGGTGAGCCCGCCCGTCACGCCTTCCAGCGGGTTTGAGTATGCGCGCGAAGTGGCCGATGCGATTCTTTATGAGGGCTACCTCCTTTATCCCTACCGTCGTTCGTCGGTCAAGAACCGCGTGCGCTGGCAGTTCGGAGTGATCGTCCCGCCGGCGTGGGCGGAGGCGCAGGGGCTGACCGACACGGGCGTCGCCGGGTCCGCCGAGGCCCCCTGGCAGCAGACCGAATGCCTGCTGCAGGCACCGACGGACGCAACGATCCGGTGCCGGGTTCGTTTTCTCCAACTGCAGCGCAAATCGGTGCAGGAGCGTCTGACCGACGGCTCCTACCGCTCGGTCGATTCGCTGCGTTCGGGGGCACGGCTGGAGTTCGGATTCGACGAAGCCCTGCCACAGGAGTTCGATCTCCAGTTCTCGTTGCGGGACGTCCTGGGCGATACGCACGAGTTCGCCGTCCAGGCCACTGGCGGGATGGACACCGAGCACGTTGAGGACGAGGAGGGACGTCCCCTCGGCCGTGTCCGGCGCCGGCGGTGCCCGGTGACGGCCACGGCCGCGGTATCGGCCTCGACGGTGGCGACATCGGCCTCGAAGGCCGCCGGTGGCGACGAACCGCGCCAGAGCCACCGGCTGCGCGTGCGCATAGCGAATAAGGGCGCGGTGACGCCGCCGGGAGCCTCCCGGGAGGAGGCATTGGCGGAATCGCTGATCGGCTGCCATGTGCTGTTGGGCGTGGACGGGGGCTCGTTCCTGTCCTCGCTGGATCCACCTCAGTGGGCCAGACAGGCGGCCGAGGAGTGTGTGAACGTCCACACGTTCCCCGTGCTGGCGGGCCCGCCGGGCGACGATCACGTGGTGTTGTCTTCGCCGATCCTGCTGTACGACCACCCGCGCGTCGCTCCGGAGAGCCCCGGTGATCTGCACGATGCGACGGAGATCGACGAGATCCTGTCGTTGCGCACCCTGACGCTGACGGACGCGGAAAAGCGAGAGGCGCGCGCCACCGATCCGCGAGCCGCCGAGATCCTGGACCGGACAGAGTCGATGCCGCCCGAGGTGTTCTCACGCCTGCACGGGGCGGTGCGGTCGCTGCGGCCTGCGGCGAGCGCTGATCCGGAGCCGCCGCCCGGGGCCGGCAGCGTCGTGGTCGCGGGTGTGCCGGTCCGCCGGGGGAGCCGGGTACGGCTGCGGCCGCGGCGGCACGGCGTCGATCCCCAGGACCGGTTCCTGGAGGGCAGGACCGCGCAGGTCGAGGCGGTGCTCTGCGACGTCGACGATGCCACGCATCTCGCGGTCACGGTGGAGGACGACCCCGCCGCGGAGCTCAACCGGTGGTACGGGCGGTTCCGCTACTTCTCCCCCGACGAGGTGGAGCCGCTGTCGGCGGAGGGGGATCGGCGATGAGCGGGGTGGCGGCCCGCCGGGTCCTGGTGGCGGGGATCGGGAACGTGTTCCTCGGCGACGACGGGTTCGGCGTGGAGGTCGTCCGGCGGATGGACGGCTCCGCGCTCCCGGCGAACGTGTCGGTCGCCGACTATGGCATCCGCGGTGTTCATCTGGCGTACGAGCTGCTGGACCACCGGCCCGACGTCTTGATCATGGTGGACGCGGTACCCGTCGAAGGGCCGCCCGGCACCCTCACTGTCCTGGAGGTGGACGCGGACTCGGTCGACGGCGCGGTGGCCGGCTTGGACCCCGCAGATCCGCTCGGCCCGCCCGCCGTGGACGGGCACGGCATGCAGCCCATGGCCGTGCTCCGGCTTCTCCGGCGGCTCGGCGGCGAACTGCCCCGCGTGCTCGTGGTGGGTTGCCGTCCGGCCGTCATCGACGAGTGCATGGAGTTGTCGCAACCGGTGCGCGCTGCCGTGGAGGGGGCCGTCCGCCTGGTGACCGAGCTGGCATCCGACGAGTCCGCTCGTGCTGTGGCTGCTTGTGATGAGGCGGCTTGTGCTGAGGTTGCACGTGATGAACGGGAAGCGAACACGGATCCGGAGCGAGCGAATGCATGAGCTGGGGATGTGCGAGGGCATCGTCGAGGCGGTCCTTCGGCGGGCCGGTGACCGGCCGGTGCGTGCCGTGCGGGTCCGCGTCGGCGGGCACCCGGTCGACCCGGACGTGATCGAGCAGGGTGTGCGGATGGCCGCGATGGGCACGGTGGCCGAGGGCGCCGACGTCGATCTCGTGCTGGAGCCGTTGCGGGTCCGGTGCCGTCCCTGCCGCGAGGAGACGCCGGTGAACAGCGCCACGGCCTTGGCCGCGTGCCCGGCGTGCGGCGCCGTGGACGTGGAGAGCACCGGTCACGAGGACGTCGTCCTGGAGTCGATCACTGTGGACGCGCCGGTCGGGGAGAGCCGCTGATGACCCTGTCGCGGGACGCCGAACCCGCCGGGACACGGCACACCGCTCCGCGAGGCCGGGTACGGCGGCGGCGCGTCGAGCACACCTCGGACATGAGGAGGCACGAACCATGACTCGCGCGGAGGGTTTCGACGAGATCCATATCCTGTGGATCTCCGAGGGCATGAGCTGCGACGGTGACACCGTCTCGGTGACGGCCGCCGGTCAGCCGGCGATCGAGGACGTGGTGAACGGGCTCATCCCGGGATTGCCGAAGGTGCACCTGCACAACAAGGTGCTGTCGCCGACCCTGGGCGGCGAGGAGTTCCTGGCCCCGTTCCGGGCGGCGGCGAACGGTGAGCTGGAGCCGTTCATCTTCGTCCTGGAGGGCTCGGTCCCCAACGAGAAGATCAACGGGGACGGCTACTGGTCGTCGTTCGGCAACGATCCGGAGACCGGCGAGCCGCTGACGCTGAACTGGTGGATCGACCGGCTGGCGCCGAAGGCGTGGGCGATCGTCGCCGCCGGCACCTGCGCCGCCTACGGCGGGATCCACGCGATGGCGGGCAACCCGACCGGATGCATGGGGCTGGCGGACTATCTCGGGTGGGATTTCAGGTCGGCGGGCGCCCTGCCGATCGTCAACGTGCCGGGGTGCCCCGTCCAGCCCGAGAACTTCATGGAGACGCTGACCTGGGTCCTGCACCATGCCGCCGGCGAGGCGCCTCCGCCGCCGCTGGACGACAAGCTGCGACCTCAGTGGCTGTTCGGCAGGACCGTGCACGAGGGCTGCGACCGCGCCGCCTACTACGAGCAGGCCGACTTCGCCAAGGACTACAACTCGCCGAAATGCCAGGTGAAGGTCGGCTGCTGGGGGCCGGTGGTGAACTGCAATGTGCCCAAGCGCGGCTGGATGGGCGGCATCGGCGGCTGCCCGAACGTGGGCGGCATCTGCATCGCCTGCACCATGCCGGGCTTCCCGGACAAGTTCATGCCGTTCATGGACGCGCCGCCCGGCGGCGGCCTGTCGTCGATGCTCATCAAGCCGTACGGGGCCTTCATCCGCCGGATGCGCGGGATCACCAACATCACCGCCAACAAGGAGCCGAAGTGGCATCACAACCGTGACGAACTGACCAGCGGCTACGACCCGCGCTGGCGGCCTTGAACCGCACCCGGCGGCGCCTGGACGGGGCCGCTCGTCGGCCACCACCGGATCGCAGGAGAGGACCGTACCGATGACAACCTCCGAGCAGGCGCCCGCCGGCGGAGAGCCCGGGCAGCTCGTCGAGATGTCGTGGGACCCCATCACGCGCATCATCGGCAACCTGGGCATCTACACGAAGATCGACTTTGCGAACCGGCGGGTGGCCGAGTGCCACAGCACATCGTCGTTGTTCCGCGGCTACTCGGTGTTCATGAAGGGCAAGGACCCCCGGGACGCGGGGTTCATCACCAGCCGCATCTGCGGGATCTGCGGCGACAACCACACCACGTGCTCGGTGTACGCGCAGAACATGGCCTATGGCATCAAGAACCCGCCGCTGGCCGAATGGATCCTCAACCTCGGCGAGGCCGCCGAGTACATGTTCGACCACACGATCTTCCAGGACAACCTCGTCTTCGTCGACTTCTGCGAGGCGATGGTCAAGGACACCAACCCGTCCGTGCTGAGGCGGGCCAGGGACACCGAGGCGCCGAACGCGGAGGTGCACGGCTACCGGACGATCGCCGACATCATGGAGGCGTTCAACCCCTTCGAGGGCGCGGTATACAAGGAGGCGCTGCAGGTCAGCCGCACCACGCGGGAGATGTTCTGCCTGATGGAGGGCAGGCACGTGCACCCCTCGACGGTGTATCCGGGCGGGGTCGGGACCATGCCGAGCCCCACCGTGTTCACCGACTACCTCTCCCGCCTGATGGGCATCGTCGACTTCATCAAGAAGTCCGTCGCGATGAACGACGACGTCTTCGACTTCTTCTACGAGGCGCTGCCCGGGTACGAGGAGGTGGGCCGCCGCCGCGTCATGCTCGGCTGCTGGGGCGCCTTCCAGGACCCCGCGGTCGTCGACTACAAGTACGAGACGATGAACCGCTGGGGGAAGGCGATGTACGTCACGCCCGGCATCGTCGTGGACGGCGAACTCCTCACCACGAACCTGGTCGACATCAACCTCGGCATCCGCATCCTGCTCGGCAGCTCCTACTACGACGACTGGGTGAACGAGGACCCCTTCGTCACCCATGATCCGCTCGGCAACCCGGTGGACATGCGCCACCCGTGGAACCAGACCACCCTGCCGGTGCCGCAGAAACGCGACTTCGACGACAAGTACAGCTGGGTCATGAGCCCGCGCTGGCTGCGTCCTGAGACCGGAGAGCATCTCGCTCTGGACACCGGCGGCGGGGCGTTCGCGCGGCTCTACACGACCGCGCTGGCGAACATGGTCGACACCCCGTTCGTGAAGTCGACCGGATCCAGCGTGCAGATCTCGCTGCCGAAGGGCCGCGACCTGCCGGAGACGACGCTGGAATGGCGTATCCCGCAGTGGTCCAACGCCCTCGAACGGAATCGGGCCCGCGCCTACTTCGTCGCCTACGCGGCGGCGATGGCGGTGCATTTCGTCGAGCAAGCACTCGGCCTGGTCCGCGCCGGCGACACCAAGGTGTTCGAGGACTTCGAGGTGCCCGACGAGGCGATCGGGTGCGGGTTCCACGAGGCGGTGCGCGGCGTGCTGTCACACCACATGGTGATCCGGGACGGGAAGATCGCCAACTACCATCCGTACCCGCCGACGCCCTGGAACGGCAGCCCGCGCGACAGCTTCGGCACGCCCGGCCCCTACGAGGACGCCGTCCAGGACATGCCGATCTTCGAGGAGAACGGCGCCGACGATTTCAGGGGCGTCGACATCATGCGCGCCGTCCGCAGCTTCGACCCGTGCCTGCCCTGTGGCGTGCACATGTACCTCGGCGGGGGACGGACGCTGCAGAAACTGCATTCTCCGATGTTCGGAGCGACCCATGGCTGAGCCCGCACCGATCCAGGAGGCCGGCCCCGGCACCGCCGCCGACCGCCCGCGACGCCTGGACGGTCAGGCGATCGCCGGCCGGCTGGGCCGCCTCGACGAGACGCTCGGCAGGCTGGAACGGACGCCCGGCGCGACCGCGGAGACGGCGCTGGACGCGGTCACCTTCCTCACCGAGGTGTACGGGGAGGCGCTGGCGCGGGTGATGGACCGCGCATCCGATGATTCCCGCCTCATTGAAGCCATCCTCGACGACGATCTCGTCGGCCACCTCCTCGTCCTCCACGAAATCCATCCCGAGCCGGTCGAGCGGCGCGTCGCCCGTGCCCTGGACGCGCTCCGGCCGCGGCTCCGTCGCAAGGGCGCCGACGCCGAGCTCGTCGGGATCCAGGAGGAGACCGCTCAGGTGCGGGTGAAGGCAGGCGGGTGCGGGTGCGGCGGCGCCGAACCCGTTGAGGACGTCGTGCGAGAGGCCGTACTGGCCGCGGCCCCCGAACTGGTCGGCGTCCACGTGGCCACTCCGGACACCTCAACGTCGACGAAGACGTTCGTCCCCGTCGAGGCGCTCCTGCGACCCCCCGCCATCACGGACGGCGCCCCATGACCTTCGGAGCGCTCAACCGCGCGATCCTGAGATCGTCCACCCGGGCGGACGTTGACAGGTGCGGTCTGTGCGAGGTTCCCGTCGCGGACGGCCATGCCCACGTTTTCGACGAGCGCACCGGTGAACTGGCGTGCGCGTGCCGCGCGTGCGCCCTGCTCTTCGAGAAGGACGGGGCCGGGGCAGGGCACTACCGGCTCGTGCCGGACCGCAGGGTGAGGCTGACCGGCGTCTCGGTCGCCGATCTCGGCGTCCCGGTGCGGCTCGCCTTCTTCGTCGTCGGGTTGGACGGCGCCGTCGTCGCCCGGTACCCGAGCCCGATGGGCGCGACGGCGTGGACGGTGGACCCGTCCGCCTGGACGGCCGTCAGCGCACAGAACCCGGATCTGGCGTCGATGCTGCCCGCGGTCGAGGCGCTGCTGACCAGCTCGATCCGCGAGGCGGACGAGCAGTGGCTCGTCCCGGTCGACGACTGCTACCGCCTCGTCGGCGTCATCAAGGGGGCGTGGACGGGGCTGTCGGGGGGAGACCGCGTGTGGACGGCCGTCGAGGCGTTCTTCGCCCAACTGGCCGAGGGAGGTCATCGTCCCGGAACCTCGGCCCGGCCTCACCGACCACGAGAGGGGAACTAGCCATGGCGCAGATTCGCGTCGGTAAACCGGACGTGGCCCCCGACACGCCTTCACACACCAAAGGCGTCGATCAAGGCAACCGCAAGGGCGCCTACGACCACGAACCCGGGCACCACGAGGACGGCACCGCCGACTCGCGGCGGTCGACCGGCATTCGGCCCAAAGAGCGGGACCCGATTCTGCCGATCATGCCGAACCTGCCGCCCGGCTGACCCGAAAGGAGCGAGACGACGTGCGAAAAGTGTGGATCGGGGTGGCCTGCCTGACCGCCGCCGGAGTCGTGGCGCTGGTCTGGAAGGAGATTCCGGCGATGCGCCGCTACCTCAAGATCGAGCGCATGTGAGCGGGGAGGACGGCAGGGCGGATGTGCCTCGGCATTCCCGGTGAGATCGTCGAACTCTCACCCGACCGCGACGACCTCGCCACAGTCGAGGTCGCCGGCGTCCGGCGCGCCGTCAACATCGGCCTGCTCGGGCCGGACGGCGTGCGCCCCGGCGACTGGGTCCTGGTGCACGTCGGCTTCGCCATGTCCAAGATCGACGAGGCCGAGGCCGCGGCGACGCTCGACCTGCTGCGGGGACTCGGGAGCGCCTACACCGACGAACTGGACGCGCTCGCGGACTCCGACATCACCTGACGGGCCCCGGCCCGGTCCAGGAGCCGGGGTCACGCGGGTTCCGACATCGAACGAAGGGCGGCTGACCGGCATGCGGTTCGTCGACGAATACCGCGACGCGGATCAGGCCCGGACACTGGCCGCGCAGATCACCGCGCTGTGCGAGCCCGGCCGGCGGTACAAGTTCATGGAGGTCTGCGGCGGTCACACGCACACCATCTACAAGCACGGCGTGGAGGATCACCTGCCGGAGGGCATCACGCTCGTGCACGGGCCCGGCTGCCCGGTGTGCGTGATCCCGATGGGGCGCGTGGACGACGCGATCGCCATCGCCCGGCACCCGGACGTCATCATGACCTCGTTCGGGGACATGATGCGGGTGCCCGGCGGCAGCGGCTCGTTCTTGGACGCCAAGGCCGAGGGCGCCGACATACGCATGGTGTACTCGCCGCTGGACGCGCTGAAGATCGCCCGGCGGAACCCCGACCGCAGGGTCGTCTTCATGGCGATCGGTTTCGAGACGACCACCCCGTCCACGGCCATGACCGTCCTGCGGGCCGCCGCCGAGGGGATCGAGAACTTCTCCGTCTTCTGCAACCACGTGACGATCCTCCCCGCCATCAAGGCGATCCTGGACTCGCCGGACCTGCGGCTCGACGGCTTCCTCGGCCCCGGCCACGTCTCGACCGTCATCGGCTGCCGCCCGTATGCGTTCATCCCCGGTCGCTACGGCAAGCCGCTGGTCTGCTCGGGCTTCGAACCGCTGGACATCCTGCAGTCGGTCCACATGCTGCTGCGGCAGCTCGCCGACGGCCGCGCCGAGGTGGAGAACCAGTACACCCGCGTCGTGCCCTGGGACGGAAACCGCAAGGCGCTGGAGGTCATCGGGGAGGTCATGGAGCTCCGGCCGTACTTCGAATGGCGCGGGCTGGGGTTCATCTCCCAGTCGGCGCTGCGGGTCCGCGAGGCCTACGCCGTCCACGACGCCGAGCGCATCTTCGACGTCCCAGGTGTCCGGGTGGCCGATCCCAAGGCCTGCCAATGCGGCGAGGTCCTCAAGGGCGTCATCAAGCCCTGGGAGTGCAAGGTCTTCGGCACCGCGTGCACACCGGAGACACCGATCGGAACCTGCATGGTCTCTTCCGAAGGGGCCTGCGCGGCCTACTACAACTACGGACGTTTCACGCGTGACCGCGTCAAGGAGGCGACGCCCACATGACGACCGGCGCCGGAACCACCGCGGAGCAGTCCGCCGAACAGCGAGTCCTGGAACGCATCGAGCGGGCACGCCTCCGCAAGGCCAAGGTCAAGGAGGAACGCGTCACCCTGGCCCACGGGGCCGGTGGCAAGGCCACCCAGACCCTCATCGAGGCCGTCTTCCTGGACGCCTTCCGCAACCCGCACCTGGACGACATGGCGGACGGCGCCACCCTCACCCTCAACGGCACCCGGACGGTCTTCACGACCGACACCTTCGTGGTGTCGCCCCTGTTCTTCCCGGGCGGCGACATCGGGCACCTGGCGGTGAACGGAACGGTCAACGACCTCGCCGTATGCGGTGCCCGCCCGATGTACCTGTCGGCCGGGTTCATCCTTGAGGAGGGCTTCCCGGTCGCGGACCTGCGGCGGGTCGTGGAATCGATGGCCACGGCCGCCGCGGCGGCGGGAGTCACCGTGGTCACCGGTGACACCAAGGTCGTGCAGCGCGGCAAGGCCGACGGCTGCTACATCAACACCGCCGGCATCGGCGTCCTGGAGCGGGACCTGACGCTGACCGCCTCGGCCGCGCGGCCCGGCGACGCCGTGCTGGTCTCCGGGCCGATCGGGGACCACGGCGTCACGATCATGCTCGCCCGCGGCGAACTCGACATCGAGGCCGACCTCGCCTCGGACACCGCACCGCTCCACGAGCCCGTCGCGGCGCTCCTGGACGCCGTCCCCGGCGGTGTGCGCGTCCTGCGCGACGCGACGCGGGGCGGCGTGGCGACGGTCCTCAACGAGGTCGCCCAGACGGCCCGGCTCGGGATCGTGCTGGACGAGGCGGCGGTGCCGGTGAAGCCCGTGGTCAACGGCGCCTGCGAACTGCTCGGCATCGACCCCCTGTACGTGGCCTGTGAGGGCCGGTTCGTCGCCGTCGTGGACGGCGAGCACGCGGAAACGGCGCTTGCGGCGCTTCGCGGCCACCCGTCGGGGGAAGGCGCCGCGATCGCAGGGCGTGTCGCGGACGAGCCGCCCGGCGCCGTTCTGCTGAAGACGTCCTTCGGCGGTACGCGCATCGTGGACATGCTGGTAGGCGATCCACTGCCGCGGATCTGCTGACGGCCGAGATCACGGTTTCGGGTCTTCGAGCAGGTTCACGAGTCCATTCACGAGTCCGGCGCGGTCGCGCGCCGCCGCGACGACCGCCTGGCCGAGAGAGATCCCACCGTCATTGGACGGCACCCGGGAGTGGACGAGGACCCGGAAGCCGTCCTCCTCCAAGCCAGCCACGACCCGGTTCAACAACACCAGATTCTGGAAGACGCCCCCGGACAGAGCGACCGTGTCGAGGCCGGTGCGTTCGCGCAGAACGCATACCGCCCTGACGGCGGCCTGCGCCAGCCCATTGTGGAACCGGGCGGCGATCCTGCCCACGGCGACATCGGCGAGCAAATCGTCGACAACGCAGCGGATGAGGTCGCGTCCCTGAATGACCAGCGGGCGTTGGTCTCTCACCGTCACCTGATACCCGCCGCGTTCCTGCCCGGCGACTCTCTGCTCCAGTTCGATGGCGGCCTGCCCCTCGTATCGCGCCACGTCCCGGACGCCGAGAATTGCCGAGACCGCGTCGAACAGCCGTCCAACGCTGGACGTGAGCGGGGCATTGACGCCCCTTCGAGCCATGGCCAGGACCGCGTCCCAACGCTCACGATGCCGCCGGGCGAGGTCCAGATCGGGAAGGGCATCTCCGTAAGCCGCCAAGAGGTGGGCGACCGCCATCCGCCACGGTTCACGGACCGCCATCGCCCCACCCGGCATGGGCACCGCCTCCAAATGGCCCGCCCGCTCAAAACCCACCAGGTCGGCGACGAGCAGCTCGCCACCCCAGAAAGTGGCGTCGTCTCCGAAGCCGAGCCCATCGAAGGCGACGCCGATGACCGGACCGCTCTCTCCGTTATCGGCGAGGCAGGACGCGATGTGGGCATGGTGATGCTGAACACCCACCACGTCCACGTCCTCCAACTCCAGCGCGAACTTCGTCGACAGATACTCCGGATGCAGATCATGAGCGACCAGTCCGGGATCCACATCGAAAAGCCGGCGGAAGTGAGCGATTCCCTCGGTGAACGACCGCAGCGTCTCGTAGTTCTCCAGATCGCCGATGTGATGGGATACGAATGCCCGGTTCCCCTTGGCCACACAGAATGTGTTCTTCAGTTCCGCCCCGCACGCCAGGACCGGACGCGGGAACGGCCGAGCAGTGGTCAAGGGAGCGGGGACATATCCGCGTGATCGTCGGACGAGCAGTTCTCTTCCGCGGAATACGCGGACCACGGAGTCGTCGGTGCGCACATGGATGGGCCGATCGTGCGTCAGGAAACCGTCCGCGATCTCCGAGAGCCGTTCCACCGCGTCGTCGTCACGGTAGGCGATCGGCTCATCCGACACGTTGCCGCTCGTCAAGACGAATGGGCGGCCGAGGTGACCGGCGAGCAGGTGATGCAGGGGAGTGTAGGGCAGCATCACCCCGAGCTCCTGATTCCGCGGCGCCACCGCGTCCGCGACACAAGCTTCAGGAAGGCGTGGCGCCAGCAGAATCGGGCGGCGCATTCCCGCCAGCACACGTTCACCGGTAGATTCCAGTCGGACCAGCTTCCGCGCCGATTGCAGGTCGGGGACCATCAAGGCGAACGGCTTGTCCTCCCGATGTTTGCGGTCGCGCAGCCTGCGAACCGCTGCCTCGTCGTCGGCGATGACGGCGAGATGGTAGCCGCCGAGTCCCTTGACAGCGAGAATGCGGCCTTGCCGGAGCCATTCGGCCGCGGCCTTCAGCGGCTGTCCATCGGCCGGAACGCCGTCCGGCCCGAAGAACCGCAGTGACGGCCCGCATTGGCGGCAGCACACGGGTTGAGCGTGGAATCTCCGGTCGGCGGCATCCGTGTACTCCCTGGCGCACGCCTCGCACATTCCGAACGCGGCCATGGTCGTGTTGCGCCGGTCATACGGGACATCGGTGACGATGGTGAACCGCGGCCCGCAGGCCGTGCAGTTCGTGAACGGATAGCCTGACCGGCGCCCGGCCGGGGCAGCGATCTCGGCGAGGCAGTCGAGGCATGTCGCCGTGTCGGGAGAGACGAGCGCGGAACGTGTCACCGCAGCAGAGCTCGGCACGATCCGGAACCCGCGCTCGTCCATCGGCGCCGTCGGTTCCGCCCGCACCCGCTCCACCACGGCCAGCGCCGGCGCCCGCCGTTCGAGATCGGCGAGGAAGACGTCCAGGTTCGCCCGATCGCCCTCGATCTCCGCGAAGACGCCCTCCGAATCATTTCCCACGAAGCCCGCGACCCCGTGCTCCCCGGCCAGTTCAGAGACGAAAGGGCGAAACCCAACGCCCTGGACAATCCCCTCGATACGGACCCGAAGCCGCGTGAGCGTGGCCCTAGGGGGTCTCACAACCGCCCGCGCAGCGCCTGCTGAGTGAGCTCCCAGAGCACGTGGTACAGCGTCGTCTGCGCCTCCTGGATCCTGTGAACGGAGGAGGACGGCACGATGAAGAGGTGGTCGATCGTTCCAGCCTGGGCCATTCTTCCCCCGTCATAGCCCGTGAAGCCGACCGTCATCATCCGCCTGCGGTTCGCCTCCTCGAAGGCGCGCAGCAGATTCTCCGAGCCGCCACTGGTCGACAAGCCCACGGCGATGTCTCCCGCCACCGCGAGCGCCGCGAGCTGGCGCGCGAAGACGACGTCGAAACTCACGTCATTGGACAGCGCGGTCACGGTGGCCACGTCATGGGGAAGGGAGATCGCGGGCAACGGCCGGCCGCGCGGGGGAGGGCTGACGTGGAGTTCCTGGATCTGCCGTGCATCCGTGCTGCTGCCGCCGTTGCCGAAACCGAACAGCCGGCCGCCGCCCTGGAAGCACGCGGCCATCTGCCGCGCGCATCGGACGAGCCGTTCACCGTGCAGGTCGACAAGAGATTCCCGCAGCGCGACGATCTCGGCGGCCTTCTCCTCGGTGGACGCGCGCACATCCGCGACCACAGAGCCGGTCTCGCCCTGTTCCGTCGAGAGAAACGGATACAACGATTCCGGGTTCATCCTGTCGGCCCCTCCACCACGGCGATGGCCTCCTTGGCGTGGACCAAGACCGTGTCGCCCGGCCCGGCGTCGACCAACGCCAGACTGATTTCCTCCGGGCCATTCTCCGTATCGACGATCCCGAGGCCGTCTCCCATGACGTCCAGCACGTGAACCTGGACCGCGGTGTCGGAACAGGTGACGCAGACGTCCTCATGGCACGGCGCCGCACCCCCCTCGCCCACCGAGTCGCGGCTGGTCATACGCCCGCCTCCGATTCCAGCGATCCGGACTGCTCGATGCAGACATGAACCAGTTCCCACAAGATGTGGTAGGCGGTGACGTGCAGCTCTTTGATCACGCACGGATCATCGGACCGGGCGATCAGGGCATGGTCCACGACCTTGTCGCCGGCTATGTCACCGCCGTCCCGGCCGAGCAGGGCGACCGTCAGCGCCCCGAGTTCACGAGCGACCTGAAAGGCCCGCAGTACGTTCGCGCATCGGCCGTCAGGAGAGAACCCCAGGGCGATGTCCTGAGGAGAGGCGAGCAACCGCAACCGGTCGGCGAAGGCTTCGTTCGCGTCCCTATCATCGTTCCCCGCTTCGGCGGTCAGCGAAAGCGCGGGCAACGCCCTCTTTCCAACAATGACCGGGTGCAGGAACTCCACCGCGACATGCTGGGCGTCCGTTGCCGCACCGCCGTTGCCGAACGTGATGACCTTGCCGCCGCGGTGGAACCGCACCGCCATGTCCCGGCCGGCCGAGGCGATGAGGTCCGCGTCTTCGCCGAGGGCTCGGCCCGGACCCACGCGGCGTTGGAAAACTGTCCGGACGGCGTCCTCCGCCGTTTCTCGCGCCATATCCTTCTCCTCAGGGCCGAGAGAACGCAACGGCCGATTCCTGCATTCCCTTCGCGCACTGGTCGCACCCTTGGGAGGTCTTCGCCCACAAGGACAAGAAAGCGTCGAGCACGCTGCCGAATTCGGCCAGGTCCTCCATCCGGTTCTTCAGCTCGGCCCCACCCGCGGGAGTGAGTTCGTACCGCCGCCGGGCCGGCCCAGCGTCCGAAGGAACCCATCTGGAAGTCAAAAGCCGCGCCCGCTCAAGACCGCGCAGCACCCGGTACGCATGCCCGGGCTCGACGTCCATCAGCCCCATGCCCGCCAACCGGTCGATCAGGTCGTAGCCATGACTCGGCCGCTCATGGATGAGGACCAGAAGGAACGGCTGGAGCAGACCGCGGATCTCATGACCGCACACGGCTCTCCCTCCCCAACGAACGCTGTGCCGTGTGGCGCCGGACACCGGCCACGAAGGGAGACGTCGTGGAGTCGGTGATCCGCCCCGGCATCGGCCCTTTCGGCTCACCGACACATGACCGTCGTCGACATCGCCGCGACGCCGCTCCAGACGGTCGCGATCGTGACCTGCTCACCGTTCACCGCCCAGAGAGTGATGAACAGACGAACCCCTAGCGCTGCCCGCACGCAGGCCAAGCCAAAGGCACGTCCGTAGACCGAGCCCACCGCCGGAACAGTCACCCCGGCCTCGTCCCGGACACGCATCTCCACGGCGGCAAGGTGCTGTACGCCCTCCGCCTGGATGAACGCCCACAGCCGCCCCTTTCTCTGGATGTCTCCGCGACCCGCTCGTGACGGGCCCTCCCGAGCCGTGAAGCCTCGCCGGTGCGGACCAAGCGATGCCGCCGGGCACGCCTACCCCCTGCCTATATGTCGCTCTGCGGGACGGCTAACCGGGCCGATCCGAACCAACACCAAGACCTCAAGATCTTTTGAAGAAGGCCGCCGTCGCTCCCGCGCCCCGCCTGCCGGCCCGGCGCCCCGCGCCCGGACACGGCTGCACATCACCGTCGAGGCGGACAAGGCCTGGCTGAACGATGCCAAGCGCAAGTCCCCGGTGGTGATCGACCCCACTATCAAGATCGCGCCGACTCCGACGCAGTCGCAGGACACCATGAAACCTACATGCAGCAAGTAGGTAGATTTCCACGCGGACCTGCCCGGCGACCGGCGGCCCCGCGTCGCTGGCCGACGCGGGGCCGACGTGTCACTTGTTCTGGGTTCTGCGGTGGTCTTCGCTCGGGGCACGGCGGAGGAGGTAGGTGTCCATGATCCAGCCCTTGCGGGCGCGGGCCTCGGCGCGGGCGGCGCGGATGCGGTCGGCGACCTCGGTGACCGGGCCCGAGATGAGGATCTCGTCGGGCGTGCCGAGGTAGGCGCCCCAGTAGATGTGGTGGTCCTCGCCGGCGCCGGTGAAGGAGCAGGCGGCGTCCAGCATGACGACGACGTCGTCGGCGGTGGGGCCTTCGGCGGCCAGGCGGCGACCCGTGGTGATGTGGACGGGGCGTCCGACGCGGGTGAGGGCGACGCGGTGGCGGGCGGTGAGCGCCGAGATGCTGCTGATGCCGGGGACGACCTCGTAGTCGAACTCGGCGTCGATCTCGTCCAGGACGGCGAGGGTGCTGTCGTAGACGCCGGGGTCGCCCCAGACGAGGAGCGCGCCGCTCTGCCCGTCGGCGAGGTCGTCCGCGATGAAGGACGCGTATATCTGGGCGCGGCGGGAGCGCCAGTCCTCGACGGCCGCCGTGTAGGCCGGGGTGGTGCGGTCGCGTTCGGGGTCGCGGGCCTCGACGATCCGGTACGGCTCACGGCCGTGGGCGGCGATGAGGTCGCGTCGCAGCCGGGTCAGGTCGTCTTTGGCCTCGCCTTTGTCGACGAGGAGGAAGACGTCGGCGGCGGCGATGGCGTTGGCGCCCTGGAAGGTGAGGTGGTCGGGGTCGCCCGCGCCGATGCCGATGATCAGGAGCCGCTTCACCTGGACAAGTGTGCCAGAACCGCTCATATAGGCTTGTCGCCGCATTTCACCGAGCGCATTTCTCAGCCGGGCGGGGAGGCCAGTGGACGCGCATGTCATCTCCGTCGTGGGCATCGGCGCCGACGGGTGGGACGGGCTCGCGGAGGCGTCCCGGGAGGCGCTGCGGGAGGCGGACGTGCTGTTCGGCGGCCGCCGCCAGCTCGGTCTCGTCCCGGCGGGGAAGGCGGAGCGGGTGCCCTGGCCCTCGCCGCTCCTGCCCGCGCTGCCCGGGCTGATCCGGCGCTATGACGGCCGTGCCATCGCCGTCCTGGCCAGCGGGGATCCGATGTTCTACGGGATCGGGTCCACCCTCGCGGAGCTGCTCGGTCCGGCGCGGCTGCGGGTGCTGCCGCATCCGTCGTCGGTGTCGCTGGCGTGCGCCCGGCTCGGCTGGCCGCTGGAGCGGGTGGACGTCGCCAGCCTCGTCGGCCGTCCGGCGGAGACCCTGAACGCGCTCGTCGCGCCAGGCAGGCGGGTCCTGGCGCTCGGCGCGGGTCGGGAGGCGCCGGCGGTCGTGGCGGCGCTGCTCGCCGGGCGCGGGTTCGGGCCCAGCAGGATGACCGTGCTGTGCGATCTGGGCGCGGAGGCCGAGTCGGTGCGGCACGGGGTCGCCGGGGAGTGGACGGAGCCCGCCGCGTCCGCGCTGAACATCGTCGCCGTGGAGTGCGCGCCCGGTCCCGGCGCGGCGCCGCTGCCCCGCGTGTCCGGGCTTCCCGACGGCGCCTTCGAGCATGACGGGCAGATCACCAAGAGCGAGGTTCGTGCGGTCACCCTGTCGCGTCTCGCGCCGCTGCCCGGTGAGCTGCTGTGGGACGTGGGCGCCGGTGCGGGCAGCGTCGCGATCGAGTGGGCGCGGGCGCATCCGTCCTGCGCGGCGGTCGCGGTGGAGAGCCGCCCGGAGCGGGCGGAGCGGATCGGCCGGAACGCCAGGTCGCTCGGCGTGCCCGGCGTGCGCGTGGTGACGGGCCGGGCCCCCGGCGCGCTGGACGGGCTGCCGCCCCCGGACGCGGTGTTCGTCGGCGGCGGTCTCACCGTCCCTGGCCTGCTGGAGCGCTGCTGGGACGCGCTGAGACCCGGCGGGCGTCTCGTCGCCAACGCCGTCACACTCGAATCGGAGGTCCGGGTCGCCCAGGCGCGCGAGACGCACGGCGGGGAACTCGTCCGCGTCGGCGTCGAGCGGGCCGGGCCGCTGGGCGGGTTCACCGGGTGGCGCCCGGCGATGCCCGTCACCATCTGGACGATACGGAAGGACGTCTGATGACCGTCTACTTCGTCGGGGCCGGTCCAGGCGCCGCCGACCTCATCACGGTGCGGGGACTGCGGGTGCTGGAGTCCGCACCGGTGTGCCTGTACGCGGGGTCGCTGGTGCCGCGCGAGCTGCTGGACGCCTGCCCGCCGGGCGCCCGGCTGGTCGACACCGCGAACCTGACGCTGGACGAGATCGTGGCCGAGCTGATCGCCGCGCACCGGGGCGGGCTGGACGTGGCGCGCCTGTGCTCGGGCGATCCGTCGGTGTTCAGCGCGGTGGCCGAGCAGGTGCGGCGGCTGGACGCGGCGGGCGTGCCGCATGAGATCGTCCCTGGCGTGCCGGCGTTCGCGGCGGCGGCGGCCTCGCTGGGACGGGAGCTGACCGTGCCGGGTGTGGGGCAGACGGTGATCCTGACGCGGACGGCGGCGCGGGCCACGCCGATGCCGGACGGCGAGGACCTCGCCACCCTCGGCGCGAGCGGCGCCACGATGGTGCTGCACCTGGCCGTCCAGCGCATCGACGAGGTGACGGCCGGGCTGCTGCCGCACTACGGCGCGGACTGCCCGGTCGCGGTGGTCGCCCGGGCCAGCCGCCCGGACGAGCTGATCCTGCGCGGCACCCTCGCCGGCATCGCCGGCCTGGTGCGGGAGGCCGGGGTGAAGCGCACGGCCGTGATCGTCGTCGGGCGGGTGCTGACGGCGTCGGCGTTCCCCGACAGCCACCTCTACAGCGCGGAGCGGGAACGGGTGTGAGGCGCGTCCTGATCCTCGGCGGGACGGCGGAGGCCCGGGACCTCGCGGCGCGGCTGTCGGGCGTGCCGGGCGTGCACGTCGTGTCGTCGCTCGCCGGGCGCGTCACCGACCCGCGGCTGCCCGCCGGGGACGTGCGCGTCGGCGGCTTCGGCGGCCCGGACGGGCTGGCGGCGTGGCTCCGCGAGCACCGGATCGACCGCGCCGTGGACGCCACGCACCCGTTCGCGGAGCGGATGAGCGCCTCGGCGGCGAAGGCGTCGCAGCTGGCTGGCGTGCCGCTGCTCGCGCTGCGCCGTCCCGGCTGGCGGGAGGGGGACGGCGACGGCTGGCGCCGCGTCCCGTCGCTCGGCGAGGCCGCCGCCGTGCTGCCGGACGGCGCCCGCGCGTTCCTCACCACCGGGCGGCGGAGTATCCCGGTGTTCGCGGCCCGTACCGGGGTGTGGTTTCTCGCCAGGTCGGTCGACCCGCCGGAGCCGCCCGTCCCGTCCAACGTGTGCGTGCTGCTCTCCCGCGGCCCCTACACGGTGGACGGCGAGCGTGCGCTGATCCGCGAGCACCGGCTGGACGTGCTGGTCACCAAGGACAGCGGCGGCGCGATGACCCGCGCGAAGCTCACCGCGGCACGGGAGGCCCGGCTGCCGGTGATCATGGTCGATCGCCCGCCCGTCCCGGGCGGCGTCGAGACGACGAGTGACGTGGCCGCCGCCGCGCGCTGGGCTCAGGGGTAGCGGCGGGGCGTGTAGACCACACCGCGGTCGGTGACCCGGGTCGTGGACGATCCGACGATGACCAGGCAGCGCATGTCGACCTGGTCGGTTTCGAGCTTGCCGAGCGTCGTGACGGTGACGCTCTCCTCGGGACCGCCGACGTCGCGTCCGATCACGACCGGCGTCTCCGGCGAGCGGTGCTCCAGCAGCAGGTCGCGGGCCGCCGGGAGCTGGTCCCTGCGGCGGCTTGACGACGGGTTGTACAGGGCGAGCACCAGGTCGGCCCCGGCCGCGGCGGTGAGCCGGCGGGCGATCACCTCCCAGGGCTTGAGCAGGTCCGACAGCGACAGGACGCAGAAGTCGTGGCCGAGTGGCGCGCCCGCGCGTGCGGCGACGGCCTGCGCGGCGGTCAGCCCGGGGACGATACGCACCGGCACGTCGGCGAATTCCTCCTCGGCCGCCGCCTCCAGCACGGCCGTCGCCATCGCGAACACGCCCGGGTCGCCGGACGAGACGACGGCGACCCGCGCGCCGTCCCGGGCGAGCGCCAGCGCCTGCCGGGCCCGGTCCGCCTCGACGCGGTTTCCGGTGGAGTGCCGTCGCTGGCGGGGGTTGGGCGGCACGCGGTCCAGGTAAGGGCCGTAGCCGACGAGGTCGGTGGCGGACGACAGGACGTCCTGCGCCTCCGGGGTGAGCCACGGCCGTCCCGCCGGGCCGAGCCCGACGACCGTCACGCCTCCCGGCGCGTCCGGCCGCGCCGGGGGAGCGGCCGTGAAGGACTTCTCGGCCGGGCTGGTCAGCAGGGCCAGCGACATGTACGGGACGTCCGCCGGGTCGACGCCGGCGAGCGGCTCGACCCGCTGCCGGTCGGTGGCGGCCCGTTCGACGTACCAGGCGTCGCCGAGCCGTCCGGCGTCCTCGAACGCCTGCCTGACCTTGGGAAACGTCCGGCCGAGCTTGAGGACGGCCGCCGCGTCCGCCGAGCGCAGCCGTTCGGCCAGCTCGTCGCCGGGGAGCGTGCCCGGCAGTACGGTCAGCGTCTCCTCGCGCTCCACCAGCGGGCGCCCCGCCGCGGCGGAGGCGGCGCTGAGCGAGGTGACGCCCGGCACGACCTCGGCCGGGTAGTGGGGAGCGAGCCGTTTGTGCAGGTGCATGTAGGAACCGTAGAACAGCGGGTCGCCCTCGCTCAGGACGACGACCGTCCGGCCCGCGTCCAGGTGCGCGGCGAGCCTGGCGGTGCAGTCGGTGTAGAACTCCTCAAGCGCGCCCTTGTAACCGCCCGGGTGATCGGTCGTCTCCGTGGTGACCGGGTAGACGAGCTGCTCCTCGACCTGGCCGTCGCGCAGGTAGGGCGCCGCGACGGTCCGGGCGATGCTGCGGCCGTGCCGGGCGGAATGGTAGGCGACCACGTCCGCCGCGCGGATCAGCCGGGCCGCCTTCACGGTGACCAGCTCGGGGTCGCCGGGGCCGACGCCAACGCCGTAGAGCCGTCCCGTCATCATTCCGCCTCACTGGCGATGGCGTTGACCGCCGCCGCCGTCATCGCGCTGCCGCCGCGCCGCCCGCGCACCACCAGGTGCGGCAGGTCGCTCGCGGCGAGCGCCTCCTTGGACTCGGCCGCCCCGATGAACCCGACCGGGATCCCGAGGACCGCGGCCGGACGTCCCGCGTCCCGCCCCACCAGCTCCAGCAGCCGGAACAGCGCGGTCGGCGCGTTGCCGACCGCGACGACGGCGCCGTCGAGGCGGCCCCGCCACAGGTCGAGGGCCGCCGCGCTGCGCGTCGTGCCGAGCCGGGCCGCCAGCTCCGGAACGCGCGGGTCGCCGAGCGTGCACACGATCTCGTTGCCGGCGGGGAGCCGGGCCCGGGTGATGCCGGACGCCACCATCCGCGCATCGCACAGGACCGGCGCGCCCTCCAGCAGCGCGGCCCGGGCCCGCGCGACGACGCCCGGCGACCAGGCGAGGTCGTCGACGAGGTCGGTCATCCCGCAGGCGTGGATCATGCGGACGGCGACGCGCGCCACGTCGCCGGGCAGTCCCGACAGGTCGGCCTCCGCGCGGATGGTCGCGAACGACCGCCGGTAGATCTCGGCTCCGTCGCGGATGTAGTCGGTCATCGCTCTTGCCCGCCCACTGTCTTCAGCGTGACCGGGCCGCGCGGCATCCCGCAGCGCCGGTCGCAACCCGCCCAGTGGACGGGGGTCGGCGAGGCGTGGTCCAGGCCGTCCACCCAGCGGCGGGCCTCGCCCTGCACGTCGCCTCGCGACTTCGCGCAGCCGGGGCTGCCGGTGCACGCCGTCACCCCGACCCACGGGGAGCCGGGATCGGCCGCGAATCCCTGCTGGGCCAGCCGGGCCGTGGCCCCTTCCGCCCCGTCCCGCCGCAGGTCCCGCAGGACGACGCTCCGCCACGGCGTCAGGCGCACCTCGTCCGCGACCTCGGCGAGCGCCTCGGCCTGCGCACCCGACAGCCGCCCGAGCGGCGGCACGACCTCCAGCGCGGCCAGTCCGTCCCGCTGCTGGACGATCCCCGCGTGCGGGGCCGGCGGATCCGGGACGGGCCTCCCGTCCGCCAGGACTCCGCCCAGCCGTTCCGCGACGAGACTCGCCCCGTCGGGTACTTCGGCCAGCCGCCAGGCGCCGCCGCGGACGTCGAGGAACGCCTCCGCCGCCGCGGTCATGGTCAGGAGGGGATCGGCGGATGCCAGGGCGAGCGGTGTTCCGGCCAGGAGAAGGCCACCGGGGGTCAGCGTCAGATCGGCGTTCAGGGGCGCCACGTCGCCGGTGCCGTCGTCCAGCGCGAACAGGAACCGGCCCGGGAGACCAGCCAGCCGGGGATGCGCGCACAGCCTCCGGTCGAGCGCCGTGACCAGCGGGTCGGTCGCGAGGCGGCCGTTCCGCCCGCGTCCGCCGAGGGGCGAGGCGACGATGTTGCGCACCCGCTCGTGGGACGCCGAGGGCAGCAGGCCGGCGACCGCGAGGCGCGCCGCGAGCGCCGCCGGGTCGCGCACGCCGCGCAGCTGGAGGTTGGCGCGGGACGTCAGCTCGATGACGTCCCGGCCCAGCTCGCGGGCGGCGGCGCCGAGCACCATGAGCTGCGCGGCGGACACCGCGCCGCCGGGGGTGCGGACGCGTGCCAGCGGGCCGTCGGCGGCGTCGTGCGTCTGGAGCGTCCCGGGGCACGCGTCGGTGCGCGACCTCCCCACCGCACGGACATTCGGCACGATGAGGATGTTAGCCCCCGTCCTCCAGGCCCCACCCGCCACCAATCAAAGGACGAGCTCCGCTCGGCCACAGTTTGCGGGCGGGCCGCGCTGCCGTACGCTTCTGAACGACGACGGCAGTGAACATTTTCCTCCGGTCTGTCCGCAGAGGCGTGTCCTGTGCGGACCTGCCGAGGAGGAAAAGTGTTCAGTTGGAGGAAGCCGGTGTGAATCCGGCGCGGTCCCGCCACTGTCACCGGGGAGCGACCCCCGCTTGAGGCCACTGTCCCTCGTGGACGGGAAGGTCGGGGCGAGTGCCGATCCGGGAGCCAGGACACTCCAGCCGTCGTGACACCCGCGACCGGGGCGAGGACCCCAGGGGGAGAGGATCTGCCGTGTCTGCCGACACGTCCGCGCAAGAGCGCACCCGTCACTCGTGGGGGACCGACCCCCCACACCCCCCGGAACGGCTTGTGCTGCTGCTCTCGACGTCCGACACCGATCTGCTCAGCGCCCGCGCGTCCGGCGCCGCCTACCGGCTCGGCAACCCCGCGCGGCTCGCCGTGGACGACCTGCCGGAGCTGGTCGAGGGCGCCGATCTCGTCGTCGTCCGGCTGCTCGGCGGGCGGCGCGCCTGGGAGGACGGGCTGGACGCGCTGCTGGCGGGCCCGCGGCCGGTGGTCGTCCTCGGTGGTGAGCAGGCGCCCGACGCGGAGCTGATGGAGCTCTCCACGGTGAGCGGCGGCGTGTGCGCCGACGCGCACGCCTACCTGGCGCACGGCGGGCCGCCCAATCTGGCCGAGTTGCACGCCTTCCTGTGCGACACCGTGCTGCTCACGGGCCGCGGGTTCGCACTGCCGCAGCCCACCCCCACGTGGGGACGGCTGGAGCGGGAGTCCCGCGCCTCCGACGGTCCCGTGGTCGGGGTGCTCTACTACCGCGCCCATCACGTGGCCGGGAACACCGCGTTCGTCGAAGCGCTGTGCACCGCCGTGGAGGGCGCGGGAGGACGGCCGCTGCCGGTGTTCTGCTCGTCGCTGCGCGCGGTGGAGCCGGAACTGCTGGCCACGCTCCGGAAGGCGGACGCCCTGGTCGTGACGGTCCTCGCGGCGGGCGGGTCCCGGCCCGCGACGGCGGGGGCGGGCGGCGACGACGAAGCGTGGGACGTCGGCGCCCTCGCCGCGCTGGACGTCCCGATCCTGCAGGGCCTCTGCCTCACCATGCCCCGGGCCGACTGGGAGGAGAGCGACGACGGCCTGTCCCCGCTGGACGCCGCGTCGCAGGTCGCCATCCCCGAGTTCGACGGGCGGATCATCACGGTCCCGTTCTCGTTCAAGGAGACCGGCGAGGACGGCCTCACGGTCTATGCCGCCGACCCCGAGCGGGCGGCGCGGGTCGCGGGCATCGCCGTCCGGCACGGCCGGCTGCGGCACACCCCGCCCGCCGAGCGGCGCCTGGTCGTGATGCTGTCGGCTTACCCGACGAAGCACTCCCGCGTCGGCAACGCGGTGGGGCTGGACACCCCGGCGAGCACCGTCCGGCTGCTGGCCCGGCTCGCGGACGCCGGGTACGACGTCGGCGAGGGCTTTCCCGGCGTGGCGGACCAGGACGGGGACGCGCTCGTCCACGCGCTGATCGCGGCGGGCGGGCAGGACGAGGACTGGCTCACCGAGGAGCAGCTCGCGGGCAACCCCGTCCGGATCTCCGCCGCGTCCTACGAGCGCTGGTACCGCACCCTCCCGCAGGATCTGCGGGAGGAGATGGAGCGGCACTGGGGCCCGGCGCCCGGGGAGCTGTTCGTCCAGGACGGCGACATCGTGCTCGCCGCCCTGCGCGCGGGCAACGTCGTCGTCATGGTGCAGCCGCCGCGCGGTTTCGGGCAGAACCCGATCGCGATCTACCACGACCCCGACCTGCCGCCGAGCCACCACTACCTCGCCGCCTACCGGTGGCTGTCGGACGAGTTCGGCGCGCACGCGATCGTGCACGTCGGCAAGCACGGCAACCTGGAATGGCTGCCCGGCAAAGCGGCGGGCATGTCGGCGTCGTGCGGCACCGACGCGGCGCTCGGCGACGTCCCGCTCATCTACCCGTTCCTCGTCAACGACCCCGGCGAGGGCACGCAGGCCAAGCGCCGCGCGCACGCCGTGCTCGTGGACCACATGGTCCCGCCGATGGCCCGCGCCGAGACCTACGGCGACATCGCCCGCCTCGAACAGCTCCTGGACGAGCACGCCACGATCGCCGCGATGGACCCGGCGAAGCTGCCCGCGATCCGCGCGCAGATCTGGACGCTGATCCAGGCCGCGAAGCTCGATCACGACCTCGGCTTGGACGACCGTCCCCACGACGCCGAGTTCGACGACTTCGTCCTGCACGTGGACGGCTGGCTGTGCGAGGTGAAGGACGCGCAGATCCGCGACGGCCTGCACGTTCTCGGCGAGGCACCGGCCGGGTCGGTCCGCGTCGGCCTGGTGCTGGCCATGCTCCGCGCCCGGCAGATGTGGTCGGGACGCGAGACGCTGCCCGGCCTGCGCGAGGCACTCGGCCTCACCGAGGACGGCACCGAGGCGCTCGCCGACGTGGACGCCGCCGAGTCCGCCGCCCGCTCGCTCGTCCAGGCGATGGAAGACGCCGGTTGGCGGCCGGACGCGGTCGCGCGGGTCGCGGCACAGGTACCCGAGGAGCGTCGTGATCTCGTGGCGCGGGTGCTCGAGTTCGCCGCGACGGAGGTCGTCCCGCGCCTGGCCCGCACGACCGACGAGATGGACCACGTCCTGCACGCCTTGGACGGGGGCTACGTCCCGGCCGGGCCGAGCGGCTCACCGCTGCGCGGCCTGATCAACGTCCTGCCGACCGGGCGCAACTTCTACTCCGTGGACCCGCGCGCCGTGCCGAGCCGCCTCGCCTGGGAGACCGGGCAGGCGATGGCCGAGTCGCTGCTGGCGCGCTACCGCGCCGACCACGGCGAATGGCCGCGCTCGGTGGGCCTGTCGGTGTGGGGGACGAGCGCGATGCGCACGGCGGGCGACGACATCGCCGAAGTGCTGGCGCTGCTCGGCGTCCGCCCGGAGTGGGACGAGGCGTCCCGCCGCGTCACCCGGCTGGAGCCGGTCCCGGTCGCGGAGCTGGGCAGGCCGCGCATCGACGTGACGGTCCGCATCAGCGGGTTCTTCCGGGACGCGTTCCCGCACGTCGTCGCGATGCTGGACGACGCCGTCCGGCTCGTCGCCGGGCTGGACGAGCCCGACGCCGACAACCACGTCCGCGCCCACGTGCGGGCCGACCGGGAACGCCACGGCGACGACCGGCGCGCCACCCTCCGCGTCTTCGGGTCGGCGCCCGGTGCCTACGGCGCCGGCCTGCTGCCGCTCATCGACAGCCGCAACTGGCGCGACGACGCCGACCTCGCCGAGGTGTACGCGGTGTGGGGCGGCCACGCCTACGGCCGCGACCTCGACGGGGTCCCGGCCCGCGCCGACATGGAGAGCGCCTACCGGCGGATCGCCGTCGCCGCCAAGAACGTCGACACCCGCGAGCACGACATCGCCGACTCCGACGACTACTTCCAGTACCACGGCGGGATGATCGCGACCGTGCGGGCGCTGACCGGCCGCGACCCCGCCGCCTACGTCGGCGACAGCACCCGCCCGGACGCGGTCCGCACCCGGACGCTGTCGGAGGAGACCGCGCGGATCTTCCGCGCCCGCGTCGTCAACCCGAACTGGCTGGCCGCGATGCGCCGGCACGGTTACAAGGGGGCGTTCGAGCTGGCCGCGACCGTCGACTACCTGTTCGGCTACGACGCCACCACCGGTGTCATGGCCGACTGGATGTACGACCGGCTCACCGCCGCCTACGTCCTGGACGAGGAGAACCGCGCGTTCATGCAGGAGTCCAACCCGTGGGCGCTGCACGGCATCGCCGAACGGCTGCTGGAGGCGGCCGAGCGCGGCATGTGGGAGCATCCGGACCCGGAGATCCTCCAGGCGCTGCAGGCGGCCTACCTCAAGGCCGAGGGCGATCTGGAGGACGACACCAGCCGCTGAGCCGCCTCCGGATGCCCGGCCCAGTGCAGGTGCAGGTACGACGCGGTGATCCGGTCGTCTCCGAACCCGTCTCCGTCTCCGTCTCCGCCCCGTCCGCCCAGCGGAACAGCGGGCCGGCAACGGTGGTCAGGGCCGTCCGGTGGAACTCGTGGCCGCGGAACCGCTCGCCCGGACGGGTCAGCGGCGACTCCGCCACGGCGACCGCGTCCCGGTAGCCGAGCGTCAGCTTCGCCGTCATCCGCGCACGTCCCGGCACCCGCCCGCACATCCGCCGCCCGTCGAGTTCCTCGCACAGGTAGAGGAGGCCCGCGCATTCGGCGGCGATCGGGCCGCCGAACCTGGCCACGGCCGCGCGCATCGCCGCGTTCGCGGCCAGCTCGGCGGCGTGCGCCTCCGGGAACCCGCCGCCGATGACCAGCGCGGCGGCGCCGTCCGGGAGCGCCTCGTCGCGCAGCGGATCGAAGACGGCGACGTCGGCTCCCGCCGCGCGCAGCAGCTCCGCGTGCTCGGCGTAGGAGAAGGTGAACGCCTTCCCGCCCGCCATCGCGACGACCGGGCCGCCCTGCACCGGCTCCACATGCGCGGCGGGGTCCCAGGGACGGCCCGGCGGCGGGGGAGCGGTCGCCGCGAGACGCACGAGCGCGTCCAGGTCGCAGGACCGCCCGATCAGCTCGCCGAGCCGCTCCACCGCCCGCACGGCCTCCGTCCCGCGCTCGGCCGCCGGGATCAGGCCGAGATGCCGGGACGGGGTGACGATCCCGTCGTCGCGGCGGATCGCGCCGAGCACCGGCACGCCCGCCGCCTCCAGCGCGCCCCGGCACAGCTCCTCGTGCCGGTCCGACCCGACCCGGTTGAGGACGACCCCGCCGACCCGGACGTCCGGCTCGAACGACGCGAAGCCGTGCACGAGCGCCGCTACCGAACGGCTCTGGCGCGCCGCGTCCACCACGAGCACGACGGGCGCGGCGAGCAGCCGCGCGACATGGGCCGTGGACGCGAACCCGCTGTCGCCGCGCCCGTCGAACAGGCCCATCACGCCCTCGACCACGGCGACGTCGCACCCGGCGGCGCCGTGCAGGAACAGGGGCGCGATCCGCTCCTCGCCGACCAGCCAGGGGTCGAGGTTGCGGCCGGGGCGTCCGGCCGCGAGCGCGTGGTACCCGGGGTCGATGTAGTCGGGCCCGACCTTGTGCGGGGACACCGTCAGGCCGCGCGCCCGCAGCGCCGCGATCAGCCCCGTCGCGACGGTCGTCTTCCCGCTCCCGGACGCCGGCGCCGCGACCACCAGCCGCGGGACGGCACCGCCTGACCGCGGGACGCGCCGGGCGGTCACCACTCGATGCCCCGCTGGCCCTTCTGCCCGGTGTCCATCGGATGCCGGACCTTGCCCATCTCCGTGACGAGGTCGGCGGCCTCGATGAGCCGGTCCGGCGCGTCCCGTCCGGTGATGACGACGTGCTGGTCGCCGGGACGGGCGGTGAGGGTCTCCACCACGTCGTCCAGGTCGATCCAGCCCCACTTGAGCGGGTAGGTGAACTCGTCCAGCACGTAGAAGCGGTGTGTTTCGGCGGCCAGGTCGCGACTGATCTGCTCCCAGCCCTCCCGCGCGTTCGCGGCGTGGTCGTCCTCGGCGCCGGGCCGCCGGATCCACGACCAGCCCTCGCCCATCTTGTGCCAGGCGACCGGCCCGCCCTCGCCGCTCCCGCCCAGGACCTGCAGCGCGCGTTCCTCGCCGATCCGCCATTTCGCCGACTTCACGAACTGGTACACCGCGATCGGCCAGCCCTGGTTCCACGCCCGCAGCGCCATCCCGAACGCGGCCGTCGACTTCCCTTTCCCGTGGCCGGTGTGGACGATCAGCAGCGGCCGGTTGCGGCGCTGCCGCGTGGTGAGGCCGTCGTCGGGGACGGACACCGGCTTCCCCTGAGGCATCTCAGGCCGCCTTCCGCTGATCGCGCACGATCTTGTCGAGGTCGCCCAGCGGCACGAGCCGTGCCCCGAGCCGCGTCGCGAGACGCCCGGCGAGGCCGAGCCGGACGGGGCCGTCCTCGCAGTCGACGACGATCCCGGCCGTCCCGGCGAGCAGCCCGGCGGCCCGCGCCACGTCACCTTCGGCCGTCGCGCGGCCGTCGGTGACGATCACGAGCAGCGGGCGCCGCGCCGGGTCGCGCAGCCGCTCGGCGCGCAGCACCTCCGCCGCCCGGACCAGCCCGGCGGCCAGCGGCGTGCGGCCCCCGGTCGGCAGGGCGCGCAGCCGTGCCGCGCCCGCCTCGACCGATGACGTCGGCGGCAGCACGAGGTCGGCCGTCCGGCCGCGGAAGGTGATGAGGCCGATCTTGTCGCGGCGCTGGTAGGCGTCCAGCAGCAGGCTCAGCACCGCCGTCTTCACCGTCGTCATGCGGCGGCGCGCGGCCATCGAGCCGCTGGCGTCCACGACGAACAGCACCAGGTTGCCTTCGCGGCCCTCGCGGGCGGCCTCGCGCAGATCGTCCGGCCGCAGCACGAGCCCGGCGCCGGACCGCCCGCGCGCCCGCTGATGCGGGGCCGCGGCCAGCATGGTCGCCACCACGTGCGGGTCGCGGACCTTCCCTGCCGGACGGCGCGCCCCGGTGACGTGGCCGCGCGCCGTCCGCGACCGCGAACGGCGTCCCGCGACGCCGTCGCCGACCCCGGGGACCTGCAGCAGCGGCACCGCATGCGGCTTCGAGACGGTCGCGACGCGCTCGCCGCCGCCCGCGCTTTCCGCCCGCTCGTCCTCCCCTTGCTCAGGCGAAGGCGGCTCGGCCGACCCCTCCGCGCCGTCAGCCGGACGCGGCGGCCCCTCGCCTACGCCACCGCCGTCGCCACCGCCGTCGCCGTCGGGCGGCGGGTCGTCATCGGGAGAGGTGTCGTTCAGCAGGTCGTCCAGCCGCGACTCGTCCAGGCCGGGCGCGTCGAACGGGTCGCGGCGACGGCGGTGCGGCAGCGCCAGCCGGGCGGCGGCGCGGACGTCGTCCGCCGTCACCTCGTCGCGGCCGTGCCAGGCGGCGTGCGCGAGCGCGGCGTTGGCCGTGACGAGATCGGCGCGCAGTCCGTCCACCTCGAAACCGGCGCACACCGCCGCGATCTGCTCCAGCCGCTCGTCCGGCAGCCGGACGCCCGCCAGCCGCTCCCGCGCCGCCGCGATGCGCCCGGCGAGCGCGGTCTCCTCGGCGGCCCAGCGCGCCGCGAACCGCGCCGGGTCGGCGTCGAACGCCAGCCGCCGCCGGACCACCTCGGCGCGCTCCTTCGGCTCCCGCGACGCCCGCACCTCGACCGTCAGCCCGAACCGGTCGAGCAGCTGGGGGCGCAGCTCGCCCTCCTCGGGGTTCATCGTCCCGACGAGCAGGAACCGGGCGGCGTGCCGGACCGAGACCGACTCGCGCTCGACGTAGCAGGTGCCGAGCGCGGCCGCGTCCAGGAGCAGGTCGACGAGGTGGTCGTGCAGCAGGTTCACCTCGTCCACGTACAGGACGCCGCGGTGCGCCGCCGCGAGCAGGCCCGGCTCGAACGCCTTGACGCCCTCGGTCAGCGCCCGCTCCACGTCCAGCGACCCGGCGACCCGGTCCTCCGACGCGCCGACCGGCAGCTCCACCAGCGCGGACGGCCGCCGCATCGATGGAGCGCCAGGGCCGTGCGGGCCGTCCGGGCAGGACGGGTCGGGCGCGGCCGGATCGCAGGCGAACCGGCAGCCCGTCACCGTGTCCACGGCGGGGAGCTGCGCGGCGAGCGCGCGGACGACCGTCGACTTGGCGGTGCCCTTCTCGCCGCGCACCAGCACGCCGCCGACCCGCGGGGAGACGGCGTTGAGCAGCAGCGCCAGCTTCAGGTCGTCGAGGCCGACGACGGCGGTGAACGGATAGGCGGCGTTCAGAGGGGCGGCGTTCTGGCGGGCCTCGTCCATCAGGACGCCGGGCCCGGGCCGCGGCGCGGAGACCGCGAGCGGCCACCGGCCGATCCGGGAATCGGAGCACGAGCTGGAGCCGACGGCGAACTCACGGTACCTCCATAAGGGATCTTGCGCGTCCCGGACAGATGAGGTCGCGGCGGTCCGAGTGACCTGGCTCCCGGGCTCACCGACCCGGATACAGTGGCGCGTCCGCACCGGCCTCTCACCGGATTTCCCTCGGACAACCGCGGAACAGGGGGACGGTACGGGCTCGCTCCCGCGGCTGTCAAGATCACGCGCGCCCAGGTCAAGGGCGGGGCTGGGTGACACTTTCGCACCTATTGTCTTGACTTATTGCGACTTCCTAATAACTACGACCTGATGTCCGGTCTCGCGCAGGCGCCACCGGCCGCCGCGGCGTGACAGGACGGTCTGGGACAGCGGAGGGACGTCCATCCGCCAGAAGCCGCCGGGTGGGCATCCGAGAACGTGCAGGACGGCCGCTCGTACCTGTGCGGGGTGTGTGACGGCGGCGATGCGGGACGGGGTGTCGGGGAGCCGGTCGAGCCAGGCCCCCATTCGCGCGATCACGTCGGCGGCGGTCTCTCCGCCGTGCGGCGCTCGACCGGGATCGGTCATCCAGGCGTACAGGTCCGCCAGGTTCTCGGCCTCCACATCGGCGAGGCGGCGCCCGCGCCAGGCGGCCGCGTCCAGGTCGGCGAGCAGCGGATCCGGCGCGGCGTCCAGCCCCAGCGCCACGGCGGTCTGCTCGCAGCGCCGCTCGGGGCCGCGGTGAGCCGCGTCGACACGGCCCAGCGCACCGTGACACGCGGTCGCCGCGGCCAGGCCACGGGTGTCGAGCGGCTCGTCGGCGGGAAAGCGCGCCTCCCGTGTCGCCGCCGTGGAGGCGTGGCTGATCAGCACGAGCCGGACGGTCACCGGGCCGGCCTCTCCTCTGATGTGGATCGCGTCCCATTGACGGTTCGCTGCGCGCAGAATACGGTCACGGCGGGAGATGGTAGGGGAAGCCGGTGGGAATCCGGCACGGTCGCGCCACTGTGATCCGGCCCGAGTCGGGGCCGGGAGTCAGACCTCCACAGTCTCCACTGGTCCATCGAGTGCGGGACGCGAGATCCCTGGAGGCCTCAGATGAGCACGTCCACGTTCCACCGCGCTGGCAGCGGCGCCACCCCGGTCATCCTGGACGGCGCCCGGGCGGCCCTGTGGTTGTTCGGGACCGTCCTGTTCGGCGTGGTGCTGTACTACTTCGTCGGCATCGACCAGGGCGCCACCTCGGTGTTCGGGAACGACACCCACATCCACGAGTTCATCCACGACGCGCGGCATTTCCTGGGATTCCCCTGCCACTGATCCATCGGCTCGGGGAACGAATCATCAAGGAGTGACGCCGTGGAACGGCAATTCATCGTGCGTGGCATGCTCGCGGGCGCGCTCGGCGGCCTGCTGGCGTTCGTGTTCGCCCGGATCTTCGCCGAGCCCCCGATCCAGGACGCCATCGACTACGAGGGCGGCCGCGACGAAGCCCAGTCGCTGCTGGACCAGGCGGCGGGGCTCCCGGCCGCGCACGAGCACGCCGACCCGTTCAGCCGCGCGATCCAGGGCAGCGTCGGCCTCGGCGTCGGGATCATCGCGTTCGGAATCGCGATGGGCGCCCTGTACGGGGTCGCCTACGCCCTGGCCTGCGGACGCACCGGAGGGGTCCGGCCGCGCCCGCTCGCCCTGCTGGTCGCGGCCGGTGGTTTCCTCGCCCTGTACTTGATTCCGTTCCTGAAGTACCCGGCGAACCCGCCCGCCGTGGGTAACCACGAGACCATTCGTGATCGCGGCGGCCTGTACCTGCTGATGGTGGGCGTCTCGATCGTCGTGCTGGTGGCCGGGGTGTGGTTCGGGCAGCGCCTCAAACCGCGGTTCGGCACCTGGAGCGCTTCGCTGCTCGCAGCGCTGGCGTGCGCGGTCGTGCTCGGCGTGGTGATGCTTCTGCTGCCGTCCCTGGGCGAGCTGCCGGCGAACGTCCGCGAGCACGGGCAGCACGCGACCGAGACACCGCTTCCGCTCACCGACCCCCAGGGCCGGGTCGTCTACCCGGGGTTCCCCGCCGACACGCTGTTCGAGTTCCGCCTTTATTCGGTCGCCGCGCAGGCGATCCTGTGGGCCTCCATCGGACTGTGCTTCGCACCCCTCGCCGAACGCCTCCTGACCTCCGGATCCGCCCGCTCCAGGCCCACGGCCGAACCGGCCACCGCTGGATAAGTCACCCCTCCGCGGCCACCTCACGCGGGACGGGCTCGTGCCCAATATGGGTCACGACCAGGTCATCGTCGGCGGTGCCGCCGCCGGAGGGTGAGCAGATGCCTTCCTCGTCCGCAGGTCCTCGCCACGACTGATTCAAACGTTGTTTGATACAGTGTTGGTATGGATGGGGCGGCAGACACGCGGGGTCGGATCGTCGCGGCGGCCGAGCGGCTGTTCGCCAGTGGTGGGGAGGAGGCGACCTCGCTGCGGGCGATCACCCGGGGGGCCGGGGTGAACGTCGCGGCGATCCACTACCACTTCGGCGGCCGGGACGGGCTGCTGCGGGAAGTCCTGGACCGCTATGTCGGGCCGCTCAACCGGCGTCGGCTGGCGCTGCTGGACGAGGCCGAG
>NZ_VCKW01000072.1 GCF_005889715.1 Actinomadura soli
GGGGGTGAGGCCGCCCCGCGGGGGCGGGGCGGCGGCCGACGCGGCGACGGGCCGGGGGAGTGGCAGCGCGCACACGAAGTGGGGAGCTGTGCGGCGCGCATGGCCGGACGTCGCGTCCTGCAAAGACGAGATTGACATCTCATGAACGCGTGCGGACCATCACATTTGGTCATAAATCAGCGCTATGTAGGCTGAACTGCGCTGTTTGCGCTTACGGCCCGGAATGAAGCAGTCCAGCCGTTGCCGCGGGCGGCCGGTACCGCGCCGAGCGGCGACTGGGGGCCGCTTCAACTCCGCGCCGTGGTGCACCCAACGACCCCGCGTCCGGCAGGTGTCAGGTTGGGACGGGATGGTCGGGTTCGCAGCTGAGGAGTTCGTGCAGAACCGGCGGGAGTTCGTCCCAGAGCCATTCGTTGAGCGTGCCGGGAAAGTCCGCCGGCGGCCGGATTGCAAGGCGGCTTGGGCCCGCCTCTACCAGGTGTACCGAGATCGGCCCGTCGTCCCATATCGGGTCGCGGTTTCCCCAGTACGTCGCGAAGTCGATGCTCGTGAGCATCAGCTCGGCGGGCAGGATGTGCTCGCCGGGGTGCCTGCCCAGGGGCAGCAGCCGCTGCGCGGTCGTGCGGAGGACGTTGAGCGCGGCCAGGTCATGCGGGCAGGCGACGCCGGTGATCTCCAGTTCGGGCAGCCCGAACCGGTGCAGGCCGCGGGTGGCGAGGTCGACGCAGGCGCAGCCGTCGATGTCGTCCTCCTCGGCCGTGCAGCCGCCGGAGTTCCGGTAGGGCGGCAGCGAGGCGCCGAGCCAGTCGTCGGCGAGGACGAACTCGTCGAAGCGTCCGAACGGCGCGACGGGGAGGACCTCGTTGGCGGCGACGTCCACGGGGACGCCGCAGAGCGACTCGGCAACGGCCATTGCGGCGGCGCGTGCGAGGTGCGGCCCTGACGGCAGGTCACCGACCGGCAGGACGGACGAGACGCCGACGTGGCGTGTGGCCTGCCGGACCCGGTCGGCGTCCTCCTCGTCGGCGCCCGTCACGTTGCTGAGATCCCATGGCGAGTCCGCGGCGCGGTGGCAGGCCACCATGAGCCGGGGACTGCCGAGGCGGATCGACACCGCCGCGGCGAACGGGCCGGGGAGCCGTTGCCGGATGGCCGCCGCGAGGTCGCCGGGGTTCCGGTCGGTGGCGACGACGAAGCCGGCGGTCGTCTCCTCGGGAACTGTGATCGTGACGGGCATGGCGCTCTCCTCGGGCCTTGAACCGGCTGGTGGAGTCCAGCTTCGAGGAGATTCACGAGCGGAAGAAGAGAAATCGGCTTCTGTGGATAACGCCTGGAGAACTGTCGGGAATATCAGAATAAAGCGATCAGAATGCGCAGGGGAGCACCTTGATTCCGTTGATGAAGCTGCTGCGTTGCCTGACCGGCGCGTCCGTCGCGTGAAGGTTCGGGAGACGCGCATACAGCTCGCGGAGCAGCACCGTGACCTCGCGGCGGGCGAGGTGAGCGCCGAGGCAGAAATGCGGCCCGGGGGACCCGAAGCCCACGTGCGGGTTGGGGGAGCGCGTGATGTCGAACAGGTGGGGATCCCTGAACACGTTCTCGTCCCGGTTGGCCGAGTTGTAGTAGAGGATCACGCGGTCACCGGCACGATAGACGTGGCCTTGCATCTCGTGGTCGCGGGACAGGGTACGGCGCATCCACGTCACCGGTGAGGCATAGCGGACGATCTCCTCGACGGCGCTCGGCAGGCGTCCGTCCAAGTCCGCGACGAGGACGTCCTTCTGGGCGGAGTGCTCGGTGAGCAGGACGACGGCGTGCGACAGCGCGTTGCGGGTCGTCTCGTTGCCCGCGATGACGAGCAGCGCGAAGAAGCGTCCGAGGTCACGGTCGTTGAGGGCCTCGCCGTCAACGTTCGCGCTCGTCAGCGCGGTGACCAGGTCGTCGGCCGGCTTCTCGCGGCGCAGGCGGCCGAGGTCGGCCATGAGCCCGTGCAGGTAGGAGAACTTCTCCGCGAGGACCGCCGGACGGTCCCGGCCGTCCGCGCCGACGTGGTCCGGGTCGCCGACGGCCAGGATCACGTTCGTGGCGTCGATGACGTCGTCGTACGCCGAGACAGGGATGCCCATCATCGAGCAGATGATCTGCAGGGGCATCGGCATGGCGACGTGCTCGACGAAGTCGCACGGCCCTCGCTCGGCCAGGTCGTCCACGATGCGACGCGCAAGCGCCGCGACGTCTCCGGTGACCCGTTCGACCAGCCTCGGCGTGAAGGAACGGGAGACGATCCGCCGGAGCCTGGCGTGCCCCGGATCGTCCATGCTGATCATGGAGCCGATGTATTCGGTGACCTGTGGCGGGGGATCGACGAGGCTGACGGCGGTGGGCGCGGAGCTGAACACCTCCGGTTTGCGGCTCGCCTCTGCCACCTGCTCGTACCGGGTCAGCGCGTAGAACCCGGGTCCGTCACTGAGGGGACAGAACACCGGCCTGTCCTCGGCCCGGAGCTCGGCGAAGTATTCGTCCCGCTCGGCTTGGGGTTTCGCCCAGAAATCCAGGCTCGACAGCTTCTGCTCGACAAGGGAGGGCATTCGTGGGAGCCGCCTTCCGTGGGAGTCACCGTCTTCAGGCTAACCCGCACGCCGCAGAACGCGCTGAGAGCGGGCGGGCACGTGAGCCCGCCCGCTCTGCACGAGGCGACGCTGGACAGTTCCAGTCGAGAAGGCGGCATGAACGGACCCCGGCAACGGGGACCGGTCACCCGGCGGACCCGTCAGCGGGCGGACGGCTCCACGTAGTGGCGCTCTCCCGGCCCCACGTACACCTGGCGCGGACGGCCGATCTTGGTGGACGGGTCGTTCATCATCTCGCGCCACTGGGCGATCCAGCCCGGCAGCCGTCCGAGCGCGAACAGCACGGTGAACGCGTTGGTCGGGAAACCCATCGCCTTGTAGATGACGCCGGTGTAGAAGTCCACGTTCGGGTAGAGCTTGCGCTCGACGAAGTAGTCGTCGCTCAGCGCGACTTCCTCCAGGCGCATGGCGAGGTCCAGCAGCGGGTCGGATTTGCCGAGGGCGTCCAGGACCTTGCCCGTCGCCTTCTTCACGACCGCCGCGCGCGGGTCGTAGTTGCGGTAGACGCGGTGCCCGAAACCCATCAGCTTGACGCCGGGCTCCTTGCGCTTGACGCGCTCCACGAACGAGTCGATGTCGTCGCCGCTCTCGTGAATGCGCTCCAGCATCTCCAGGACGGCCTGATTGGCGCCGCCGTGCAGAGGGCCGAACAGGGCGTCCACGCCCGCGGACACCGACGAGAAGAGGTTCGCCTGGCTGGACCCGACCAGCCGCACGGTGGACGTCGAACAGTTCTGCTCGTGGTCGGCGTGCAGGATGAACAGCATGTCCAGGACGCGCACGATCTCCGGGTCGATCTCGTAGGGCTGCGTCGGGAGCCCGAACGTCATGCGCAGGAAGTTCTCTATGTACCCGAGGGAGTTGTCCGGGTACAGGAGCGGCTGGCCGTTGGACGTCTTGTACGCGTAGGCCGCGATGGTGGGGAGCTTGGCGATGAGCCGGATACTGGACTGGTCGACCTGCTCGGGGTCGAACGGATCCAAGCTGTCCTGGTAGAACGTCGACAGTGCGCTGACCGCGGACGACAGCACCGCCATGGGATGCGCCCTGCGCGGGAACACGGAAAAGAACGCGCGGAACTTCTCGTCCAGCAGAGTGTGGTTGCGGACCTGGTCGGCGAACTCGCTCAACTGGTCGGGCGTCGGCAGCTCGCCGTAGATGAGCAGGTAGGCGACCTCAAGGAAGGACGACTTCTCCGCCAGTTCCTCGATCGGGTAGCCCCGGTAGCGCAGGATGCCCGCATCACCGTCGATGTAGGTGATCGCCGATGTGGTGGACGCGGTGTTGGTGAAGCCGGGGTCGAGCGTGACGTGACCGGTCTCCTTGAGGAGGCTGCCCACGACCAGTCCCGAGGGGCCCTCGGTCGACTCGGTCACCTCCAAAGGCATCCGGCCGCCCGCGTGGCCCAGCTCGAAATCCGACATGCGCGCTCACTCCCAACTGCGTCCCACACCTGCGTAGACGTTCCGTTCATCATCGTATCCACGTGATCACCGGCGCTTTTCAGCGGCCGCCTCGTTGACGCCGGGCGCGTGCGGGTGCTCCGGTGGATCCATGACCCGTCACAACGCCACCGAGCTCGCTGCCCGCGCCCGCCGGGAGATCGCGGACGCGACGAGCCGGAACCGCTTCGTCGATCTGCTGGAATCAGGCGAGATGCCCAGGGAACGCCTGGTCTGGCTGGCCGGAGAGGAGTATCGGATCGTCAGCAGCGACCGGCGCAGTTTCGCGTTACTGGCGGCGCGGTTCCCCGAGGCGCCGTCCGGTGAACTGTTCCTCGGACTCGCGCAAGGCGAGGGGCAGGCGCTGACGCTCCTCAGCGACTTCGCAGCCGCGCTCGGCGAAAGTGACGAGAATCTCAGCGCATACGAGCCGAAGCCGTTCGCGCAGGTCTATCCGGCCTACCTTGCGCAGAGGGCGGCTTTCGGAACCGCGAGCGAGGTCGCCCTCGCCATGCTGGCCAACCTCGAGGAGTGGGGCGCCTACTGCTCCCGCACAGCGGAGGCCCTCCGCACCCAGTACGGCTTCAGCGAGGCGGACGTCGGGTTCTTCACGTTCTTCGCCGAGTCGCCGCCCGGCTTCGTGGAACAGGCCCTGGACGTCATCGCGTCCGGCCTCGCCTCTGGAGACGATCCCGAGGAGGCCGTCCGCGCCGCCCGGCTCCTGCATACGTACGAGACCGCCTTCTGGGAGGCGCTAGCGGAGGGCCTGACCTGAGCTGACTACAGGTGCGGTTCGCGTAGCGTCGGAAGCTCGGCGGTGATTTCGACGAGGATCCGCTCCTGCACGCCGATCAACTGCTCCACGTCCACGGGCGGCCACTCCTCGCCGTAGTGAGCGTCCAACAGCGTGGACAGGGCGATGAGGATCTGCTCCGGTGAAGGGCGCTCTCCAGGATCCTTCACCAGGCAGCGTGTCACGAGGCCGCGCATAGGGTCGGGCAACCGGGCGAGGTCCGGTTCGCCATGGACGATCCGGGCGCGCACCTTGTGGCCCGTCCCGAACGGCGCCGTGCCGGTAGTCGCGTACACGAGGGTCGAGCCCAGGGAGAAGACATCGCTCTGTGGCGCGACGGGATCGCCAAGGGCCTGCTCCGGTGACATGTACGCAGGCGTCCCCAGAATCTCCGTCTTCGACAGGGGCAGTGCGTCAAGGGGCCGCGCGATGCCGAAGTCGATGACCCTCGGCCCGTCCGAGGCGAGCAGGACGTTCGACGGCTTCAGATCCCTGTGGACGATCCCCGCCCGATGAATCGCGATCAGAGCCTCGGCCAGCCCCGCGCCCAGTCGGCAGGCGGCCTGTTCGCGGAGCGGCCCCTTCTCCCGGACGACGGTGGACAAGCTCACACCGCGGATGTACTGCGTCGCCAGCCACGGCTGGTCCGCGTCCGGATCGGCGTCGACGACGGGCGCCGTGTAGAAGCCGCTGACCGACTGCGCAGACGTCACTTCACGGCGGAATCTCGTCCTCCACCTGGGGTCGTCCAGGAGTTCCGGCCGGATGACCTTCACCGCGACCAGCCGTCTGCTCGGTGAGGCCCCGAGGAACACCTCGCCCATCCCCCCCGAGCCGAGCCGCGCGACCACGCGGTACGGGCCGATCTTTTCCGGAAGCTCTGGCTGCATGGGTATCCGATCGTGCTGGGGCGCGCTCAATCGTGCCATGCCGTTGCCGCTCGTCCGGCCGAATAGCCCCTCATGTCCAGGGGAGGGCGCTCCGTTCGGCCCAGTAGATTCCCGGTGCGACGCTCATGCCGGCCAGCACGTCGAGGTCGCCCTCATCCAGCGACACTTCTGCCGCGGCCAGGTTGGCGACCAACTGTTCGGGACTGACCGCGCCGATGAGGACCGTGTCCGCCCACGGTCGGCTGAGGGCTGAGGCAAGCGCCAGAGCGTCCGGCTGGACGAGGTTCTTGACCGCCACGGTCCGCATCGCCGCGGGCGGCCGCGTCGCGAGCCTTCCGTTGGCAAGAACTTCCTTGAGCAGCACATGCAGGCCCGCATCGTGCGCTTCCCGTAGAGCCTCCCCTGCAGAGGTCTCTAGGACGTTCCACGTCGATTGGACGGTGCTGAAGAGACGCTGCCCAGACACTTCCAGCGCTACCGCGCGACGGATCGTGTCGGCCTGCCCTGGCCCAGAGGTTGAGAACCCGACGCGGATACCGTCCGCGGCCGCTTCCGCAAGAGCCGCCTGCAGCCGCACGTCCTGGAACAAGGGGCTCTCTTCGGTCAGTGAATGCACTTGGTAGACGGACAGATAACCGTCGAGAAGAGCGCGAGTCTCTTCATACTGAGCCTGGTAACGGTCGAGACTGTGCTCCTTCACCTCGTGCACAGGCGCGTCAGTCTTCCATTCACCGACGTATGTGTATCCCCACTTGCTGGATACCGTCACGTCAGGAGGGCCCTGCGCGGTCAGCCACCCACCGAGGAACTCCTCGGCTCTGCCGTACGACCGCGCCGTGTCCACCCACCGGATGCCGGCGGCGTAGGCCGCGTCGAGAACGTCCCAGGTCGCTTCGCGCATATGCGCCACGCTGCGGTCCGGCGGCAACGCGTCCGCCCGGCCAACGTTGATGTACGCCGGACGGCCGAGCGCCGCCAACCCGATCCCGAGCCGGTGTATCGCGTTCATCCTCACAGCCTGGCACGCCGCGTTCCACCCCCAACCTACGAAATTCGCAGACAACACATACAAATCGCCCACCGGTTCATCCACAGAATCGCGTTCTAGTGCTATTGGCGGACGGCGTCGGCGAGGCTGTGTCGGGTCAACGTCCCGCCCTCGCAAGAAAGGCACGACAATGCCCACACAGATCACTCGTGACCAATTCGGGGCTCACCAGTTCGCCGTCCATCTGGGGCTCACTCGGTGGCAGATGCGCGTCGGCCTGGAGCAGGGAATCGTTCCGGAACCCGATCTCGACGGTGAACGATGGTCCGCGGACCTCGCCGAGGAGTGCCGGGGATGCGGTGAGCAGGTCATCGCCAGGTTCGGTGACGATCCGCCGATCGGATCCGCCCGTGCGGCCGCCAGGCTGGCCGCGCGATTGGGGCTCGACGTCGAGCGGCGGGACATCGAGGTGCTGGCCGCCCAGGGAGACCTCGGCGTCATCAGCAGCTTCCGCGGACACCCGGTCTACCTCCTGCGCGACCTGGACCGGCTCGACCCCACCGTCGTGCGATCGGTGGTCTCCGCCCGGAAGGGCCCGCTGACCGACACCGTCGACGCCGGTGGAGCCGCGATGATCCTCGCCTGGCCGCGGAAGACGTTCGAGCGCATCGCCGCCGAGCGCCACCTGGCGACAGACCGGCTCGGACGCTACTCGCTCGCCGACGTCCACGGCCTCGCAGCGGACGAGATCCTGGCGCGCCGGGTCGCCGAGGAGAAACGCGAAACGGCCCTGAAACGGACGCGGCGGTCCGAGACGAGAATGGAGGACGTCGTCCGCGGCTGGATGCTCCGCTGCACCGCCTACCTGGACCGAGACGCCGACCAGCCGCCGGACATCAGCTCACTGAGCCGCGCGATCCGGGGTCTCACGTCCGTCAGGTCGGAGATCGACCGACAAGAACGAACGTCGCCCTAGACGAGCACCCACGGCCATGTGACTCATATGCGCTCACCCGGACACACCCGCCGGGCCGCAGCGTGAGTGCGCCCCGTCCGGCCGGTATGGAAGCGGTGGCCGGGAGTGCGGGAGGGCCGGGCCCGGTCCGGGGAAGCCGGGGCCGTCCTGGGGGCGCGCGTGGCCGGCGAGGGCCTCCTGGATGCGGCGCATCAGCAGCCGGCGCGCCTCGTCGGGGTCGCCGATCCCGACCAGGTCCACGTAGGTGATCGTGGACAGCAGCCCGTCGATCGGGCAGTCCTCGATGCGGACCGTGACCAGCTTGCGGGCTGGGTCGTCCGGGTCGGCCCGCAGCGCCGCCATCCACTCCAGCCGCCCGTATCTGGACCGCAGGTAGTTGCTCGACAGCACCGCGACCACGGCCTTGGCCTCCGACAGGCCCGCCGACCGGCGGTGGAGCCGGTTGCGACCGGAGTCTCCTGGTCAGTTGGACGTCCCCAGAGTCGGCTGGGTGCTACGTGGGTTTGCTGGCCGACCCTTGGGGTGGCTGGGCGCCTTCTAGGATCGGCCGAATCTAGGTTGAGTTCGACATGATGAAAGGCGGCGAGACCTAAGTCCGCTTGAACGTTATATAAGTCGAGTTGGAGATTTCTGTTGGGCGATTGGGCGTTCTGTGGGGTATTGGGTGAGTTGGTTGGACGTGGGTGCTTAGGGGCGACGATGGGTGGAACGGCGTTTGGAGGTGGATCTCTGGTCCTGTCGTTGGCGGGCCAGAGTTGCGAGGAGGCGGTCGCGGGCCTCGGTGCGGGAAATCGCGGGCAGGCGCTCGGGGAATGCAGAGCCCAGGGTCGACGGGGCGTCGACCAGCCCCTCGTCATTGATTGTGGCCCGATCTCTTTTCCATGCGCCGAGGAGGATCGCGGAGACACCGCCTGGGTGCCGTCCAAGGAGGGCTTCGATCCTCTGACCCTCCTCCGCGCAGTCGGCCACCAGAAGGAGGCGTCGTCCTTGTTCGGCGCCCGTGTTCTCGCGGATTGCGAGTTCGGTCTCCAGATAGGCCAAGGCGGCGTCGAGGTTGCCGGGTATGAAGAGGCCCGCGGTGTCGTCGTCGAGAAGCTCGTCCTCACCGAGACCGAAGAGGACGGTGGCGTCGGGTCGGGGGACGACGACGAGGGAGCTTTCGCTGTGCTCGTCTAGGGCCGCCAGGGCCAGCGTCCGCGCGGCGGAGACGGCGCCCGGGCCGGTCAGCCCTGCGACAGGAGCGGCGAACGGGTCGACTACGGGGTGATAGGTGAGCCGGGCCGGCGGCGCCGCTGCTGCGGTCGTGGCGGTGGAGAACGCAGGCAGCCCGGCGGCGGCGTAGATACGGTGCCGGAACGGATAGCAGATCGCCGCCGCGGCTGGCAGGAGGAGACCGAGGAGCAGGACCGGCTGCAGCGAGGACGGGCGCGAGTCAAGGTCCTGCGCCTGACCGCGGGTGCGGGTCGGAGTCGGGGAGGAGACGCGCGGGGCTGTGCTCTTCGGCTGTTTCGGTGCGGGGGGAGAGGCGCTCGGAGCGTCCGGCACAGTGGGCCGGGGCGCGGGCTCTTTCGGCTGCCCAGACGATGGTGGCCATCGTCTGACCTTGAACTTCCAGTCGAATCGGTCGCCCCTGCGGGCGAACTCCCGGCCGCGGCCCGACCGCCTGCGAGACCTCTCGTACATCGCCAGCCATGCCTCCCTGCACTTGTTGGCGCTGTGCCTGTCGCCGACGATCACGGCGTGACGGCAGATCGGCGGTACCGACCCGCGCGGCTCGGGCGAAGCGGTGGTGACCGCGCCGACTGGAGTGGCCACGCCAATGGAGATGGCGCCGGCCAAGGCCGTATAACCCAAGACCCCGCCGGTGCAGCGAATCAAGTCGCTGATCATTACGGCAGGTATGGGCTGCGTGAGGAAACGGTTCATCTTCGCCCCGGGGGATCGCGTCGGTCACCGTGAGAATGCCGATCGTAGTCACTCCGGCTACGGAGCGTTGAGTAATGCGCGCAGTCGAATGGAAGATCATTCGAAGTCGCCTCTGTCGTCGCCCGGTCGATATGAGTGCCATATCCGAATCGCCCGATATTTGCCCCCGCGCTCGTCGCATGGACCGCCTAGCTGGACATAGGAAAGCGATCCGAGCAGTTGACCTGATTGCAGAGGATTTACGCAGACGCGACCTGGAGAAACGTCCCGAGGAGGTACGCGTGCGCAATCCGCAGGCACCGACCTGCCTCGGACACCCTGCGGTACACGGCCGGGTGGCGGCACGGTGTCGTAAGTCTCACTCGGCGTTATCGAGCACGCCCTTCGCCAAAGGATGCGCCGCGCCGGTAAGACGAGGCTGGGTTGGGGGTTGCGCTGGTCGGGCGAGGCCGGCTTGCGCTGCGCTGGTTGGGCGAGGCTGGGGTTGCGCTGGTTGGGTGAGGCCGGGTTGTGCTGCGCTGGTTGGGCGAGGCTCGGGTGGGCTGCGCGGGCTGGGTCCGCGTCGGGTCGTGGCTTGGGGGTCCACGCGTTACGACGGGTTCAGGTGCTCGATTGTGACGTGGTGCTGCTCGGTCAGCCGCTGGGCGATCAACGAGCGGTGGCATGCCTCAGGGGTGCGCTCGACACAGAGCAGTGCTGCGGTCCCGCTGCTTGGCAGCGATGACACGATCGGCGTGAGGTCGGCGCGGTCGAGGATCTCCGTGGTGTAGCGGCGGGTGTACTCGGCGGCGAGTTCGCGGCGTGAGCGCTTGCCGACCCCTTGGTGGTCGTCCTCGGCGTACTGGAGCTGGCGTAGCTCGGTGGTCGGGGCGAGTTCGGGGTGGTGCTCGTAGGCGATCCGGGCCTGGGCGAGGGCCGCCTGGAGCTGGCGAGAGTTCGCCCAGGCGTACTCGGGTCCGCGGACACCGCGGCGCTGGCGTACGTCGAGTAGCAGGCGGACGTCCGCGTATCGCAGTCGTTGCAGGAAGGACTCGCCGTCGAAGCCGTAGACGCCGACTGTCACCATTCTGAGCATCGGAAATCACCCACCTCTGTCTACTACTCGTGCCGCCTCCGGCAGGACTGCCGAAGGCGGCGAGATTGCGTTAGGCGACGGCCGTCCCCTCAAGCTCGACCATCAGGTCGGGAATCGCCAGCCGGGTCACCCCGAGCATCGTGCTGGTCGGCGCCACTCCGGCGGCGCCGAGGCGCGACGCCAGCACGCCGTAGTGCTCGAAGAGCCGATCGACGTCGGTGGTGTAGACATTGAGCCGGACGAGGTTCGTGAGGGACATGCCGGCCTCGCCGAGTACGGCCTCCAGGTTGTCGAGGCTAAGCGCCAGCTGCGCCGCCATGTCACCGGCATGCTGGGGCTTACCGTCGCCGCTCATCGCGGTCTGCCCGGCGCAGTAGAGGGTCCGGGTGTGCCCGGAGACGATCTCACCCTGGCTGTACCCCATCTCCTCCGACCATGTCCATGGGTTGACCGTCGTTCGCTCCATAGGTCCCATCAGCTCCAATCGATTCATCGGCAGTACGTACGTCCGGCGGCTCGGTAGCCGCCGTCCTTTGACGTCGTGCTGCGAGCCTCCCAACGAATCACGACATCCTGTGTCGTGTATTCCGATAGAGTTTTCGATATGCGCGCCGACCGGTTGGTCTCGCTGGTGCTGCTGCTGCGCCAGCGCGGTCGGATGTCCGCGGCCACGCTGGCCCGCGAGCTGGAGGTGTCCACCCGCACGGTGCTGCGCGACATCGAGGCGCTGTCCGCAGCCGGCGTCCCGGTCTACGCCGAACGCGGTCGGCACGGCGGTTTCGCGTTGCTGCCCAGTTTCCAGACCGAGCTCACCGGGCTCAACCACGACGAGGCGCTGGCCCTGCTGGTCGCCGGATCACGGCGCGGCGCGCAGGCGTTCGGTCTCGGCTCGGCGCTCGCTTCGGCCATGCTCAAGGTGGTCGACGCGCTGCCCGAAGGCTATCGGGACACCGCCGCCGGCGCGGCGCAGCGCCTCCTCATCGACCCGGAGACCGACCTCCTCTCGCGCCGCGTGGTCGCTGAGGAGGTGCCCGACATCGTGGTAGCCGAGATCCGGCGCGCGGTGTTCGCCGGACACAAGCTGCGCATCCACTACGCGGCCGTTGACCAGGCCCCGAAATGGCGCACGGTGGACCCGATCGGCCTGGTCACCGTGCGCGAACAGGGCTACCTGCTGGCGACGAGATCTGGCGTGGACCGCACCTACCGGCTGTCCCGGGTGTTGGCCGCCGAGGAACTCCACGAACCCGCACAGCGTCCAGAACAGGTCGATCTGGGCCGGGCCTGGCAGGAACGCAGCACGCGTTTCCGGACCGGCGGCGACCAGGTCGTCGTGCTGGTGCGGGTGAACCCGGCGCGGCGGGAGGACCTGGTGGGCACCGCGCTGGCCGTCCGTGCCGAGGAGACCGATGCGGACGGCTGGCTGCGGCTGGACGTGACCTTCCAAGATTCACGACACGCCGAATGGGCGCTGTGGCAGCTCGCCACGAACGCGGAAGCCCTGGCCCCGCAGTGGCTGCGCACTTCCCTGCGCAACCGCGCCGTCGCGATAGCCACTCGATACAGCGGCTCATCCTGAGAGTCGTCGCCGTCTGAGGGCTGCTGTGGCTCCGGGATGTCTGCCGGGCGCGGGGTGTCGGTCTGGTCCCGCCGTTGGTTTGATCAGTGGCTTGGCCGTCCTTCCGGCGTGATTCCTCACAGTGGCCTACGTGGCGTTTTCGCCCGGGTTGGTGCCGAACGCGGCAATCCGTGTTGGCGTGCATCGTTGCGCGTCGGCTTGGGTGATTAGGCGGCGGTTGGGAGTGGGTCTGCGGGGGACTCCAGGACGTCGTACATGCCCAGGGGCAGTGTGTCGCTCCACAGCCAGTCGTTGACCGTGCCGTCGAAGTCTGCGGGTGGGGCAACGGTGAGGAGGCGTGGGGTCTGCATCGAGAGGCCCACCCTGAAGGGGGCCGGGGGAGTGATGTGGACGCGGCGTGTGGTGCCCCAGAAGTCATTGAAGTCGCTCTGGGCGAGGTCAAGGTCGGCGGGGATCGTCCGGGTTCGGGCGGCCGGGCCGGTGGCCAGCCAGGCCCAGTGGTCGGTGAGGAGCCGCCGGGCGGTGGTGCGCAAGACGTTGAGCGCGGCCAGGTCGTGCGGGCAGGCGACGTCGTTGATCTCGATCTCGGGAAGGCCGAAGCGGCGGAGGCCACGGGTGCGCAGGCGGACGCAGGCGCAGCCGTTCACGCCCTCGGGGTCAAGTTCGGGCTCCGCGGCGGTGCAGTGGCCGTTGGCGCGATACGGCGGCAGGACGTCGCCGAGCCAGTGGTCGGCGAGCACGAAGCGCGTTCTCTCCGTGGTGGACGGGGACAGGATGTGCCCGGTGACGAGGTCGGCCGCGATCCCGCCGACGGCCTCGGCGATGGCGTACGCGGCCGAACGGGCGACCTGCACGCCGCGGGGCTGGTCGGTGACGGGTGCGAAGGCTGTGACGACGGCGAACTCGGTGGCGTCGTTGAAGGCGCGCGCGGCCTGCCGGTCTTCGGGCCGGGCCGCCTTGACGCGTCCGGGGTCCCAGCGCAGGCACCTGAGATCTTCCCGGGTGACCTGCAGCTGGGACGAGCCGAGCCGTCCGGCGATGTGGGCCTGGAAGGGGGCGGGCTTGCTTCGGCGGAGCAGATCCGCGAGGCCCGGCGGGACGCACTCGGCGGCGACGGCGAACCGGGAGGTCGTGGTGGACGGAACCGGGAACGTGATCGTGGCCATCAGGGCCGCTCCTTCCTTGCCGCGACAGGACGTGCCCAGCATGCGCCGCCGCCCCGGCCAGAAGCAGTAGAACCCCGTTCTGGGGATAACTCGCGATCGGGAGCACCTTGGACGGCGACGTTCTGATGGTGCGCGACGTTGGAGGTCGGCGTGCGGCCAGGGCTATTCGGGGGAGGGTGCGGCAGGCTTCCGGGTGTTGCGACGCGGTGTAAGTGGGGCGCAGGCTCGCGTGCCGTGCCGTGCCCACCGTCGCTTGGGAAGAAGGTGTGAGGCCGAGCGAGCGCACGCGCCCCCGGGGGAGCTTTGGACGGGAAGTACCTGGTCTAGAGGCGGCTTCGGAGCGGATGGGCTCGGCCTCCACCGGAGCCTTTCGGGGAGGCCGAGGCCGTTCACCGTCCGTCAGCGAAAGAGTGGGTCGATGAAGTCCGCGCCTAGGCCGACCTTCTCGAAGTGCTCGCGGCACATCGCGATGTAGTCGTGGACGTCGAAGTAACCGTCCGCCTCACCGTTCTCGTCCAGCCAGATGAGCGGGCCCTTCACGATGAACATCGTCTTCATCGGCTCGCCGCTCTCGTAGGCGACGAGCGTGTGGCCCTCACCGGGCGCCTCGTAGATGAAGTCCCCGGCGGTGGCCGTCCAGGGACGTTCGAGGTACCCCCATTTGCCGGAGATGGTGTAGGCGAACACCTCATGCGGGTGGTAGTGCCGGTTCACCAGACCGGCGCTGGTGGCACGCAGGATGTCCGACCAGGAGTTGTCCTTGACGTTGATCCACAGCGGACGCGAGCCGACGGTATCGGTGAACGGCACGTAGTAGCGGTCGTCGTCGGTGGCGACCTTCGACAGGTAGAGCTCGGGCAGCGCGTCCGGCTTCTGCGCGTTCTCGAGCGGCTTCAGGTCCTTCCAGAACTCCGTCGTTGCGTCCTCGGGCATGGCGTCCTCCAGCAGCGTGCGCATCGTTGGCTAGTAGTGAATCGTGCCAGAACCGCCCAGGTCTCCTGGTCTGCTTGGGATTCAGGCCATCTCCGCCGTATCGGCGGGCCGGTACGGGTGGACGCTCCTGTGGGACGGCCGGGCTGCTGCGGTCCCAGAGGCCGTACGTCAGGGGGGCGACACGCCGTTCACCACGAAAAAGACCAGCTTCGGCCGAATTCGTGGTGATTCGCGCGGCATCGACGCTCTAATCAGGGGAATGTGTACGTTGGGGAGATCAACACTGCTGTGAGCTGCGGGGACTGCCCCCCAGCCGCACAGCCTTGCGAAGAGGAGGTCCCCGTGGCCAGAACGATGTCTAGGGGCACCCGCGTCACCGGTGCCGAACGCACCCGGCTCGCTGCCGAGCTGGCGCCGCGGTACGCCGCCGGTGAGAGCATCCGTGACCTGGCGGCCGAGACCGGCCGGTCGTACGGGTTCATCTACAACGTCCTGAAGGAGGCGGGCGTGCCGCTGCGTGGCCGTGGCGGCAACACCAGGCGCAAGAGGGCCTGACCGCTCCCAGGAGAAGGAAGAAAGAACACATGATCGGATGTCCCCCTCGCCCCCCGGGGGGACGCCGTGCCCTAAGAACGGTGGAACGCCCCGGTGACCTCGAGGCGCCCGTTCAAGGTGGCGAGGTCCGCGGCCGCCCGCCCGGCCACCCAGCCCTCGTAGTTGGACACCGAACCCGCCCGTCCCTTGGCGAGGTTCGGGAACATCGTGTCGACCGCGTGGTCGACGGCTCGGTCGCGCGCGGCCAGCACGGGAAGCAGATCCTTCCCGCCGGCGCCCGCGGCCGCCCGGTTCGCCGCCTCACGCAGCCGCTCCCCGATGCGGGCGGCGTAGGCGTTCAGGAAGGCGTGGCGGAACGAACGCGTCCGTGACCGTCCCCGCGCGTCGCGCCTGGGACCCGCATGGACCATGGCGGCCGTCGCCTGGACGAGCAGCGACGTGAACAGCATCTCCACCGCCGCCAGATCGGCCGGGAACCCGAGGACAGTGGCGAATCCCAGTTCCCGATGCCACACCGCCCGGCAGCGGTTGGCCTCAGCCACCACCGTCAGCAGGACCGCCTTGGGCGCGTCGTAGGGATTGTCCACCGGGATGCGCCGTCCGGCCGGACCGCCCGTGTCGCCCGTCTCCGCGGCCAGCAGCGCATGGTCGATGCTGTGCCGCGCCATCAGCTCTTGGGCGCGCGCGCTGAGCGCCTCGGCCTCTTCGGGGAATTCCGTGGACTCGGCCTTGGCCAGGAGCGCCCTGACCCTGCCCAGCGTTCGCTGGCCGACCTCGCGGGACGCCGCCGACGCGGAGGGCGTGGGGCGTCCCGGCGCATCGGCGGCGCTGGACGTGCCCGGGGGAGGGCCCATCCTCGGCAGCCTTGGCAGGTACTCCAGGAGATGGACGAGTTCCAGAGCAGCGGCGACGTAGGCCGCATGGTCGACGCCTTCGCGCTCGCACCACGCGCCCGGATGCTCGTCGTCGTCCTCCCACCACGCCTCCGCACCAAGGAGGGCGAGCTGCTCGCGCCAGCGGTCGTCCACGGTGGCGCCGGAATAGGCCCGCATCTCGGCTGCGATCGCGTCCGTCGCCAGCCGTGCGTGCCTGGCCGTATGGCGACGGGACGTGAACCTGACCACATCGGCCGGTTGCCAGCCCCGTTCCCAGGCCCTGGTGACCCCCAGCCGCATCTGTGCTGCGAGACACCGGCCGGTGGCGAGCCTCCACGCATCCCCGCTGACTCTGCTGGGGGGCGCGGTGAGTTCGGCTATGAGGCGGTTGACGGCGGTGGCGTCACCTCGTGCGAGCGCGCGTAGGGCCTTCGCCGTCACGTCGCTCGCCGCTTCCGCGAGCGAGATTCCGGTGGCGGTGCCATCCGAGGTTCCGGGCGGTGCATCGGGTGAGTCCCTGGTCGGCGCCTCTCCGGGGCGCGAACGACGCCACGCCTTCCGCACGGCCACTCCCGTCATCCGGGGTCACATGGGCACCATGCATCCTGCCACCCGGCGGCGACAGACTCGCGGAACACGGCGGAGTCCGTCGATGCGAGAGCCGCATCCGAGAGCACATGCGAGAACGCACGCGAAAGCCCCCGGCGGTTGCGGCCAGGGGCTGGAAGGGGCGGCCTACGGCCCTACTCCTCGTCGTCGTCTCCGCGCATCTCCTCGACCACGACGCTCTGGTAGGCGCGGGACGTGTCCGGGACGTAGCTCAGCCGCGCCAGGGCCTTGCCTTCGCGGTTCCTGATCTCGAAGTGGTAGCCCTCACGCGCTTCGCCGATGTGCGCCACGGCCTGGTCGTGCCGGAGGCGGCACATCGTGTCGACCTTCTCCAGCGCCACCTTCAGGCTCCCCGCGTCGCTGATGAGCCGGGCCGGCTCGCTCGTCTCCCAGATCTCGAACATTGGTCGTGTCCTGTCGGCGGTCGGAAGGAACGGGCGGGGCATTCCAGACGTCGGAGACAGCTTGAACCCAAATTGTGGATCTTTCAATCAGTGCAGGTATCGGATTGATCACTATTCGGAGTTGTCCACGCTCACAGTGTCATGTCCGCATGTGGCGGCGGATGGACGCTTCCCCTGAGCGCGCCAGATCGATAGGGTCCGCCGCGCACAACCGTACGCGACTCCAAATGGCGGGCGTGGACGATCGCCAGACGTGTGCATCAGTCTTCCTCGGCTACGGAGACGACCATCTCCTTCGCGTCCGGTTCGATGAACCTTAGGAGCGACTCTCCCTCAGTGGTCAGTTCGTCGACGGCCGTTTGGGGGAGGGGCTCGAAGGGACGCAACCGCAGCGTGGCGACCTTGCGCTTGTACTCCGTCTCCCAGATACCGCGTGCGAAGCCGTCCCAGAGGAAGACCGCCCGGACTCGGAGGTTCTTCGTGGTGAGGGACGGCCGGTGCGCATCGGCGATGATTCGTCTGCGGTCGGCGTGCGCTAGGACGAGGCTGTCGAACTCTGGCAGGAATCGCGCCGGGGCCGGAACGTCCTCGCCGGGACGTGGGGCATCGGGAAGATCGAACAGTTCCCGGCCTTTGTCGTCGGCGAATACGCGGAGGCCCGGACGTAGCCGGTCCAACGCCTCGCCGCTCGCGGACAGCCCGGACCACGTTTGCGCATCAGCGGCCGATGCGGGCCCGTAGGCGGCCAGATAGCGGAGCATCAGTTCGTCTATCGCTTGCTCCGCAGCAGGGGCGGTGCCCAGCCAGCCATCAGCCAGCGTGAACCGTGACGTACGGGGGAAGCCCCACCGGTCCTCGGTGGGGACCATGACCAACGGCACACAGAGCCGGACGGCATAGCCCAGGGCCCGATCGTTGACGTCCGGGAACTGCTCTTGGAGCAGCGCACGCACCTCGTTGAACGTGCGGGGCTCCGTTTCGAGGAGCGAGCGCGCCGCCGGGACGACCTCCTGCAGATCCAGCCCTTGGGCGCGGTCACCCAGGACGCGGAGAGCGCCGTCCAGCATCGGCTGCATCGCCGTGCGGAACGCCGTGTAGTCGTCGCCCGTCATCAGGTGCAGCGTGGCGCGCATCATCGTGGCGCGGACGAGCGACCGGTCGTGCAGGGCGGCGTGCAGGTCGGACGCCTGGAGGCCGTCCAGGCGCGTCCACAGCCCCAGAAACGGCGGCTTGGGTTCCTGCGCCTGCATCCCGCACAACCGCCGCACAGCCTCGGTGACCGTGATCGGCTCCCGCGCCAGCAGGAGCTGCCGCGCGAGCGTGGCGCGGTTGAGGGCTCGAACGCTCAGGGTGACTGTCACCCGTCCAGGATGCCCGCCGACGCAGATACCCGGCACTGGCGCCCACGCAGAGTGACGATGGCAGCGGAACTCGGGGTGCCCGTGGCGTGCGCGGGCGGACCCTCGACCTGATGTTCGTGCGCGGCCGCATCGAGGGGTGCGGCCCGCCCCCGGGCGGAAGCGGTGGATGGGCGTCGGCGTCGGTGGCGTCCCCGGCCTGGCTTGGACGCCCGGCCAGCAGATCCGGCTGCATGTGGCGGACGTCACGGCGGCCCGGACGTGGGTGAGCGGCGCCGTCCCGCCACGCACGTCCGTGCTGGTCAAACCGTTCTGGACGCCGGGTAAGCGGAGGATGGAGTGATCGGGAACGATCGAGGGACGCTCGGGTTACGGGAGGAACTTTTCCAAAATGCACGTGCATCAGCTCTTGCACCTGCACGCCATCCCTAGCAGGATGAGCGCGGACCTCCCGCACGTGAACTCCCCGGAGATCGCGATGAACGCACACTTGAGCGACAGTGACCGACAGGCGCTGCGACTGGCCCAGGATCTCCGCGAGGAGATGCGGGCCGCGCTGCCGCAGCTGCCCACCGCACCCTCGGTCTCCCCGTTCGTCGACCAGGCGGGGACGCCCAGCGTCCTGCTCCGCCTGGACGCCGACTCCGCACGCGCGCTGATGGCCCTGCTGGCCGAACGCCGCCTGGAGCGGGGTGCCGCGCCGTCCGGGGAACCACCCTGGGTCGACGGCACACATGTGCCGCCCTCCGTCCCGCCGCCCGTGGCGCAGGGCGTCCCGGCGGCGCAGGGGCCCGTGGTGGCCGCCGTGTCCCCGTTCGGAGAACCCGCTTACGCGGAATCACCGTTCGTCCCCCAGCAGCCGGGAACCTCGGTGTACGTCGGCGGGACGGGCCCGACACCGCTCGTGCCATCGCCGGTCTACCCGAGGCGCTGACACACCGAGCCACGCCCAACGGCGCTACGCCCAAACGGCGGCTCCCCAACCGCGCTTCGCTCCTCTTGTGCGCTGTCTCACGTTGTGCGCCGTCGCCCCCGCACCGTCCCGGTCGCGGGGGTTTTCGGTGTCCGGACGGTAGCGGCCCCGGTCACCGGCCACCGCGCACATCGCCTGCCGCCAGCGTGGACAGGCCCCTCCGCTGTCCCTTCGCCCGCATCACCGATGCCAGCGCGGACGGCTCCCATCCGCCGTCCCGTCAAGCCCGCCGCCGGTTCTCCTGCCTTGACGCGACCCCGCGGTGCTTGGCCATGGGACGTTAAAGATCCTTTTCCTGGTGCACGGTCCTTGCCGAGTGCGCGGGAGGCCTTATGGGAAAGGCGTTCCGGCCTGCTCCCCGAGAAAAAGATCTACCTTCTCAAAGGTAAAGAAATCGCCCGTTTGGCGAAAGCACGGTAATGCCGTATATAGTCAACCCCAGGTCAGGGTCAATGATTCGTTGACCTGGCCAATCGCATAGCCGTCGCTTCCCGCCCGCCAGGCGGGATCCACCACGCCGAACCGCGGCCGAACCATGCACCGGCCGTGCACCGTGTGGGGCCCGTGAGCCCCCGGTCGGCGTTTCTCCCGCTTCATCGAAGTCCGTGATACGCGCACGTCCAAGGACGGTCGTGCGCCCTTGATCGCGGGCGCGGTCAGGCATGTCCCTGGACCGTTCCAAGTGGGTCTTCCTCGCGACGGCATCTCCCGAGTCCTGAGTCTCGGAGCCGCTTCCCCATGCCCGGATCCCGGCGAACGCCGCCCGGTGCGAAGCGGCAGCCCTGTACCTCGAACGAAGGAATTACATGCAGCAGCGAGCGATCAATGTCATCCTGACCGGCGTCACCGGCACCGCCCTCGCGGGCATGCTCGTGGCAGGCGTAGCCGCCGCAAGCGATGACTCCGCTCCCAGCGAGCAGCAGAAACTGTCGCAGGAGGCCGCGGCCACCGGCCAGCACAAGGCCGCCCGGAAGCACTCGGACACGAGCGCCGAGAAGTACAAGGCGAAGGGCGAGTCCGCTTCCGACAGCAAGCGCAAGAAGGGCCCCCGCGTCCTGCTCAGCGGCACGACGACCGCGTCCTACTTCTGGGACGACGGCTCGGGCGTGAACGGCGACACCGGCGCCCCCGCCGGCGGGAAGCCGATGCAGAAGGGCCTGTTCGCCAGCCCGAGCTGGCCCATGCACACCAAGGTCAAGGTCAGCTACAACGGCCGCAGCATCAGCGGCTTCGTCGGCGACCGCGGGCCGGGCAGGCCGTCCCACAAGGGCGTCATGCTCGACCTCGACACCTACACCTTCCGGTACCTGCTGGACGGTGAGAAGCCGAAGAGCAAGTACAACGCCGGTGGTGGCGAAGGGCACCTGAAGGGCATCAAGTGGGAAGTCCTCAAGTGGGGCGCCGGTGCCGGCAAGAAGGGCAAGCCCCGGCCTTTCGGCTCATGATGTGAGGCCGCGCGCGAGTCGTGAGTGAAATGGCTCACAAAGCGGGCGCGGCCTCGTCCAGACCCGGCACAGGGCTGCCGGTGCATGGAAAATCGGGGATTCCCCGGTATCGAAAGATCACCGGGGAATCCCCGTTTTCAGGTCACCGGCGCCGCCCTCCCGGGCCAGTTCCCTCGACAGCGCCAGCGCGGCGGTCCGGACCGCCGGGGCCAGCCGGTCCAGATCCAGCCTGCACACGTTCCCGGTGATGGAGATCGCGGCGATCACGCGCCGCCGGTGGTCGAGGACCGGCGCCGCCACCGCGGACACCCCGGCCTCCGACTCCTCCCGGTTGACGGCGTAGCCGCGGTCCGCGGTGCGGGCCAGCTCCCGCTGCAGCAGCCCCGGCATGATGATCGTGTGCGGCGTGTAGCGGACGAGGCCCGCGTCCAGGACGCTCTGCAGCCGCTCAGGCGGCCCGAGAGCGAGGAACAGCTTCCCGGTCGCCGTGCAGTACGCGGGCAGCCGTCCGCCCACCCGCGACACGATGGGCATGGAACGGCGCCCGCTGACCTTCTCCAGGAACAGCGTGTCCATCCCGTCCAGGACGGCGAGGTGGATGTTCTCGTGCGTCGCCTCGTACAGGTCCTCCAGGTAGGGGAGCGCGGCCTCGCGCAGCCCGCGCGGACGCGGCGCCCGCTGGCCCAGCACGAACAGCCGCATGCTGAGCCGGTAGCCGGACTCCGTGCGCTCAACGCCGCCCCACCGCACGAGCTCGCTCAGCAGCCGGTGCGCGGTCGGCTTCGGCAGGCCTGTGCGGGCGGCCAGCTCGGTCAGGTTCAGCTCGGTGTCGGCGGAACCGAACGCGTCCAGCAGGCTGAGGCCGCGCGCCAGCACCGACCTCGGCGGCCCCTCACCCGTCCCTTGCAGATCCATATCCCGATGGTCACCGCGATCGTGCCTGTCGGCAAGCGCGGGGAAGCGGGCGGGGAAGCGGGCGGAGGGCCTGGTCAGGGGCATCAGGCGCCGGCCCCGTGCCCCGTGACCGGGGCCTCGATGAGCAGCGGGGCGTCGAGCGCCTTGACGCCGGCGACCGCGTCCCGCAACTCGGCCGCCGAGTCGGCGCGGATCGCGTCGATGCCGAAGAGGCGGGCGGCGCTCTGCCAGTCGAGCGCGGGGGGTGCGAGGTCCATGCCGACGTATTCTCCGTGTTTCGCCGACGCTCCGCCACTTTGATCGAGCGTGTTCTTCAGCGTCCGGTATTCGCCGTTGTTCATCACGACGAACGCGACGGGGACCTCGTAGCGGGCCGCGCTCCACAGCCCCTGGAGGCCGAACATCGCGCAGCCGTCCCCGAGCACCGAGACGACCGGGCGGTCCGGGTTCCCCATCCGGGTGCCGATCGCCGCGCCGATGCCCCAGCCGAGCCCGCCGCCGACCGTGTGCACGTAGGAGCCGGGCAAGTCCTGGCGCAGCACCTCCCGCAGCTTCAGCCCGACGGTGATCGCCTCCTCGACCACGACCGTCCCGTGCGGGAGCCCCGACGCGACGGCGTGCGCGGCGGCGCGCGGGTCCATCGGGGACGCCCCGTACGCCGCCCGCGCGGCCTCCTCCGCCTTGGTCCGCTCCTCCGCGTGCCGGGCGCCGAGCCGCTCGATCCGCTCCCGCGCGTCCGGGACGAGCCCGTCCAGGTGCCCGGCGAGGGCCCACAGCGTCTCGGGCAGATCGCCCGTCAGGCCGTGCCGGACGGCGAAGTTCCGGCCGATCTCCGCCGGGTCCTCGTCCACCTGGACGATCGCCAGCCCGTCCGGGACGGCCGGGCCCGGCGTGTAGTGGTGCGGCATGAACGCGTGGCACCCGGCGATGAACGCCACGTCGTGGGCGGAGAGCCGCTCCCTGATGACGGCGTTGTGCGGCGGCAGCATCCCCGCGTACAGGGGATGGCCGGTGGGGAAGTCGATCCCGTCGTTCATCGGCTGGTGGTAGACGGCCGCGCCGAGCCGCTCGGCCACCGCGACCAGGTCGGCGACGGCGCCCGCCCGGCCGACCCCGTCCCCGGCGATCACCACGGGTCGTTCGGCGCGCGCGAGCAGCGCGGCGGCGTCCCCGGCCGTCGCCGGGCCGGGGCCCGTGATCGGGGAACGCGCCGGCACCGCGACGTCCGTGAGCTCCTCCAGCAGGTCCATGGGAACCGACACCAGCACCGGCCCAGCGGGCGGACGCGCCGCGAGCGCGAACGCGCGGCGCAGCACGATCGGCAGGTCGTAGGCGTGCTGGACCTCCACCGCCTGCTTCGTCGTCGGCGCCGCGAGCCCCACCAGGTCGCCCGACAGCATCGGGTCCTGGACGAGGTGCCGCCGGTCCTGCTGCCCGGCCACGATCACCATCGGGGACCGGGACCGCATCGCGTTCAGCATCCCGATCAGCCCGTTCGCGACGCCCGCCGCGACGTGCAGGCTGACCATCGCCGTCCGGCGCGACGCGCGGGCGTAGCCGTCCGCCATCGCCACCACGGACCCCTCCTGCAGGCCCAGCACGTATTGCAGATCGGGCGCCTCCACCAGCGCGTCCATCAGGGGGAGCTCGGTCGTTCCGGGATTGCCGAAGATCCGGCTCACGCCCTCGTCCCGGGCGATCTCCAGCAGCGCCTCGATGGGCCTCATGTCCTGCCTTTCGGTGCCCCGGTCGGCGGGGCGGTCGGTGCGGTCGGGCATCGCCCGCCGGGCGCGGACGCCGGTCGGCGGGCGCGGGTTCAGTGCATGGCGGAGCCGCCGTCGACGTTGATCGTCTGGCCGGTGAGGAAGCCGCTGCCCTCGTCGCACACGTAGAGCAGCGTGGACACCAGGTCGCCCGGCTCCTCGACGTGCGGGACGACCTGCTTGTCGCGCACCCGCTCGAAGCCGCCGTCCGCGCCGGTCGTGCGCGCCGCCATGTCGGTGCGGGTCAGGCCGGGGGAGATCGCGTTCACCGTGATCCCGTACGCGCCGACCGCGCTGGCCAGCGCCCGCGTGAACCCGACGAGACCGGACTTGGACGTGGTGTAGGCGACCAGGTCGGGCGGCCCGAGGAACACCACCGCCGAGACGATGTTCACGATCCGTCCCCACCCGGCGGCCTTCAGGTGCGGCAGCGCGGCCTGGGACACCAGGAACGGTCCATCCAGGTTGACCCGCATGATCCGGCGCCAGTCGTCCAGCGTCGTCTTCTCGAACTCCAGCGGCGGGTAGATCCCGGCGTTGTTGACCACGATCTCCAGGCCGCCGAACCGGGCGGCGGTCTCTTCCACCGCGGCCTCCACCTCTACCGGGTCGGTCACGTCCGCGCGGACGGGGTGGAAGGCGTCGCCGATCAGGTCCGCGGTGCCGGACATGTCGGCGAGATCGAGGCCCGCGACCCGGTGCCCCCGGCGGGCGAGGGCGATGGCGAACTCCCGCCCGAGCCCGCCGGCCGCGCCGGTGACGAGTGCGACCCGCTGGGATGCGTCATTGGACGGCGTTTCGCTCATGGGTGGCAGCGTGCGCCACCCTGGCGCGAACCGACAAGACGTCGTTTTCACTCATTGGAACGCGACCCTTGTGACCGCGGGTGCCCGGTCACATGCTCGCGGCAGCGCGGTGTGCGGGCGTCCGCCCGGCATGCGCCGCAGACGGCCGTCGCCCCGCGCCGCCCCGGCGGGGCGCCGGTCGCGCACCCGCCTCACCGAACCGGAGCCGCGTGGCCTGGACGCCGGGTCCCGGCGGTCCGCTCACCCGGCGAGGAGCGGGATGACGGGCGCGAACTCCTCCATCGCCGCGTCCGGCACCTGGTAGTAGGTGAAGCCGTAGCGGTCCCGGCGGGCGAGCATCTGCTCGGCGACATGCTCGGGAGGCCCGACGAACTGGGACGGCATGTCGAGGACGAGATCCGTCGACGACGCGCCCCAGCCCCGCGTGACGGCGACCTTCGCGGCGGCGGCTCGCGGATCGGGGCCGAACGAGGGCGTGACCATCATGCTCAGTTCGACGTCCCGTCCGTCCGCGGCCTCCGCCGCCTCCCGGACCCAGGCGACCTTGCGGGCGATGGTCTCCGGGAGCCGCTCGGTGATCTCGTCGGAGATCGTCCCGTCGGGGAGGGCGCGGGGCAGGATGCCGACGGTGTCGGCGTGTCGTCCGGCGACGCCGAGCATGCGCCTGCTCCCGGCGCCGACGACGAGCGGCGGCCGCCGCTCCGGCGGCGGGAACACGGTCAGGCCCTCGACGCGGTAGTGCTCGCCGGTGAACGTGGTCTTGTGGCCGGCGAGAAGGCTCCGCAGGATCCGCAGCGACTCCTCCAGCCGTCCGACGCGTACGCCGGCCTGGTCGAACGGCATCCCCGCGGCCTCGTACTCCTCCCGCATCCAGCCCGCGCCGATGCCGAGCTCGAACCGTCCGCCCGACAGGTGGTCGAGGGTCGCGGCCTCCTTGGCGAGCATCACCGGGTGCCGGTAGTCGTTCGCGAGGACCATCGTGCCGAGCCGAAGCTCGCCCGTGACGGACGCGGCCGACGCCAGCGCCACCATCGGCGCGAGCTGGTCGCCGAACGGCTCGGTGACGAAGTGGTCGCGCAGGACCAGCACGTCATAGCCGAGATCCTCGGCACGCCGCGCCGTGCCGGCCAGCTCGGCGCCGGAGCGGATCGACTCGCCGACGACCCCGAAGCGGAAGTTCCTGTCCATGCGGTGAGCATGCCCCGTGCGCCCGCCGTTGCGCTGGCAGGAATCCGACATGGGCTTCCCGGCCGGGGCCGGGCGGCGGGGGAGCGTGTCGCGGATGACCGGCGGAACGGGGCGAGTGGCTCGATTCGCCGTCCGTGCGGCGTAAGGGCGTCACCGACTGCCCCGTTCTCGCCGGTTACTTACCAGGCTGCGTCGCGAAGCGTGGTTTCGCAACCCGCGCCGCGCCGGGCCGCGGGGCAGGGCTTAGGAGGCGATGAACCGCTGCGCGCGGCGGAACAGGCCGAGGGTGATCGAGTGCAGCAGATCGCCCGTCTCCCGGGGCGCCTTGCCCGCGTGCGCGCGGGCGTTCGTGCCCTCCAGGACGATGCCGAGCTTGAAGCACGCGAGCACCGCGTACCAGGTGATGGACGACAGATCGCGTCCGGCGACGGCGTCCGGGCGCTCCGCGTAGGCGGCGACCAGTTCGCCCGCCGAGGGCAGGCCGCCCGCCTCGCCCAGCGGACCGGCCAGCGACGCGCTGTCGTCGGACCGGTCGGGCCAGGTGGCCAGCAGCCAGCCGAGGTCCAGCAGCGGGTCGCCGATCGTGCACATCTCCCAGTCGACGATCGCGGCGACCTCGGGGCCGTCGAAGGAGTACATCAGGTTGGCCAGGTGGTAGTCGCCGTGCAGGATCCCCGGTCGCCACCGCAGCGGGCGGCGCTCCTCCAGCCAGCGGGCGACGTCGTCCAGGCCGGGGATGTCGGGGCCGGGATACCCGTCGAGCTTGCCGTAGGAGTCGAGCTCGGACAGCCAGCGGCTCACCTGCCGCTCCAGGAACCCCGCCGGCCTGCCGAAGCCGCGCAGCCCGGCGGCGTCGTGGTCGACCGCGCCCAGCGACGACAGGGCACGGGCCGCGTTCAACCCCATCTCGTGCCGGACGGATTCGTCTCCCGCGTGCGGTTCCGGCAGCGTGACCGTGGGGTTGAACCCCTCGACCGGGGTCATGAGGTAGAACACCGCGCCGCCCATGACGGACTCGTCCGGGCAGGCGGCGATGAGGCGCGGCGCGGGGACGCCGGTGCCGTCGAGCGCCGCCAGGACGCGGGCCTCCCGGCGCAGGACGTCGTTCGTCCGGGCCCGCAGATGGCTCGGGCCGCGCCGGAGCACGTAGTCGCGGCCCGCCCGGCGGAACCGGATCAGCGTGTTCTGCGTGCCCCCGGCCAGCGGCCGGACGTCCTCGAACGGGCCGCCCGGCAGGCCCTCGCCGTCCATCCAGCGGGCCAGGACGTCGAAGTCCACGAGCGCGCGGTCGATCTGCTCAGGCTGCACGGTGCGGGTCCCTTTCCGACACGGACGACGACCGGAGAGTAACAGCCGATCATGATGCGGTCCGGGAGCCGAGGTCACATTCGTCCAAGACGGCGGGCTCCGCGACTCGCAGACTGGGCATATAGGCAACGACCAGGGAGGACGCCATGACCTTGGAGATCCGCAGGACCTTCTATCCGCTGATCAACTGCAGTGATCCCGCCGCGTCCATGGAGTGGCTGGAGAAGGCGTTCGGCTTCGAGACCGTGAACGCGCACCGGGACGACGACGGGAAGATCGTCCATGCCGAGATGAAGTACGACACCGGCCTGTTCATGTTCGGCAACGGCGAGCCCGGCAAGACGGCCGTCTACGTCGCCGTCGACGACCCGGACGCCCACCACGACCGCGCCAGGGCCGCCGGTGCCGAGATCTTCCGCGAGCTCAGCGACCAGGACTACGGCTCGCGCGACTACGCGGCCCGCGACATCGACGGCAACGAGTGGTATTTCGGCACTTATCGCCCCTGACCGCGGCAGGCGTTTCCCCGACCGCGGCGCCCGCGTTTGAGAGAATTGCAGGCGTGGATCCGGAGGTGCGTCTGCGCGACGTCGAGCCCGGGGACGTCGACGCCTACGTCAGGATGCGCTGCGACCCGGTCATGATGGCCGAGCTCGGCGGGCCGCTGCCCCGCGAGGGCATCGAGGAGAAGGTGCGCCGCGACGTCGAGGACGCCGCGTCCGGCACGGCCCTGATCAAGATGATCGTCCCCGGCGGGGGCCGCCCCGGCACCGTGGCCGGGACGGTGACGCTCTGGCACCACCACGTGGACGGCGCGGTGTTCTCCGAGATCGGCTGGATGGTCATGCCGGAGTTCCAGGGGCGGGGCGTGGGCAAGCGCGCCGTCCGGATGCTGCTGGAAAGGGCGCGCTACGAGGACTGCTGGGGGCTCGTCCACGCCTTTCCAGCGACGACGAACGCGCCGTCCAACGGCATCTGCCGCTCGCTCGGCTTCACGTTCCTCGACGAGCAGGACGTGGTCTTCGCCGGACGGATCGTCCGGGCGAACCACTGGATCATCGACCCGAGAACGGACCTGGCCCGGCCGAATTCGTCGGGCGGCCGGTAGCGCGCCGCCCTTCCGGAGTCCGCCAGGCGCCCGCCCTCCGCGCGGATAATCGGAGGCCGCCGGGGACGCGCCGGCGCGACCCGGCGTTCGACTCCGTCAAGTACCGCGGGCTTGTGAAGGTCGCGGCGCGCCATGCGCATCTGCGGCTTCGCGGGGAGCAGCGGAACTTCCTCTTCGCGCCGTTCACCGTGACGGCGTTCACGACGCCGATATTCGAGCAGTGGCGGCGGGCGCATTTTGCGCAGGCCGCCATTTACGAACTGCCGTACACGGTGGCGGAGGGATTCGCGGCCCTGCACGGGATTCCGCGGGAGACCTTCCTTGAGCGCATCGAGCCGCGGATGACGCGGCTGGAGCGGCTGCGCGCGCAGACGAGCGCCGCCAAGGTGGAGGCCGTCCGCGCCGACCTGCGGGAGATGCCGCTGACCCGGCTCGCCTCGTACGCGCTGTCGCTGACGCTTGACGAGCGGTCCGCGCGGCGCGCCGAGCTGACGGAGGCGCTGCGGACGGCGGCCCGCCGCGTGGCCGGCGCGGCGCGCGGCTCGTGGGGGAGGGTCGCGGCCGTGCTGGACGACAGCTACTCCGCGCTGGGGTCAGGGCAGAAGCGGCGGCGCCCGCTGGCGGTCGCGCTCGCGTCGCACTACCTGCTGGAGGCCCTGGCCAAGGAGTACACGCCGCTGTGGACGTCCGGGCGCACCGACGAGCTGCTGACGTACCCGTCCGGGCCGACGCCGCTGGGTGCGCGGATCATCGACGCGTTGGAGACCGGGCCCGAGCGGCTCCTCATCGTCTCCGACGGCTGGGACAACGCGCCGCCCGGCCTCGCCGCGGACGTCCTGCGGATCTGGCGGACGCGCCTCGACCCCGGGCACCGGCTGGCGCCCGGGCAGCGGGTGATGATCGTCCATCTGAACCCGGTGTACGACGCCGGCGACTTCGACGTGCGGCGGCTGGCACCGACCGTCCCGACCGCCGGCATCCGGGACGCCGAGGACCTGCCGGCGCTGGTCGAGCTGGCCCGGTTCGCCGAGGGACGCGTCGGCCTGCCGAAGCTGCGCGCCCACCTGGACGACCGGACCGCCCGTTTCCTGGGAGATCGCGCATGATGCTCGGATTGGAGACCAGGCCGGCGCAGGTGTGGGGCTCGGTGCGGCTCGTCCCGCTCGTCCGGGACGAGCCCGTCCCGTACCTGCGGATGCACCGGCGGCTCTACGAGGAGCCGGTGTCGGTCGTGGAGTCAGGCGACGGCCGCGCGTACGTGTCGTTCGTTCCGCACGCGTTCGTGGCGACGTGGAGCGACGGCGACCAGACGCCCGCCGCCTCCTACGGGACGCGCCTGCTCGAAAGGGACGGCGGAGCCGCCCCGCCGCGCATGGCCGTCCGGTTCACGCGGCGGATGGCGCGCAAGGCGGGCAGGGACCGGCTCCGCTTCCTGCCGCTGCACCTGGCGGTGGAGGGCTATCTCGCGCTGCACTTCGGCGGCCCGGAGATCGCCTGGGAGGAGTGGTCGCGCAGGGCGGTCGCGCGCGGGCTGTCGCCGCGGTGCGAGGAGACCTACCTCGGACTCCACGTGCGCGGGCTCGAGGACGCGCTCAGGATCTTCGAGATCCATCCGGGGCAGTGCGGCGTGCTGGTCTACGTCGGCGAAACGCTGGCGAGCGCGTTCGCCGTCCCGCACCCGGACGACTACCGGGCCCTGCATCCGACGCTGGTCGAAGACCTCTTCGGTGAGCTGATCTACATGGACGGGCTGCTGGGAATGCCGGCGGGCGACCTGTCCGCGCCCATCGACGACACCGGGATCAAGTCGCTGGACGATCTCCGGACGGCGGCCGAACTCTGCCAGGCCGAATGGGCCGGATTCCACGACGACGTCATGGCGGGCCAGCTCTTCGACGAGGACGGCTCCCGCCAGGTCGTGCAGCATCTGCACGGCTTCGAGCTGGCGCGGTTCCTGCCGTCGTTCGGGCTGCGCCGCGAGAACCACATCGGCGAGACCATCACCGGCGAGGACGGCCGGATCGCGTACCTGAAGACGTTCCGGCTCTCGGAGGCGCAGGTCAGGCGCGGATACCTGCTCAAGCGGCTGGCCGAGCACGACTGGCGGCTTGGCGCGACCGCCGCCGCGCTCGGCGCCGACAAGGCGGGCCTGGCGCTGCGCCTTGAGCGGGCTGGGTTCGGCTACCTGCTGCGCCAGGACGTCCTGGACCACTACAGGGCCCAGGCGAGGAAACTCACCTGAGCCCGGCGAACAGGTCGTCCTCCTTGTCCGGGCCCTGGACGCGGGAGTAGTGCCGGACGAACGCCTCGAACGAGAACACCATCCGCTGCATCTCCTCCGGCAGCCGCAGCAGGAAGATGTTCTCGCCCTGGCTCGCGTGCGCCCGCAGGGCCTCGCGCTTGGCCTCCACGTGCGCGGACACGTCCAGCGTGCTGGTGATCAGCTCGTCGGGGGTGCCGAAGTCCTCGGGCGGGTCGAAGTCGATCTCCACGCCCGCCTCCTGGACGGCGTCGAACATGCGGCGGATGCCCGAGCGCGGGATGGCGGTGTAGTAGACCTTGTCGGGGACGCCGGTCTTCTCGGCGGCGGCGAGCGCGATGCGGTGCGCCTGGATGTGGTCGGGGTGGCCGTAGCCGCCGTCCTCGTCATAGGTGACGACGACCTGCGGCCGGTAGCGCTCCATCAGCTCCGCCAGCCGCCCCGCGGACTCGTCCAGCGGGATGTTCGCGAACGCCTCGGGGTCGTCGTTGGTCGACCAGCCGGCCATGCCGGAGTCGCGGTAGCCCAGCAGCTCCAGATGGCCGATGTCGAGCAGCCCGGCGGACTCGCGGAGCTCGGCGAGGCGCCGCTGCGCCACCTCGGCCGCGTTGTGCCCAGGCTCGCCCGGCTTGACGCCGCCGGAGTCGTCGCCCTGCTCGCCGTTGGTGCAGGTCACCAGCACCGTGCGGACGCCCTCGGCGGCGCAGCGCGCGAGCAGGCCGCCGGTGCCCAGCACCTCGTCGTCGGGGTGGGCGTGGACGGCCATCAGCGTGAGTTCGTGCTTCATCCGGGACCCCTCCAGTCTCGGCCGTCCACTCTACGTCCCGGACGCCCGAGTTGATCAGGTTTGGGAGGTGGACTCCGCGGCCGACAGGTCGTCCACCGTCAGCAGGTGCGCCGGCGCGTCGAACGGGTGCATGGAGGACGTGTCCGGCCCGTCGACCACGAGCAGCTCGCCGGGTGCGAGGAGCCGCCAGCCGGGATCGTCGTCCAGGCGCTCGCTGGCGAGGATGCAGGAGGCGCAGGGCCCCCGGTGCGCGGCGACCCTCAGCTTCCCGGGCTCCTGCCCGGCGTCCAGCCGCCGGCCCTCGCCGGGCTCGGTCAGCTCGTGCCGGAGCGCCCACAGCCGGTGGGTGCCGGGGTAGCGCAGCGCCCACATCCGCCGCGACTCCGCCAGCAGGACGTTCAGCGCGAAGACGGGCAGCTCGGCGGCGATGCGCCGGACGGCCGCGATCAGCCCGGACGTGGTGTCGCCGTGCCGCCTGATCTCCGCCGTGATGTAGGCGAACACCAGCTCGGAGTCGGTCTCCCCGCGGATCTGCGCACGGTCCACGTCGGTGAGCCACGAGCCGAGGACGTCCAAGCCCTTCACCACGCCGTTGTGGGCGAACAGCCGGTCGTCCATGACGAACGGGTGGGAGTTGTGGACGTCGGGCACCCCCGTCGACGCGTAACGGACATGTGAGATGAACGTGTGCGACACGACCGCCCGCGCCTCGGAGTTGAAGTCGGCGTCCTCGTACGCGGCGATCGGCGCGCGGTCGCGGACGGGCTCCTCGCCGAGCGAGAACCAGCCGAGGCCCGTCCCGTCGGGCATCCGGCGGCTCTGGGAGCGCAGGCTGTCCGCGGCGTCGAGCAGCCAGAACGTGGCGTGGACGCGCGTCCCGCCGGTGGTCATCCCGAACAGTCGGCACATGCCCGCACGATGCCCGCCCAGCCGCGACCTATTACTCGGCCGGCCCCCGGCATGGCGACGCGACGGAAAATGACCTTCGACGGGCGGGCCCTCGATGTCGTACGGTCACGGGTATGGGGTCGCCGGTGGTTCTGCTCGACGTGGACGGGGTTCTCAACCCATTCGAGAGGCCGCACCGCGGCTACAAACGGCAGCGGTGCTCGCCGAACGGCATGTCGTTCAAGCTGTGGCTCAATCCCGCGCACGGCCCGTCCCTGCTCGACCTGGCGGAGTCCACCGGCGCGGAGCTGGCCTGGGCGAGCTACTGGTGCGACAACGCCAACGTGTGGATCTCGCCCCGGGTCGGGCTGCCGGAGCTGCCGTTCGTCCCGATCCCGCAGTTCCCGGGCGTCAACGAGGCGCGGACGCTCGGCGCGTGGAAGGCCCGGCACGTGGCCGCGTGGACGGAGGGCCGCCCGTTCGTCTGGTTCGAGGACGAGCCGGACGCCACCGAGTGCATCGCCGGGGAGCCGGACGTCGCCGAGCATCTGCTCGTGGAGATCGACCCGATGACCGGCCTGACCGACGAGCACCTCGCGACCGCCGCGACCTGGCTGCGCGCCCTCACCCGCTGACCGCGCGCCCGCCTCGGTGACTCCGGGCGAACGGTGACTCCGGGCGAACCGGCGACTCCAGGCGAACCGGCGGGGCCCGGGCCGTGGAGGAGGCCGGGCCCCGCCGGAGCCGGAGGCGAGGACGGTCAGCAGGCGCCGAGCAGGCGGCCGAGCGCCGACTTCTCCGCCGAGTCGACCGTCAGGCCGTACCGGTGCTTCACGTCGATCCAGGACCTGGCGTACATGCAGCGGAACGACCCGCGCGGCGGCGTCCACTCGGCCGGGTCCTTGTCGCCCTTGGCCTGGTTGACGTTGTCGGTGACCGCCCACAGCTGCGAGCTGGACAGGTCGTTGGCGAACGCCTGACGGCGCGATGTCGTCCAGGACGAGGCGCCCGACCGCCACGCCTCGGCGAGCGGGACCATGTGGTCGATGTCGACGTCGGACGCCTGCGTCCAGGTCGCGCCGTCGTAGGGGCTGGCCCACGTGCCGGACGTCGGGGAGCAGTTCGACCCCGTCTTGACGTTGCTACCGTCGCGCTTGAGGACGACCTCGCGGGTGTTGCAGTTGCCGCCCTGGTCGCTCCAGTGCGGGAACTTGTCGCGGTCGTACCCGGAGTCGGAGCCTTCGGCGCGGACGGTGAGCGCGGCGAGATTCCGCGCCGCCGTCGCGGCGTCCGGTGGCGGGGGCGGGGCGGCGT
>NZ_VCKW01000073.1 GCF_005889715.1 Actinomadura soli
GGCAGCATCACGCCGTCGCCGAGGTCGACGTCCTCGGCGCCGGGGAACCGGTCGCGCAGGTCGCGCCGCGCGCCCACGGCGACGACGCGCTCGCCGAGGACGGCGACCGCCTCGGGCTCGCCGCCGTCCATGGTGATGATCCGGCGCGCCGAGAAGATCCTGGCGGGAACGTGCGGGCTCATCCGAGTCCCGCCGGGTCGAGCAGCTTGAGCACGGGCACTCCGATCGTGGTGATGACGGTCATCGACATGACGCTGCCGATGAACGGATGGAAGTCGGCGGCCGCGTGACGGTACCCGGGGCTCCGGGAGCGGCCGGAAGCCACGGCCAAGTCTCCGCGACCGTGTTGGACAGGTCGCGTTTCACGTGGGCCGCTGGTGTCGAGCGGGTGCTGGCCGGGCGCGGGTGCGCGGTGACGTACCCGCGCCCGGCTTCGTCTGTCGTGGTCAGGGGGTGGTCAGGTGCTGGATGGGCGGAGCCTCCAGGTCCGTCTGCGGAGCATGACGAAGGCCGCCGCCGATGCCAGGATCGCGCCGGGCAGTGCCATGGGCCCGGTGATCAGCGGATGGGTGTCCGACGCCGGTTGGGTCGGTGGTGCCTGGTCGTTGGGGGTGCCTGGGGCGGCGGCGCCGTGGGTGGTGAGCCCGCCGGTGCAGGCGCCGGTGAAGACCTGGCAGTAGGTTTGCCGGCCGGCCAGTGGCGTGGCCCGGAGCGTCGCGTGGACGACGCCGCGGGAGAAGGCGCTGGCGGCCGCGTCAAGGATCGCTCCGAACCGGGCCCCGTCGGGGGCGTCGGCCTTGCGGGTGCTGAGGGAGAAGATGGCGTCCCCGTCGCCCATGGTGTGGGCGGGGCGGATCGCCCGGGCGAGGCCGTCGTGTGCGACCTGCGCCATCTTCTGCAGTTGGGGTGAGGTGAGCTTGGCGTTGGTGGCCACGACGCCGATCGTGGTGTTCTTGTCGAGCTTGCCGTCGTCCTCGTCGAGGGCGGGGGCGGCGGTCGTGCACTTGGTGGGGCGTTTGGTGTCGCCGAACTCGTTCTGCAGTTCCATGTACAACGCGTAGAGCTCGCAGCCCTGGGACTCGCTCCACACCCGGCCGCCGGAGTTCAGTACGACCAGCGCGCCGACGTAGAGGCCGTTGCCGAGGTCGACGCTGGCGGTTCCCACTCCGCCTTTCATCCGTGTTGTTGGCCCAGGGGTGCCGGTGCCGGTGCCGGCGCCGACGGATCCCTGGGCGACCGGGCCCGACTTGGCGGCTTTGGCGGCGCGGTAACCGAATTCGAAGTCCGGGGTCTTCTCCAGCTTCTGCTTCGTGTCGGCCCCTTGGCCGAGGTCGAAGACGATCGCTCCGCCCACCGCGGGCACCGCTTGCCCGCCGAACTGCGACCCTAGGCCGCGCTCTCGCAGGTACTGGACGACTCCGGCGTAGGGGGAAAGGCCCATCCAGCTTCCCCCGGACAGGAAGAGACCATGGACATCGGGTTGCAGGGCCACGGGTTGGAGCGCGTCGGTGTTGACGGTTCCGGGCGCTCCGCCGCGGACGTCGGCCCCGGCAAGTGCCCCGTCGGGCAGGATGAGCGCGGTGGTGCCGGTAACGTTCGTGGTGTCGGTGTAGTGGCCGACCGTCACGCCGGGGACATCGGTGATGGCGTTGTTCGGTCCGGTTCTGCCTTTTTCGTCGGCGTAGACCGGCGCGGGCGTCATCACGCCCAGCGCCAGGGCGGCGGTTATCAGGCCGCCCAGAGTGCCGCGATGCTTCATGGTTGTTCACCTCACGCAATGGCGCATAGTGGGACATTTTCGGCGAGCGGGCTGCTCGCCGGCGGTATGACCTCCCTTCCGACTGGTGCCGCGGACACCGGCCGCCTCAGGCCGCCGGCGGCCGTTCCTCACCGAGATCGCAAGCGGATGTGGGGGTGCGATCGGTGCGGAGGGACCGAGGACGATCACGCGGGGGTGCCGTGCCGGTCCGATCTGGGGTTCGGGGCTCCTGTGGTCTCGGGTCTCGCGGGGCTTTGGCCCGCCCGGCCTGTGGGCGGATCGGGCGGGCCAGGGCGTCAGTCGGGGTGCGGCGAATCAGTGGAGCCCGCTGTCTTCAGGGCCAGGTGACGGTCACGGATCGAGGGTGCGTCCTGGAATTCCTGGACGGTGCCGTCGAAGACCACGCGGCCGCTGTCGAGCACGTAGACGCGGTCGGCCAGTTGCAGGCAAAGGTCGAGGCGCTGCTCGACAAGGAGCACCGATGGTCCGCGTTGCCGCAGGTCGGCCAGGACGTCGGCGAGCTGGGCCACGATGACCGGTGCCAGTCCTTCGGTCGGCTCGTCGAGCATCACCAGGCGGGGTGCGCCGAGCAGTGCCCGGGCGATCGCCAGCATCTGCTGTTCGCCGCCGGACAGCCGGTCGCCTTTGTTGCGCCTCCGCTCGGCCAGGCGGGGAAAGCGGTCGTAGACGTCGTCCAGGCTCCACTGGGCGCCGGGGCGCCTGGAGATCGCGAGGTTCTGCTCCACGGTGAGCCGGCCGAAGATTCCCCGGTCCTCGGGGACGTAGGCGATTCCCAGCCGGGCGGACTCGAAGGCCGACCTGCGGTCCAGGTCGTGGCCGTCGAAGGTGATCCGTCCCGACCGCCGCACCAGGCCCATCACCGACTTCAGCAGCGTGGACTTCCCTGCTCCGTTGCGGCCGAGCAGCGCGACGGTCTCCCCGGTGCCCACGTCGAGCGAGACGCCGTCCAGGACCTGGCTCTTGCCGTAGAAGGCGGCGACCTCATTCAGCGTCAGCATCGGACGCTCCCTCCAACTCGCCGCCCAGATAGGCCCGCCGGACCTCGACGTCGGACTGGATCTGCTCGGGTGGGCCGGAGGTCAGCACCCGCCCCGACACCAGGACGGTGATGCGGTCGGCGACTCGCATGGTCAGGGCCATGTTGTGTTCGATCATCACGACGGTGTGCGTTCCGGCCAGCCGGGCCAGCAGGGATTCCATGGCGGGGATGTCGTCGACGCCCATTCCGGAGGTCGGTTCGTCCAGCAGCAGGATCCGCGGCCGGGGCGCCAGGGCCATGGCCACCTCCAGCAGCCGCTGCTGCCCGTGGCTGAGCTCGGCGGCCCGGCGCTCGGCGACCCGGTCCAGGCCCACCTGGTCGAGGACCTCGCCGGCGCGCGCGAGCCCGGCGTGATCGTGTTCGACCGGCCGCCACATCGACAGCGCCCGCCGCAGCCGCCGCCCCGACGCGGCCAGCCTGACGTTCTCCCGGACGGTCAGGTCTTGGAAGAGGCTGGTGACCTGGAACGATCGAGCGACGCCCATGGCCACGCGGCGGTGTTCCGGTGACTGATGCGCCGGCCGTCCGTTCACCAGGACCCGGCCGGCGGTCGGGCGCAGCCGACCGGTGAGGATGTTGAACAGGGTCGTCTTGCCGGCCCCATTGGGGCCGATGATCGCGTGCAGCGTGCCCGGGGCGATGGACAGGCTCACCTCCTCCAGTGCGGTGAAGCCGCCGAAGCGGCGGGTGACCCCGACCATCTCCAGCGCCGTGGCGTCGCGGGTCCCGGTCATCGCACCCACCCCCGGACCAGGGCGACGGACGCGGCGAGCCCGCCGCGCAGCCCGCCCCACAGACCGCCCCGCAATGCCAGGACCACAGCAAGCAGAGCCGCCGCGAGCAGGATCTGCCAGCGATCCCACGTCGGCGCCAGGTAATGCGACAGCAGCAGGTACGCCAGCGAGCCCAGAAAAGAACCGAACAACGACCCGGTGCCGCCCAGGATCGTCATCACCAGGATCATCGTGGAGGTCTCCAGTTGCAGCGCGCTGTCGGGCACCGAACCGAGAAAGACCGCGTAAAGCCCTCCCGCGACCCCGCTGACCAGGCCGGACACCGTGAAGGCGAGCAGCTTGAACAGCATCGTGGGATAACCGATCGCGATCGCGCGGTCCTCGTTCTCCCGGATGGCCATCAGCGTGGCGCCGAAGGCTGAGCGGGTGAGGCGGGTCAGCGCCCAGTAGGCGGCGACGAAGGTCACCGACGCGACCGCGAACATCACCGCGCCGGTGTCCAATTCCAGCCACGTCGATCCGAACGCCCCCAGGGTCATCGCCGGGAACCCGCGCAGGCCGTTCTCACCACCGGTGACGTCCTTGAACAGGTACACCGCGTAGGCGAACATCGACGCGAAGGCGAAGGTGAGCATCACGAAGTGCACGTCCCGGCGCAGGATGCACAAGCTGCCCACGACGGTGGCGACGACCGCCCCGGCCACGGTCGCTATCAAAAGCCCGGCCGGCGCCTGCACGTCCCAATGGACGAACGACAAACCGGCCGCGAACGCGCCGACGCCGAAGAGGATGCCCTGGCCGAACGACAGCAGCCCGGTGTAGCCCAGCAGCAGGTTGCAGCCCAGGGCCGCGATGGCGTAGATGACGATCGTGCTCGCGAGCGAGTAACTCGGCGCGAAGATCGCCAGCCCGGCGACGGCGCAGACAGGGGCGGCCAGCGGCATGATGGCCCTCCGGCCACGCCGGGCCGCACCGGCCCGGCGGGGCGAGCGCCCGATCGAGGAAGCGTATGGAGCGGCAGCCGATGCGGTGGTCGAGGTGACCTCGTCAGGCATGGGACAGCCTCCTCATCACCACGTCGCTGCGGGCCAGCAGCACCAGCGCCATCAGGACGTAGACGATCACGTTGCCGGCCGCGGGCGCGTAGACCACCGCGATGCTCTGCACCTCGGCGACGGCCAGGGCGGCCACCAGCGTCCCGCCGAAGCTGCCGATGCCGCCGACCACCACCACGACGACCGCCAGCCCGAGCACCTCGGTGCCGGTGACGGGCGCCATGCCGCGCATCGGCGTGGCCAGCACCCCCGCGAGCGCCGCCAGCCCGGCGGCCAGGGCGAAGGTCACCGAGAACAACCGGAACACGTTGACGCCGAGGCAGACGATCATGTCGGGCCGCTCCGACCCCGCGCGCAGCTTGGCGCCGAACGTGGTCCGTTCGAGCAGCACCCACAGCAGCACGGTCAGCGCCGCGGCCAGCACGACCACGAAGATCCGGTACCACGGGTAGGTGACCGGGCCCACGTCGACCGTGCCCGACAGGCTTTCGGGGGCGTTCAGCGTGAAGGAGTTCGCGCCCCACACCAGCGTCACGATCTCCTGAACGGTGATGGCCAGGGCGAGGGTCGCCACGATCTGGTAGGTGTGCGCCAGCCGGTACATCCGGCGCAGCAGCACACGTTCGGCGATCGCGGCGATCGCGGCGACGATGAACGGCGCGACCAGCAGGGCGACCCACAGGCTCCATCCGCGCCCGGTCAGCTCGAACGCCGCGTAGGCACCGAGCACGAAGAAGGCGCCATGTGCGAAGTTCACGAAGTTCATCAGGCCGAAGACCAGCGTGAAGCCGACCGCGGTCAGGAAGTAGATCAGGCCGTTGCCCAGGCCGTTGAGGGCCTGGCTGAGCAGGAGTGTGGAATCCACCGGCGCCTCAGCTTCCCAGCGGCCGCAGGGTGCAGCCGGTGCGTTCGGCGGGCACCACACTGGCGCCCCGGGAGACGAGCTCCATCAGGTCGTCGTCGTCGGCCATCGCGGACTTCTTGCGCCCGCGCAGCAGCAGGTAGTCGCGCACGACCTGGTGATCCTGGGCCCTGATCGTCTCCTGGCCGGTGAGACCGGCGAACCTGGTGCCCTCCAGCGCCTTGGCCACCGCGGCGGGGTCGGCCGAGCCGGCCTTCTGGACGCCGTCGGCGATCATCTTGGCGGTGGCGTAGCCGACGGCGTGACCGTATCCGGGGTTCGCTCCGTCGTGCTCGCGGCGGAACGCTTCGACGAACCGCTTGTTCTCCGGGGTGTCCAGGGTGTGCCAGTACTGGGCGCCGGCGTAGATGCCCTCCATGGTGTCGGCGCCGAGCGCCCGGAACTGGCTCAGCCCGCCGCTCCACACCAGCAGGATGGTCATCTTCTTCTTGACGCCGAAGCTGACCGCCTGCTTGATCGTCGTGGTCGACTGGGCGCCGAAGTTCAGGATGCACAGCACGTCGGGCCGTGCCGCCACGGCGTTGTTGACGTACCCGGAGAACTCCGTGGCGTCCAGGCCGTGGAAGGAGTTGCCGACGTGCTCGATGCCGCGGGCGCGGAAGACCTCCTTCGCCGCCGCCAGCAGGGACTGCCCGAACACGTAGTCCGGAGTGATCGTGTACCAGCGCCGCAGCGACGGCTGTTGCTCTGCCAGCCGCCGGACGGTCTCCTGGACCGCCCCGTAGGTGGCCACCGCCCAGCGGAAGGTGCCAGACCGGCATTCCTTGCCGGTGATCTCGTCGGCGCCGGCCGCGGTCGCGAACAGCCCTCCGGCACGGTTGGCCTCGTCGCTGACCGCCAGCGCGACGTTGGAGAGCAGCCCGCCGAAGAAGAACCGCGCGCCGGCCGAGGAGCTTTCCCGGGTACGGCGCACGGCGTCGTCGATCTTCTCCTGGGTGTCGTAGGTGACGACCTCCAGGCGGCGCCCGGCGAGCTTGCCGCCGTACAGGGCGGGCACCAGCCGCAGCCCGTCCACCGCCTCCTTGCCCAGCTCGGCCTGCGCGCCGGAGGTGCCGTACAGGCCGACGAAGTTGATCGCGTCCTTGTTGATCGTCCCGCCGGAGGCCGCCGGGGTGGTCTGATCGCTCTTGGCGCAGCCCGCGATGCCGGACAGGGCCACCGCGCCGCCCACCATCCCGGCGCCTCTGATGAACGCCCTGCGTCCAACGACCCGTGTGCTCATCGGTCATCTCCTCAGCCGCTCCGAATGCAGTGGACCAAGTCTGAAACCCATATTCCGGCCAGGCAATCGACGAAATGTAAGCACAATGGCCAGCGAAATTACAATGTGCTGGCGAATTAATGGCATGCCGATAATGCGGAGTCAAACCCCTTGCGCGTACGTTAGTCGCTCATCAATGATTGGACATCGGAAGATCTACGTATACGTTTCGCCAGGTCGCCTGCTAGCATGCCTGGCCAACCGCGTCGAAGTCCGTGGGGGGCTCATCATGAGCATGCCGCGAACCGATCATGTCCAATTCGACACACGTCACCTCCGGGCCATCGCCGAGGTCGGCTACCAAGTCGGCCGTCCCGCCCAGACCGAGGGCGTGCCGACCGCACTGGAGGCTCTGCGCCCCGTCCTGCCCTACGAGGCGTTCGAGGTGGTGGAGTACGACCCGGCCACCAGCGTCCACCGCGTACTGGCCTTCGCCGGCTACACCCCCCAGACAGCGGCGGCGGGCGCAACGGAGTTCCTCGACACCGTCGCCTTCCGCTACACCTCCGGCCAGCGACTGACGGGCCGCATCGGACTCCCGGAACTGGCCGGATTCGAAAAAAGCGAATACTACGCCAAACACCTCGACCCACCGGGATGGGTCGCCGGGATGACCGCACCGCTATACCTCAACGACGGCCGCTACGTCGGCATGCTGCATTTCAGCTCCACCGACGCGACCGCATTCGGACCCATCGAATGCGCCCTGCTGGACGCCGTGTCCCCCATCATGGCCAGAATCGTGGACGTCACCCGCGGGGCCACACTGCCGTCCATGATCGTGCCACCAGAATTCTCGGCCCTGGCATTCACCCAAGACGGACGATCCGCCACCGTCTCCGCCGTCCCGGAACCAGACCCGACGGCCCGGCCACCGTGGCTGCCGGAGGTGGCACGGCGCTTCCTGGCCAGCGAACGCACGGAGGCACGCCGGCAATGGATCGACCCGGCCGGCCGCTGGCACGAAGTGCGCCTCCTACGCGCCTACCGGCACACCGTCTCCGGCGCCCAGCCGATCGGCGTCGTCGCCATCCGCCAGGGCTCACCGCCCTACGGCCTGACAGCCCGCGAGCTAGACGTGCTGTCGGAGGTGGCAGCGGGCAAGACGACTGCGGACATCGCGACCAGACTCCAGGTCAGCTCCCGCACCATCACCACCCACCTTGAGCACCTGATGGCCAAGCTCGCCTGCACAACACGCACACAGGCGGCCACCCTCGCCCACGACGAAGGCCTCATCCGTCTAGACCCCGACCGCCTTCCAACCACCCCCAGGCCGTAACACACGAACGCGGCCATGTGATGGGAAACGACCATCCGCAGCAACAGAAAGTTGCCCCCCATCGTCGAGATCTACGCGACGACGTGGCCCCTCCAGTGGAAGCCACACCATTGCCACCGGTCCCATCCCCGGGCGCTTTGACGGGCGTCTCGCCTAGGAGGCCGGGATCGACCGGCAGTCGCTGGCCATCACCGCGATGGCTTCGAAGCGTCTTTCGGGTGCACCGCCTGCTTCACCAGCTCCCCGCTCGCGGGTGACGGCTAGTGCGGTGACCACGAACGTTCACCGGGTCGGACGACACGCCCGTTGAGGTCCGCGTTTTGAGGGTTCATTGCCCTCACGCTCGTTGCGATGTGAGCGCTGTCGAGTGTGAGGGGTACCGATGGCTGAACCGGTCAGGGCACGGCGGCTGAGCGATCAGGAAGGCCGCAAGCTGCAGCAGATCGTGCGGCGGGGCAGGCATGAGTCGGTCCGGGTGCGCAGGGCGATGATCATCATGGCGTCGGCGTCGGGGACGACGGTCCCGGCGATCGCACGGCTGGTGGCCGCGGACCAGGACACCGTCCGGGATGTGATCCATGCCTTCAACCAGCGGGGACTGGCCTGCCTGGACCCTAACTGGGCGGGAGGCCGTCCCCGCCAGATCACCAGCGACGACGAGGAGTTCATCGTCGCGGCGGCCACCACGCGCCCGGTCAAGTTGGGCCGCCCGTTCACGCACTGGAGCCTGCGCAAACTCGCCGACTACCTCGGCGACAACACCGTCCACCCCGTGAAGATCGGCAGGGAACGGCTCCGCCAGATCCTGCGCAAGCGTGGAATCTCCTTCCAGCGCACCCGCACCTGGAAGGAGTCCAACGACCCCGACAAGGACGCCAAGTTGGATCGGATCGAGGAGGTGACCAGCCGGTTTCCCGATCGGTGTTTCGCCTTCGACCAGTTCGGGCCGTTGTCGATCCGGCCGTGCCATGGCACCGGCTGGGCGCCGCAGAGCAAGCCCGATCGGCTGCCGGCCACCTACCACCGCACCCATGGCGTCCGCTACTTCCACGGTTGCTACTCCATCGGTGATGACCGATTGTGGGGCATCAACCGGCAGCGCAAGGGCGGCACCAACACCCTGGCGGCGCTCAAGACGATCCGGGCCGCCATCTGCCCGGTCTGGTGGCTGAAGAGGCCGTAGAAACTGACCGGGACGAGGTAGACCGCTCCGCAGCTTTACCGCCCGCGGCATTGCGCGCTGTAGCGCATGTCGCACGCGTTGGTCTGCAGCCGCCGCACGGCGATCTCGTCCAGCAGCGTCCGCAGCCGCCGCCCCATCACGCGCTTCAGTACGGGCCGGGGGTAAAGCCTCGGCGCGCATTTGGGCGGTGACAGGCGGGCGAGGCGTGAGTTGGGTCTGATCACGGGGTTGATCCCTTTGTGGGGCGGCCACGAGCCGCGCGGATGTTCCGACGCGTTGCCGTAGAGCGGATCGGGGGCCGGGGTCTGCGGCTTCCACCCCGGCCAGCGCACGGGCCCGGTGTGGTGGGCGGGCATAGGCGGGGCCGCTGGCCCCGGGCGCCGATCTGCCAGGCTGGACGCGGCGGAACTGCAGCGCGGCGTGCCGCGGGAGAGGCTCAGGTCATCGGGCCGGAGACGGCCGGTCGCTGGTGCGACCGCTCTTGGGTAGCCGGCTGAACCGTCTTCCGGATCACCCGGCCTCGTCCGGCCGCGATCCCCCCGCATGCGGGCCGGGGCGGAGGACTGGGCGCGGCACCGGCCCTGAGGAGGGGGTGAGGCTGGTGGGTGTGCGCGCCGAACCGCGTGCGGCGGGTTTGAACGGTTAGGCCGGACGGCCGCCACGCGCCGGGCGATCCAGTGCGCGGCGTTGACGCTGACGGCGTTGCCAACCTTGTAGGTTCCGCAGATTCGTGAGCACTGGCAGGACGACGACCTGCAGCGTTGCTGGACGTGAGCAACAGGTCCGTGCTTCGCCCCGGATGATTATGAGCAATCAGGTACGCGGTTCGACGCGCTCTATCACTGAGCTGTTTCCGTGCGCCCAGCAGAGTGGGAGGTGAAGTCGTGAGGTAGCGGTTCATCAAGCTTCGCACGGGGCTGTGCGGGATGCTGTGCGGGATGCTGTGAGGGTGCAATTTGTGATTGGGGGTGGCGTTTGGGGGTTTGGCGCTGGGTGTGGATGATCACGGCTGCGGTGTTGGCTGTGGCTGGTGCTGTTGCGGCGAACCAGATCCTGAACGATGGGGTGTGGCGGTGGTGGCCGTGGGCGCCTGTGGCCGTGGGTGCCGCGCTGGTGAGTGTGGTGGTTGCGGATCGGCTGACGCGCCTGCCGCCTGCCGATCTTCCTGCCACGTCGGACAGTGGGCAAGGGGGACGGCAAGCGGGCGATGCCCTTGCGCTACCGGGCTTGGGGCAGCCGCCGGGCGGGCTGAATTCTTGTGAGGCGGCGCAAACTTCGTCGGCATGGCCGGTGCGATTCGGCGCGGTTCCGCCGCTAGCAAGCTGCTTTCAGGACCGGGACCTCGCTGGTTCGCTGGCCCGGCATCTCGAGCAGGGTGACACCGTGGTGCTCACCGGGATCGACCTGTCCGGTACACAGGTGCTGGCCGGGTTGGGCGGGGTCGGTAAGACCCAGTTGGCCGCCGATCACGCCCACCGTCTGTGGACGCATCGGCGGCTGGATCTGCTCGCCTGGATCACGGCCGGTTCCCGCCGGGATATCCAGGTCGCCTATGCCGGGGTGGCCGCGCGGGTCCTTAGCCCCGACATGGACGATATCGACTCCGGCCCGCAGGGGGACGCGGTTGCCCGGCTGCTGGATTGGTTGGCCACGACCCGTCGGCGGTGGCTGATCGTCTTGGACGATCTCATCGAACCGAATGACCTGCGTGGGCTGTGGCCGCCGCACTCACCCACAGGGCAGGTGCTGGTTACCACCCGCCGCCGCGATGCCGCGTTGAGTGGCGACCATCGTCGTGTGCTGGATGTCGGGCTGTTCACCCAGAGCGAGGCATTGGGCTATCTCGTTGCCAGATTGCCCGACCAAGCCAGCGCCTCCCAGGAGCGGGATGACATGATCGGGCTGGCCGGCGATCTGGAGCGGCTACCGCTGGCGCTGGCGCAGGCGGCAGCCTATCTTGCTGACAGGCCGCTATTGACCTGTGCCGACTATCGCCAGCGGCTGGGTGACCGCCGCACCAGTCTGGCTGGCGTACTGCCCACGGAGCGGGAACTTCCTGACGAGCAGCATCACACGGTGGCGGCCACGTGGTCGCTGTCGATCGAGCGCGCCGACCGACTCGATCCCGTCGGATCGGCCAAGCCGATACTCGAGTTGATGTCCGTGCTGGATGCCGCCGGAATCCCTGCCGACCTGTTCGGCACCTCGGCGGTCAGCTCATATCTCGCGGGTCGGTTGGGGCGGCCGCTCGACCCAGGGCAGACGAAGGACGCCATTGGGTGCCTGTATCGGCTCAGCCTGCTCTCGCTGGACACCGATCAGCCTGCTCGCGCAGTTCGCGTCCACGCACTCGTACAACGAGTCACCCGCGAGTCCCTGAGCACCGCCGATCTGGCCACGACCGCCGGTGTCGCAGGGGAGGCCATCCTGGAGGTCTGGCCCGACCGTGAGGCCGAGCTGAGTACTTCACTGCGATCAAATGCCAATGCCCTGCTCGACCACGCCCGAGCACACCTGTGGACCTCCAATGCCCGTCGGCTGCTGCTGCTGGTCGGCGACGACCTGGTCGATCAACACCTGGACGCCGGTCCCTACTTCCAGGGATTGCTCGATGAGGCAGTACGGCATGTCGGGGCCGACCACCCTGACACCCTCGCTATCCGTGACCGCCTTGCCAGTTGTCACGCCGAGGCCGGTGAGTTCGACCGCGCCGTGACCCAGGGCAAGCACCTGTTGGCATGGCGCCTGCGACTGCTGGGCGACGAGCATGTCGACACACTAACCGCACGCCACAATGTCGCTCGTTGGCACACAAAGGCGGGGCACCCGAACGAGGCGCTGGCCGAACTGGAAGAGCTCGTGCCAGCCCAGACAAAGGTCTTCGGCAGCGCCGACCGGCGCACATTGAAGACCAGACTCGAGCGAGCGATTACACGATCCGAAGCCGGAGATCCGGCTAACGCTATAACGGAATTGGAACGGCTGCTGGCCGACCAGATCGAACTTTTTGGACCCGAACACGGGATTCCCTTTTATACTCGCGCCTATCTGATCCACGTCCGCACAAAAGCAGAACAATATGTACTTGCAACAGCAGAATTTGAACAGCTCATTGCCGACCGCATGCAAATCCTGGCTCCCTGTGAGAGGATCATCCCCACCCTTGAACATTCCTACACGACACGCTACGAAAAGCAGGGGCAAGTGAGCGGATGGAATATACAACGGATGGAGCTAATGATCGACGTAGTGGGCCTCCCGTACCGCAGCAGTTACCAGTACCTACTGGGGAGATACGATGCTATCCACGGAAATGCCGCATACCGCACAGGGTATGCAATCAAGGAACTCACGGCTTTATTGGCTGATGCAATCTACGTCTGGGGAAGCGAGAGTCCGCTGACGCTGGCAATACGGCACAACCTGGCAAAATGGCTAGAGTGGTCAGGCGACACCGTCGGCGCAATAGTCGAATGGGAACTATTGATCATTGATCAGCTGCGCATACTGGGAACCGATCATTCCGACACCAAGGCCACGCAACAGAGCCTTAGTGGACTGAGACAAAAGAGTAAAGATTTGCGCCCCGTGCAACTTTGGCAAAGACGCCGATATCGGCGGCTAGCGCTAAACAGTAAATCCAAAAGACCCAAAAGATGGCCCAGCAGAGCGCCCATCGACGAAACGTTGGAGAACATGCGGACACAGACGCCACCTATCGATAATATTTACCACCCGACTACCTGAAGATCGTTGACAAGACTATCTGCCGCAGCACGATGTCATCGGGATGAGAGGACGTTGCGCCTCGCTCGACTTTGTCAGGTGCGATGATGAGACTCTCCGGCCACAAATACGGTGACGGACCCCACAAACAGATGTCGACATCTCTCAGTCCGAGAATCACTCGGAACCGTCCGCGACACATGAGACTCTGCCGTGTTTGCTGAGAACCGCACCGTTGCTCGTGATCGCCGGATTTTGCTCATCCAGTGCTCATGATCGCGCGGAATTGCTCACTCATTCTCGGAACCTACACACCTGGGCATGCTGCTGCTCGACCGTGCCGCACAGGGCATAGTCGGCCGGGAACCGCTGGGCCAGCATCTGCTCGCGCGGGGTGATGAGCCGGTAATGGCAGTCGTCGACGGTGTCGCCCGGCCAGACGATCCCGTGATGGGCCCTGGTCGCGATCGTGGTGATCGGTCCCTGGCTGGTGCGGACCACGGCGTTGCGGCCCACCGGGACGACCAGAGCGAACTCGTCGTCATGACGTTCGGTCGCGCCGTGTCCCCACCAGAACCGTTCCAGGCCGGTCCGGATGCGGGCATGGGTGCGGGCGGCGTACGGGGTGAAGGTGGTGAACGGGCGTCCGTCGCCGACCCTGCGGCCGCGCCGATCGTGATCGATGATCTCGGCGGCCGGGCGGGTGACCGGTTCGCTCACCCGGCCACAGACCGGGCAGCGGTAGTCGTAGCGCTGGCCCCATCGGGGCTTCCCCCCAAAGTGTGGACCTGTGATGTTGCCCCGGTTTCACGGACTCGCGGGTGAGGAGATCGGGCTCGACGGGTGGGTGGTTTCGAACTGTATCGGGCTCATGTAGTGCAGAGTGGAGTGGCGTCGATGGCGGTTGTAGAACCCTTCGATGTACTCGAAGATCGCGTTGGCGAGTTCGACTCGGGTTCTCCAGCGTTGTCGGTCGAGTAGCTCGGTCTGCATGCGTGCCCAGAACGCCTCGGCCACGGCATTGTCGTACGGGTCGCCGACGGTTCCCAGGGAGGGCAGCAGCCCTGCCCTCCGTGCGCGTTCGGTGAAGGTCCATGAGGTGAATTGGGTGCCGTGATCTGCGTGGATGATCCCATCAGGGATCTGTCCGGCGGCGCCGCGGGAATCGATCGCCATGCCCAGCGCCGAGGTGGCCAGATCGGCCCGCTGCCGCGAATCGATGGCCCAGCCGACCACCCTTCGGGAGAAGGCGTCCAGGACCACGCAGCAGTAGAGCTTGCCCTCCCGGGTGGGATGCCCGGTGATGTCGGTAACCCACAGCTGGTTCGGCCGGTCGCGGTGGAAGTTGCGTTTCACCAGGTCAGTAACCGTCACCGATGCGGGGACCCGCTTCGCTCGACGACGCAGGGGCAGCCCCGCCAGGCCGGCTCGCTGCATCAGCACCGCCACCGTCTTGCGTGAGACGACCACGCCTTGGGCCTGGACGAGCTCAGCGCGCACTCGGGGCGATCCGTAGGTCTGTCGTGATGCCTGGTGGATGGCGGTGATCTGATCGGTCAGCCACGCTTGGCGGATGGCGCGCGCCGAGGGCGGGCGAATGCGGGCGTCGTAGAAGCCCGACCGGGACACCCCGAGCGTGAGACAGGCCTGCTTGACCGGAACGCCCTCAACGGCCAGCTCGGCCACCAGGGCGAAGCGGGCTTTTGGGGGCACCACCTGCTCGACCGCCGCGGCGGCCTTCCGCAGAATCTTGACCTCGTTCTCCAACTCGGCGATCCGGCCCCGGGCCAGGGCCAGGGCGACGGACTCGGCCTCTGCGGGGCTGAGTGGCTTCAGGCCACGGTCGATCAGGTCCCGCCGTTTCCAGCGGTGCAGGCAGGACTCCGCGATGCCCAGCGACGCGGCCACCTCCCGCACCGATCGTCCCGACTCCAGCAGATCCAAGGCACGCCGACGAAACTCCGGCGGATAAGGCTTGGGCACGAGAACGATCTCCTTCACAAGATCGCCGAACCCTACCTCTCCCAACACCCATGCCCGCCAAACGGGGGCAACATCACCCATGCCCGCCAAACGGGGGCAACATCAGGTGCGCGCGGCGCCGCACATTCTGGCGTCCCTGCGGCAGAACCTGAACCATGCCGAGAAGGTCCTCACTCCGGAGATGAACGCGTCCACGTCCAATCCCCTGGTCTTCCGGAAGGAGGACGGGCAGGTGGAGTTCGTGATGGGCGGCAACTGGGACGGTGCGGTTCTCGGTCATTCGCTGGACGCGCTGAACGCCGGGCTGGTCGATGCCGGTGTGCTCTCGCAGGAGCTGTCGGCGCGGCTGCTCTCCAGCAGGTGGAGTTACGGGCTGCCCGCCAATCTGGCCGGGGGGAAGGTCGGGCTGAATTCCGGCATGGTGCAGCTTCAGACCGTCGCGACGGCGCTGGTCCCCGAAATGCAGGTTCGGGCCTTCCCGTCCGGGACGCTTTCGCGGCCCGCCAAGGACGGGCAGGAGGACCACAACACGATGGCGATGGCGTCGGCGCGAAATCTGCGCGCGAACCAGGCTCGTCTCGACACCGTGCTGGCGGTGCAGTACATCATGAGCGCGCAGGGCGTTGACCTGGTCGCCCGCGGAATCGACGATGGTGCGGCCGATCCGCGGCTGGGAGCGGGGACGCGGCGTATTCACGCCGTCATACGCGGTGCCATCGCCGAACTCCAGGACGACAGGAACCTCACTCCGGATCTGGAGAAAATGGTCCGGATGGTCAACGGGCAGGGCGGTGAGGGGCTTCTCCAAGCCGTCAGGGGAGGGGCCCGCCGCTGACAGGTCTTCGGCTAGCCGAGGTTCAGGTCGCCTTTGATGTCGCGTGCCTGGATGACCCTCTGGGCCTGTCCGTTGAAGATGTTGACGACTCCGTCGTCGGACGCGGACGCCATTGTCTGCGCCTGGTTCCAGAGGTTCTCGGCGTCGGCGCGGAAGCCGGGGTCCTCGTCGAAGAGGCGCAGGACGGCGCCCTGGAGGATCTCGGGGTCGTCGTCCGCGCGGGCGAGCGCCTCCTCGTCGGACGGACGGCCGTGGAGGCGCTCGCGGACGCGCCGGGAGATCTCGGCGACGGCCGCGCGCACCGGCTCGCTCGCCACCTCGACGGCCTTGCCCGCCAGGGCGGTGGCAATGGCCACGGTCATCGGATCTGTCATTCGTTCAGTTCATCACGTTCCGGCCGTTCCCGCCCGCATCTGTTCAGGTTGAGCCGGGGGTGACGGAAGGGCCCGAGGGGTCTGGACGGAATAGAGCGCACCTATGCTATTTCGGTCCCATGCACCATGTGCCGTATTTGCGTTGTCGGCTCGCCATGTCATGCCCGTTTCGCTTGCCGCGCGGTGGCCGCCGGGTTATGTTGACCCGGGTTCTGAGCGTCCTCGCCCCCCGGTGGAGCTGATTCCTTGCCCGAACGCGATGCGGAGGAATGGCGGCCCGAAAAGCCGTCATTGCGTAATGAAGTCGCTGCGGACGTGTCCGGTTCGGTGGTTCAGGCGGGCACCGTCCATGGCGGGATACATCTGCACACGAACACCGGCTATCCGGCCGTGCCCGCCCAGTTGCCGGCGTCGCGCCCTTACTTCACCGACCGTTCCCGGGAACTGGAAATACTCGGGCGGCTGAGCGACGGCGCGAGTGAACAGGCGGCCGTCATCGTGATCAGCGGTGTCGGGGGAGTCGGGAAGACGTCGCTTGCGCTGGCGTGGCTGCATCGCGTCGTCGCTGGATTCGCCGACGGGCAGCTTTTCGCCGACCTTCGCGGTTTCTCCGCCGGGGCGCCCGCCACTCCGGGCGAGTCGCTCGGACGGTTCCTGCGGGCGCTCGGGGTGGCGCCGGAGGCGGTGCCCGCCGATCTCGATGAGCAGGCGGCCCTTTTCCGCACGCTCACGGCGGAACGCAGGTTGATCATTTTGCTGGACAACGCCGCGTCCGCGGCGCAGGTCCGTCCGCTGCTGCCGGGGCGCGGGCCTTCGGTGGTGGCGGTGACGTCCCGGCGGAGGCTGTCGGGGCTGGCGGTCGACGGCGCGTCCTTCCTGCCGCTGGACCCGCTGGACGAGACCGGGGCCGTCGAGCTGCTCGACCGGATGCTCGGCACCGGGCGGACGGCGGCCGAACCGCAGGCCGTCCGGTCGCTGACCGCCCTGTGCGGACGGCTCCCGCTGGCGCTCTGCACGTCCGCGGCCCGGCTGGCGACGCGAGGGCACTGGCGCATCGAGCGGCTCGTCGGGGAACTGGCCGACGAGCGGCGGCGCCTGGCCGTCCTCGGTGAGGAGGATCTGTCCGTGCAGGCCGTCTTCGACGTCACGTACCGGGATCTGCCGCAGTCAGCCGCGCGGCTGTACCGGCTGATGAGCGTCCATCCGAACGGGTGGTTCGGGCTTCCGGCGGCGACGGCGGTCGCCGGCGAAGGCGCGGACGAGACCGCCCGCGATCTCGACGCCCTGGTCGACGTCAATCTGGTCGACGCCGGCGCGGACGGCAGATTCCGCTTCCATGATCTCGCGCATTTGCACGCCAGGTCCGTCGCCGATCAGGTCGAGCCCGAGACGGCGAGGGAGCAGGCGTTCCAGCGGCTCATGGACCACTATCTGGGAATGGCGGCGGCGGCGGACCGCGCCATCATTCCGGATCGCTGGCATCTGGGCCGGAAATTCGATGAGCCGCCCGCCGTCCCCTTTTCCGGGACGGCGGAGGCGATCGGCTGGATCGAAGGCGAACTCCCTCTCCTCCGCGACCTGATCGCCGATGCGCATGAGCGGGGAGCGCATCGCGATACCTGGGAGATGTGCGAAGCGTTGTGGGGCGTCCTGACATTTCGCAAGCATTACGCGGTCTGGGTCGAGACCCATGAGAAAGGTCTCGCGTCGGCCGTCGCGCTCGGCGATCCCGTCGCCCAGGCCCGGATGCTGGAGGCGCTGGCGGTCGCGCAGCTCAACCTGGGCGACTTCGCCGCGGCGGCACGGCTGGGCCGGGAGGCGCTCGCCCTGGAGCGCGACGCCGGGCATGTCGAGGGCGAGGTGGCGGCGCTGGAGTGCCTCGGCGTCGCGCAGATGGCGCAGGGCGACGTGGCCCACGCGATAGAGACCTTCACCCGGGCGCTGGAAGCCAGCCGCGGTGTGCCGGGGGACGCCGCCCGGAGCACGGCGATGATGACCCGGCGGCTCGGGGAGGCGCTCGTCCGCGACGGCCGGTCCGAGGCGGGGGCCGGACGCCTGCGCGAGGCGCTGGTCTTCTTCACCGGGCGCGGCGACGACTACAACCGGGCACGGACGCTCGGCGCCCTCGCGGACGCGTTGATCGCGGACGGCCAGGACGCCGAGGCGGGCGAGGCCCTCGCGGAGGCGGGGGCGGCCGCCGCCCGCGTCGGGGCCCGGCATTCCCTGGCGAACATCCATGTCGCGCAGGCGCGCCTCGCGGCCCGCCACGGCGACCCGGCCGCGGAACGCGGCCACCTTGAGCAGGCGGCCGCGGTCTTCGAGGAGCTCGGCTCCTATCAGGCGCGGGCGATCAGGGAGCGGCTGGCGGAGCTCGGCGGACCGTGATCCGCATGGACGCGAGCGCGCCCGCGCGGTGTCCGGTGACGAGCCACGCGTGGACGAACGACGCGAACCAGGCGGCGTCCGCAGCCTCCGTGGTGAAGGCCGCGTCCGGCTCGTCCCTGACGGTGATGGTGCAGCGTCCAGCCGGTTGCATGGTGCAGACCACCAGCCCTGAGAAGCACTCGGGCGGACGGCGGCCGTTGTGCAGCAGCACGTCGGCCACCGATGCCCAGCCGGCGTCTTCGCCGTCCAGACAGATCGCCAGGTGTTCGTCCAGGAGAGGGTCGGACGTGGGCGGTTCGTCGGCGACGGAGAAGCGGGTCAGCGTCAAGCCCAGGCTGTCGTGCGGCCCCTGTGCTGTGACGTGAGCGTCGCCGCCGTCCGGGACGGGCGATCGCGTGAGGCGCGCCTGCACGAGACGCGCGTGCACGGGGAGCGCGCTCATGACAGGCCGCTCCGCTCGCGGTGGCAGGTGATCAGCTCCGGCGGCGGAACCGGCTCGGCCGCCGGCGGTTCCGCCGGCTCCTCGATGCCCATCAGCGAGTACATCTCGCGCCGCAGCAGGACGGCCGCCCGTCCCGGCTCCGAGGTCAGCCGGTCGCACAGCGGCACCCGGGAGCACGGGTTCGCGATGGCGTCCTGGACCTGGCCGAGGAGCGGCCGGTGCGGGTCCAGGTGCGGTGCGCACCGTCCCAGCAGGTCGCTCAGCGAACCCGGCACCACCTCGTCGGCCGGGAACGCGCCGAGCAGCACCGGAACGCCCGCCGCCGCGCCGTAGGCGGTCACCGACCCGTGGTCGCCGATCACCAGGTCGGCCGCCGCCAGTGCCGCGCGCCAGCCCTCGTGGAAGGGCAGCAGCCCGACGCCGAGCCGCAGGCAGTCGTCGTACCAGGCGGTGAGCTGGCGAAACCCGTGCCAGCTCCACACGACGGGATGGACGGCCATCACGATGCGGTACTCCTCGGACGGCAGGTCGAGCGCGAGCTGCCGGACCAGGTCGCGGTGCCGGCCGAGCAGCGCCCGCGACCCCCAGGTGGAGGAGACGACGACGAGGCGCCGTCCGTCCGCGACCCCGAGCGCGGCGCGGTGGCGGTCGCGGAACGGGAGGCTGGCGAGGAGCCGGTCGTAGGCCGGGTCGCCGACGATCCGCGCCACGGGCAGCGCCTCGGGACAGATCCGCTCCAGCGCGTCCCGGTGGTCGCGATGCGCGAACGCCAGGACGGACGGGATGACCCGGCCGCCCGCGACGATCGCCTCCCGGCGCAGGCCCGCGATCGGCGGCGCCGCGGGCGGGCCCGCACCGTCCCACCGGCGCGCCAGCTTGGCCGGGCCCGCACCGTGCTGAAGCACGAGGACCGGCGCGTGGATCCGCTCCAGGGCCCCGTCGCCCGCCGCGACCGCCAGGTCGAACTGCGTCTGCGACGCCTGCTCGAAGGGAACGACCACCGCGCCGGACGCGGCCAGGTGGTGGGCCGTCCCCGCGGTGAGCGCCGACGTCGGCGCCACCGTGTAGACCGTCTGGATCCGCCGGTCGCGCTCGACCAGCGGTGCGACGTCGGCGAGCCTGGTCGCCGACGTCAGATGGTGGACGACCATGAGGACCGTCCGAAGCCCCGAGAGCGTCGCACCCTTTCCGTTGTCCAGGCCGAACGGTCCTACAGACCATCCGTCGACTGACATTGCGTCCCCCTTGCCCCGATTGATGCGGCGACCTGGATGACCGCCTCGGAGCCACGATGCGCGTCCCTTCTGGACGGGACTCTTGCAGGGGACTGCACGGATGATTGCAACCCAGGTGGGAGCGGGACTACTGAGCACCACAGAAGGACCGGGGTGGAACTCTCACGAGATCCCCCCGGTCCTTTGCTACCAAATGAAGATGGGGACCATTCGGTGCTCCGTTTCTATATCCAGCTTTCGCGTGTGCTTCTGCACTTGCAGAAAGTCGTTGTCGACCAGCGCCCGAGGCTTCATTGGGAGCCGGGCTTGCCCAAGCGTAGCCGATTCCGGTGTGACATGTGAGTCATAGGAGGTTGCTGCCGCTTGTCTATGATCGACCGGACCGCCCGTTTAGGTCACTTCGGCCCGATTGTATCGGGCATAACGGTCAACGAGGTCCGAGAATGACCTTTTCGGGCGTCGTCCACGATTGCCGGTAAGTCGAACATTTGTTCCCTAGATGCAATGTGGATTAATACCACTAGAGCTAATCAATGCGCCAGTGGGGGTAGTAACTGGACATTTCGTGTGAGACCTTCCGTATTGGGGTCATTCGGAGGGAACGATGGAGGAGGTCGCGCTCCTCGGTCCGGTCGAGTTGCGGGTGGAGGGCCGGCGGCTCGACGCCGGTTCGCCGAAGGAGAGCTGCGTGCTCGCCGTCCTGGCGGTGGAATGCGGTCACACCGTCTCCCCGGACACCCTGGCCGCCAGGATCTGGGGCCCGGACCCGCCCGCGCGGGCGAGGGGGAACCTGGCGAGCTACCTGTCGCGGCTGCGACGCAGGCTCAGGGACGCGGACGCGGACAACGCGCCGCTGGGGCACGGTCCAGGCGGCTACGTCCTGACCCTCGACCCCGAGGCGGTCGATCTCCACCGGTTCCGGCGGCTGCGCCGCCAGGCGCGCGCCATCGCCGACAGCGGGGGCGACGAGCACGCCCGCTCCCTGCTCATCGAGGCGGAGGCGCTCTGGCGCGGCGACGAGCCGCTCGCCGGGCTTCCCGGCGAATGGGCGCGCGGCCTGCGCACGAGCCTGCGCGAGGAGCTCCACGCCGTCCGGCTGGAGCGGATCGAGGCGGAGCTGCGGCTCGGTCTCCATGACGTCGTCGTCGGCGACCTGTCCCGGCTCACCGCCGCGAATCCGTTCGACGAGCGGGCGGCGGCGCTGCTCATGACCGCGCTGTACCGGTGCGACCGGCACGCGGACGCGCTCGCCGTCTACCGGCGGGTGCACCGGCTGCTCGCGGACGAGACGGGCACGGAACCGGGGGAGCGGCTCAGCGACCTGCACGAGCGGATACTCCGGCGCGACCTCGACCTGGCCGCGATTCCGCGGTACCGCCGCGCGGCCCCGCAGCCCACCGGCGCGCCGCCCGGCCCGGCGGCCACGGCGGACCCCGACGCGGGCCCGCAGCCCACCGCGCTGTTCCCGGACGATCCGATGCCGCCCGTCGCCGCCGACTTCACCGGACGGGACGCGGAACTCGGCGTCCTCACCCGTCCGGCGACCGAGGCCGGGGAGGCCCCCGCGCGGATCTCGGTCATCACCGGCCTGGCGGGCGTCGGGAAGAGCGCGCTCGCCATGCGCGCGGCGCGCGTGCTCGCGCACCGGTATCCGGACGCCCGGCTCTACCTGCACCTGCGCGGGCACGACCCGGAGCGGCCGCCGATGTCGCCGCACGCCGCGCTCGCCGAACTGCTCCGGCAGGTCGGCGTCCCGTCCAAGCGGATCCCGGCCGAACTCCAGGCCCGGGTCGCGCTGTGGCGGCGGGAGCTGGGCGGGCGGCGCGCGATCGTCGTGCTGGACGACGCCACCGGCGTGGACCAGATCCGCGCGATCGTCGCCGCCGGGCCGGCCCGGTTCCTCATCACCAGCAGGCGGCGGCTGGCCGGGCTTCCCGGTGCGAGCTACCTGCCCCTCGACGTTCTTGGCATGGAGGAGGCGCGTGCGCTCGTCCGCGCCATCGCGGGCGACCGCCTCACCGCCGAGCAGGTCGACGACATCGTCCGCCGGTGCAGCCGGTTGCCGGTGGCGCTGCGCGTCGCCGCGGGGCGCGCCGTGACGAGCCCGCAGGACGACCCTCTCGACGGACCGGCGCTCCCCGAAGAGGACGAGGGCCTGGCCGAGGCGGCGTTCGAGCTCTCCTACCGCGCGCTCACCGACGACCAGCGAACGGTCTTCCGGCGGCTGGGCCTGAGCCCGTGCCCGGAGACCGGGGCGCGGGCGGCCGCGATCCTGAGCGGATGCCCGCCCGGCGTCGCGGACGACGCCGTCGAGACCCTGCTCGATCACCATCTCGTGGACGAGCCCCGGCCGGGACGGCTGCGCATGCACGATCTCGTCCGCGCGTTCGCCCGGTCCCGCGCGTTCGCCGAGGACTCCAACGGGGACCGGAGGCGCGCCCTCGGACGCCTGCTGAACCATTACCTCGGACGCGTCCATCGTGCGGATCGCGTCCTGCATCCGCACCGGCGCAGGCTTCCCGTCCCGGACGGGACGGCGGACGACGACCCTTCACCGGCCATTGGCGAGGCGCAGGCATGGATGAACGAGGAATGGCGCAACGGCCTCGCGCTCGCCCACCACGCCATAGCACGAGAAAGGAAGCAGGACGGTGTGCTGCTGGTGCACCTCTTTTCCCGTTACCTGGAAGTGCACGGACACCATGAATGCGCCGCCGAGGCGCAAGAAGAAGCCCTCCAGGCGGCGCGTGAACTCGGGGACGCGGCGTTCACCGCGCAGACGCTGCACGAATTGAGCGTCACCAGGGCACGCACCGGACGTTTCACCGAAGCGCTCGAAGCGGCCGAACAGGCGCTCGCCCTGAACCGGACCGCGGACGACCGGCCCGCCACCGCCGAGGTCCTCGACCGGATGGGCATCTACCTGCTGGCGACCGGCCGTTACCGCGAGGCGCTCGCGCATTGCCAGGAATCCCAGGGAATCTACCGGTGGCTCGGCGACCGGCACGGTGAGGCGGAAGCGCTCGACCACGCGGGAATGGCCCTGTGGTATCTCGGCCGCTATGAGGAGGCCATGGTCCACATGCGGAGTTCGCTCGACGGGTACCGGCGCACCGGCGACGATCGCGGTGAGGCGGCGGCGCTGAACAATCTCGGCGAAGTGCAGCGGCAGCGCGGCTACCATCGCGACGCCGTCCAGCATTACCTGGAGGCGGCCCGGGTGTTCGGCCGGATCGACGAGGGCCGCAACAACGCCATTCTCAAAAGCAACATCGGGAACGTCCACCTGTACAAGGGCGAATACCAGGAGGCGCTGCGCTGCCATCGTGAGGCGATCGCCGTGTTCCGCGCGACGGGGGAGCGGCGGAACATCGCCGACACTCTCAACAGCCTCGGCGTGACGTATCTGCTCATGGACCGTCCGACGGAGGCGCTCGTCCACCATCAGGACGCGGAACGGCTGGCGCGCGAGGTCGGAGATCCGCATCAGCGTGTGCGGGCTCTGCAGGGCGCCGGGGACGCGCACCGCGCCTCCGGACGCTGCTCCGCCGCACTCGACCATTACAAGCAGGCGCTGGCCATCGCGCGCGACATCAGCGACCCGTACGGGGAGGGAAAGGCGCACGAGGGGATCGCCGGCGCGACCCTGCAGCTCCGCGGCGCCGACGCCGCCCGGATCCACTGGCGCCAGGCCCTCGACCTGTTCGAGATGCTCGACGTCCCCGAGGCGCGGTCGATCGCGATCCGGCTGCAGATGGTGGACGGCGTCGCCTCCTGAACGCCGCCTCCCGAACCGAGCGGACCGCCCGACGCGAACGTAGGGATTTGGGTCCCTAATGTGGCGTTTCGCTCTTCCCGTACTGAAGATCTCGCGTGATCCGCGCCGTCCGATGACTTTCCGTCGTGCGGATGGTCCACAGAACAGTAGGGCCGGCACCACGATTGGAGCGCGGATGCACGAGCGGACGAATGCGCCACGGCTCGTCCCCCAGGAGGGCGGGCTGATGGAGCGCGCGATCGGCTTCGCGCTGACCTCGGTCCAGGCGGTCACGCCGGGCATGATGTCCCGCCGCACGCCGTGCGCGTCGTGGGACCTGGAGATGCTGCTGCTGCACCTCCGCGACTCCCTCGCGGCGCTGGACGACGGCATCCGCCATGGGCGCGTCGACATGCTGCCGGAGCCGCCCGCGCCGGACGAGGACCCGGTGTCGGCGGTGCGGGTGCGGGCCGTGCGGCTGCTGCGCGCGTCCGTCTCGCCGAGACGGGTGGAGGTCGGTGACCGCCACCTGGGCGGGGACCTGATGACCGCGGCCGGGGCGATCGAGGTGGCCGTCCACGGCTGGGACATCGCGCAGGCGTCGGGCCGGGGGACGCCCATCCCGGCGGCGCTGGCGGACGAGCTGCTGACGGTCTGCCCGCTGGTGGTCCCCGAGCCCGCGCGCCGGCCGCTGTTCGCCGACCCGGTCGAGCCCGCCCCGGACGCCGCCGCCGGTGACCGCCTGGTCGCCTTCCTCGGCCGCAGCCCCCTCCCCTGAGCCCGCGGGCAGAGGAGGAGGCGGCTCGTTCGCTCAGGCCGTGGCGGAGAGCCGGTCCACAACGGAACGGCGACGGTTCTCGGGAGACAGCGCGGGGTTGCCGCTTCCGTGCTCGATGCCCGCGATGTCGGTGCCCGGCGGGACGACCTCGTCGATCGCGTCCAGGGCGGCGCTGTCCAGGCGCACGTCGGCGGCGGCGAGCAGGTCGTCCAGCTGCTCCATCGTCTTCGGGCCGATGATGGTCGAGGTGACGGCGGGATGCTCGGCGACGAAGCCGAGCGCGAGGTGCGTCAGCGAGAGCCCGGCGTTCTCGGCGATCTTCGTGAGGCGTTCGACGGCGTCGTAGCGGACGGGGGAGTTCGGCTCCACGTCCACGGCGCGCCGCTCCCACGCCGGGTGCGACGTCCCGGAGAACCGGGATCCGGCCGGGGCCTGCTCGCCGCGCCGGTACTTGCCGGTCAGCCAGCCGCCGGCCAGCGGGCTCCACGGGATGACGCCCATGCCGTGCCGCCGCGCCGCGGGCAGCGTGAACTCCTCGATCGACCGCGCGAAGATCGAGTACTGGGGCTGCTCGCAGACGAACCGCGCCGTGCCGCGGCGCTGCGCCGCCCACTGCGCCTCGACGATCTGGTCTGCGGGGTAGGACGACGTGCCGAGGTACAGGACCTTGCCCTGGCGGACGAGGTCGGTGAGGGCGTCGAGCGTCTCCTCCAGATCGGTGTCCCATGCGCGCCGGTGCATCTGGTACAGGTCGATGTGGTCGGTGCCGAGGCGGCGGAGGCTGTCCTCGACGGCCTGGACGATCCACCGCCGCGACCCGCCGCGCCTGTTGCGCTCCTCGCCCATCGGGAACCAGAACTTGGTCGCGAGGACGACCTCGTCCCGGTGGCCCTTGATGGCGCGTCCGACGAATTGCTCGCTCTCCCCGGCGGAGTACATGTCGGCGGTGTCGATGAAGTTGATCCCGGCGTCCAGGGCGCGGTGGACCATGCGCTCGCACTCGTCGTGGTCGGGGTTGCCGACGTCGCCGAACATCATCGCGCCGAGGCACTGGGTGCTGACCTCGACGCCGGTCCGGCCGAGCTTGCGGTACTGCATGCGGATGACTCCCTCGGATAGCGATCGCCCTCGAACGGCGATCGCGCTCGAACCTAGGAGCTGGAGTGCGCTCAAGGTCAAGCAACACTTCTGCGAAGTTCCGGCAGGCGTCCGGCATGGCACCGGAAAATCTCCCTAATCCCCGCACCCGGGGATCGCGGGCGGGGTTTCGGGCCCTGCCCGCCGGGCAGCACCAGGCAGGTGATGATCATGAACGCCAGGCCCGAGCTCGGCCTGGAGGTGCTCGGCGTCGAGGCCGGGACGGCCGCTGCGGCACCCGTCCTGAGCCTGCGCGTCGGGCTCCGGCGGTTGGACGGCGGGCCCGTGCAGTGCGTGCTCCTCACCACGACCGTGACCATCGCGCCCGCCGGCCTGTCGTGGGCGCGCGGCGGCGCCACCGTGCCCACGTTCCACGGCGGGACGGAGCTGACGCTCACGCTGCCGTGCCGGAACGGCGTGCGGGCCGCGGCCGAGCGCCACCTGCGCGCCCTGGGCGACAGCGGCGTCCCGCTCGGCCTGGCCTTCGACGGGACGGTCTTCTACCCCGGTGAGAACGGCGCGCCGCGCACCGGCCAGGCCCCCTGGCGCCACGAGACGACCGCGCTGCTGCCGGTCGAGACGTGGCGGGTCCTCACGGCCGTCCCCGGGCCGGGCAGGCACGAGGCGCTCCGCGAGGAGGAGCCGACCGCATGAACGTGGCCGGGCGGGACCGTCCGGCCGCCCGCAAGGAGAACGTGCACACGCATCGACAGGGGAAGGGAGTGAGAATGAGAAAGGGAATCCGCATCGGCCCGGGCGTGCTGCGCCTGATGATCGCGCTGTTCGCGCTCGCCGTGATCGCCGTGATCGTCAAGGAGCTGCCGGCACCGCGCCGCCGGCGCCCGGGGAAGTCCGGCTGACGGGGCTTCGCGCATGACGACGATCGACAGGCAGCTGGCCGGCTATCTCAAGGACGCGCACGCCCTGCAGCAGCACGTGCAGGCCGCCCTCAGCGAGATGCTGACCACCGCGGCGAACGAGCCGGAGATGTGCAGGCCGCTCGGCCGCTACGCCGAGCGGTCCCGTGCGCACACGCGGGCGATCGAGGCCCGGCTGAAGGCGCACGGGTCCGCGCCGTCCATCGTGCGGGACGCGGGGATGCTGTTCGCGGCGGTGGTCGAGGGCGGGCTCGGCCGCAGCCGCCGCGACCCCGCGGGCAAGCACATGCGGGACGCCTACGTCGCCGCCCACCTGCAGATCGCCGCGGGGGAGATGCTGCGGCGCGTCGCCGAGCGCGCCGGTGACCGGGAGACGGCGCAGGTCGCGGCGGCGATGTGCGACGACGCGTACGCGATGTCGCGGGAGCTGTCCGACCGGTGGGACCTGGCGGTGGACATGTCGCTCAGGCAGCACGGCGTCAAGGACGTCCCGCCCCCGCCGCCCGGCCCCGGCGCCTGACGCCCCGTCTCGCCTCGTCCCCTCTCGGTTAGCGGGGGCGGCAGGTGTGGGCGTCCAGCCGGGTCCTCGCCTCCGTGGGGCTGCCCCCACCCCGGGTCACCGGCCAGCCGTAATGATCTTCGACCCGCGGAGGCGATGGGATCGGACCCATGACCCTCCCACGTACCGCGATGGCCGCCGCCGCGATCGCCACCGCCGGTCTCGTCGGCTGGACGGGGACCGCCTCGGCCGCGGCATCGCCGACCCGTCCGTCCTCCTCCTCAGGTCTGGCGCGCTACCTCGGCCAGGAGCTCCGGTGGGGCGCGTGCCCGGCGGACGCCACTGAGCTGATCAAGGCGGGCGCCCAGTGCGCGCAGGTGACGGCTCCGCTCGACTACGCGGCGCCCGGCGGCCCGTCCATCACGCTCGCGATCTCCCGGATCAAGGCCAAGGACCGCGCGCACCGCAGCGGCGTCCTGCTCACCAACCCGGGCGGGCCCGGCGGTCCGGGGCTGGACTACACGGCCCACCTCAGATCCGCGTTGAAGGACGCCGCGGACCGCTACGACCTCATCGGCTTCGACCCCCGGTTCGTCGGCCGCAGCACTCCCATCTACTGCGGGATCTCCCCGAAGGCGCAGCCGGCGCACTCCCGTCGCGAGGCGTTCGAGGCGTCGGTCCGGAACGCGCGCGACACCGCGCGGCGCTGCCACGAGCACGGGAACAACGCCGTACTGCTGCCCCATGCGTCCAGCCGCAACGTCGCCCGCGACATGGACCTGATCCGCGCCGTCCTGGGCGAGCGCACGCTGTCCTACTACGGCATCTCCTACGGCGCCGACCTGGGCGCCGTGTACGCCCAGATGTTCCCCCGGCACGCCGGCCGCATCGTGATCGACAGCGTCACCGACCCGGCGCTGACGCAGTACGAGAACTTCCAGGCCGCAGGCGCCGCCCAGGAGCGGGGCCTGGACGAATGGGCCGCCTGGACGGCCCGCCGCTCCGGCGCCTACCGCCTCGGACGCACCCCCGGCGAGGTCAGGGCGACCGTCGAGAGCCTGTCCTCCCGCGTGGACAGCGGCCCGCTCCGCATCGGCGGCTCCACGGTGGACGCGAGCGCCCTCGGCCTCATCCTGCGCCAGTTCGTCGGCACCGAGGAGTACAACGACGTCATGGCGAGGGCCGTCCGCAACCTGGCCGACGCCGCCGCCGGACGGCCCGTCGAGCCGATCCCCGAGCTCCGCATGTGGCTGGAGGTGTTCAACACCCCGAGCCCCGAGCTCGACAACCAGTTCAACAGCGGCAACGCGTTCTTCTGCGGCGACGGCGCCTGGCCTGCCGGGGGCTGGCCGTCCGACCCCGAGCGGTACTGGCGGAACATCGAGCGCGCACGCCGCACCCAGCCGGTCTTCGCGGCGACGGCCAACGCCATCTTCCCGTGCCCGTTCTGGAGGACCGAGCCGCGTGAACCCGGAGTGGAGCTCCGCAACCGGGTCCCCTTGCTGCTCCTCCAGGCGAAGGGCGACAACAACGTCCCGTACGCGGGCGCCGTCGCCATGCACCGCAGGCTCAAGGGCTCGCGGCTGATCTCGGCGGACATCCGCTCCCACGGCGTCTACGGGCGCGGCGCCGACGGACTGACGCCCGTCCCGTGCGCGGACCGTGTCGTCAACGCCTACCTGCGCACCGGCGTCCTCCCCGCGACCGACGTGAGCTGCGCACACCCGGACGGGACACGCTGACCACGCGCACGCCGCGGGCGCTTTGCGCGATCTGTGCGGTTCCGGAGGAACTTTCAGGTTGCGTTGATTTGGCCTTGGGCTTCGGCCCAGCGGGCGCGGGTACCTACGCAGCCCATGAATCCGCAGCTCAGCCGCCCTGTCTTCGTGCTCGGCTGTCCCAGATCGGGGACGACCCTGCTCCAGCAGATGCTGCACTCGCACCGGCGCATCGCGTTCCCGTCCGAGACGAGGTTCGTGCACACCGCGTACGAGGCCCGGCACCGGTTCGGCGATCTGGAGCGCGTGGCGAACCGGCGGGCGCTGGCCGAGTGGATCACCCGCGGCGGGAACACGAAGTTCAGGGTCCTGGAGCTGGACGCCGACGAGGTGATCGAGGAGATCGTGCACGGCCCCCCGACGCTCGGGTCCGCGCTCGCGATCGTCTTCCGCGCCTACGCGCGGCGGCACGGCAAGCCGCGCTGGGGCGACAAGCGCCCGAGCTACTTCCGCCGGGTGCCGATGCTCCGGCGGATGTTCCCGGACGCGCAGTTCGTCCATCTCGTCCGGGACGGCCGGGACGCGGTGAGCTCGCTGATGCGGATGCCGTGGTTCGAGGGTGACATCCACGCGGCGGCGCTGACCTGGCGGGAGGCGGTCGACACGGGCAAGCGGCTCGGTCCCCGCCTCGGGGCCGGCACCTTCCACGAGCTCCGGTACGAGGATCTCGTCACCGATCCGCGGCTCGCGCTGGTGCGGCTGTGCGCCTTCCTGGGCGAGGAGTACGACCCCGAGATGACCAGGGCGTACCGGCACGCCCGGCGGACGGTGCCGGCCGCGCGCGCGTGGCATCTCGGCACGCACGAGGCGCCCAACACCCGCAGCGTCGGGGCGTGGCGGGACCGCCTGCAGGGCTGGGAGGCGGACCTGGTCGAGCACGTCCTCGCGTCCCGCCTGCTCGACCACGGCTACGCGCTCTCCGGCGCGGCGCGTCCCGGCGCGGCGGGGCTCGCCAGGTTCCACCGGATCGCGGCGCACCGCTGGCGGTCGCGGCACGCGCACGCGGTCCTGGACCGGTTCGCGCAGGCCCGCGAGCCGAACCCGGTCGTCTCCCGGGTGCGGGGCCCGGTACCGGTGGCCGGCCGCCTGGACGGGAGCTGACCCTGCCGCAAGGTGTCCCTTCCCTCGGGGCAAGAGAGCCGGACCGTGTTGGACGGCCAGTGCAGTTGTCCGAAATTCTCATGGAACGTGCCGTCTGGCGGCGCGCCGGCGCGGGGCGGCGGACGCGGCGGGCGGCCGTTCGCGGCGGGTCCGCTGGGAAACGGCGCAGGTCGCGTGCCGTGATGCGGCCCGCGAGAAGGAACGGATCGATGGGGCGCGGGGGGACAGGGGGTTTCCGATCATGGTTCCGGCGGGTCATTTAAGGGCACCGGTTACCAATCGGTAGCTCTGTGCCGATTTACGTCGCCACTGACATAATTTACGGAACGGAGACATGGTTGTGTCCGATCGTTCACATCCGGATCTGAGACACATCATCCATTTGCCTGTATCTTGCGTGTTGCTCGTCTTCCGATAGCTATCGCGAATGCTTCGAAGATCCTTTGATATAAGGGAGGAGTGCGGTGACCGGATCGGAAACAATTTCCCACGACGAGCTGCAATCGTGGCTTCTTGACAGGATCGCCTTCTACCTCGACAAGCCGGCGGAAAACATCGACCCGACGGTGGAACTGGCGCGCTATGGCGTGGACTCGGTGTACGCCATCAGCATCATCAGCGACATCGAGGACCACCTCCAGGTCGAGGTCGACGTGGCCGAGGCCCGGCGCCGGGAGACGGTGACGGCTCTCACCGACTACCTGCTCGAACTCGTCGCGTGATGGGCGGCGCGTGATGGGCGCCCGCGCGCCGGGCGGCGGCGCGTGATGGGCGGCGGCGCCCTGGACGGCGGCGTCTCCGGGGTCGGCGTCCCCGAGGCCCGCGTTCCCCAGGCCCGCGTTCCCCAGGTCGGCGTGCCGGAGACCGGCGCCCCCGGCGCCGGTGCGGTCGCGCCCGCCATGGTGGTGCTCGGCGACAGCGTGGCCGAGGGCCAGGACGATCCCGACCCCGCCGGCGGATGGCTCGGCTGGGCCGGGCGGCTGGCCCGCCACCTGGGCATTCCCCGCCAGGAGATGCTCAACGCCTCCGACCCGGGCGCGACGATCGAGGACGTGGTCCGCGACCAGCTTCCCGCCGTCCGGGAACTGCGGCCCGGCCTGGTCGTGCTCGGCTGCGGCATGAACGACGCGCTCCGCGGGTTCGAGCGCGCGGCCGCCGCCGCCCGGCTGGACGAGGTGTTCGGCTGGGCCGCCGGCCGCGGCGCGGTCGCCCTCGCGATCCCGGTGCCGCGCCCGCCGCTGCTCGACCTGGCCCCGATGTCGCAGTTCCGCAAGAAACGCACCGTCCAGCGGATTCACGACTTCAACGAGGAGCTCGGCCGCGCTGCACGCGAGTTCGGAATGTCTTTTCCGGCGCGGGAATCGGTGGCGAAAGTCGCCGACCCCGCGATGTGGAGCGCCGATGGAATCCACCTCAACCCGAGAGGGCACGCTTATGTCGCGGAGGTGATCGCGGACATCGCACGGAGCCTGCTCGGCGAGCGGGCGATCTGAGCCTCGGGGGACAATTTTCTAAGTCTGGGATAGAGATGAAGAAACCATTCTCCTTCTTGAACGGACGCTGGCGGGCCCGCGTCCCCCAGTCGTTGATGCTCATCCCGCTCGCGCCGGTCCTGGTCGTCCAGGCATGGCGGACGGTGCGCCGCACGCCCCGGCTGGACCCCGCGTCCGGCGACGAGCACGGCTTCGTCCCCGGGGCGAACCCCGGATCCGGCCCCGCCTTCCGGGTCGTGGTGATCGGCGAGTCCACGGCCGCGGGGGTGGGCGCGTCGCAGCACGCGCAGGCGCTGCCGGGCTTCCTCGCGGAGGCGCTGAAGGAGCGCCTCCGGCGGAGCGTGGCCTGGTCGGTCACCGGCGAGAACGGCGCCACGGCCCGCCGGGTCACGACCGGCCTCGTCCCGGCCGCGGGCGGCCCACCGGCCCTCGACCTGGTCGTGGTCACCGTGGGCATCAACGACCTGATCCGGCGGCGGCCGCTGCGCCGCTGGACGGCCGACCTGGCCGACCTCATCGCCGTCCTGCGCGGCAGGTACGCGGACGCGACCCTGGTCGTCGCGGGGATGCCGCCCGTGCACCGGTTCCCCGCCATCCCGCAGCCGCTGCGCCTCGTCCTCGGCGCGCGGGCCCGGTCCATGGACCGGATCATGCGGGACGTGGCCGTGGCGGGCGGCGCGGTCCACGCCCCCATGGACGAGGGGATGGCGCGCGACCGCCGGCTGTTCGCCTCGGACGGCTTCCATCCCTCGCCCGCCGGCTACCGCGCCTGGGCCGAGGACCTCGCCCGGGCCGCCGCCCCCACCGCACACCCGTTCGCCGCCCTGCCGTCCGGCTCCCCGTCCGGCTCCCCGTCCGGCACCCGGTCCGGCTCCCCGTCCAGCTCGCAGCCCTCCGATCATGCGTCCGATTCCGCGGACAGCGCGCCCCCCGCCGACACCGTTCCGCCTCAGACGATGAACTGACCCGTCCGACGGCGGGTGAAGGGAGCAGCTCAGGTGACGGCACGCGGAACGTTCCGGAACGCGGTGGAGGCCAAGGACCTCGCCGCGATCACCAGTGCGCTCGACCCTGGCATCGAGTTCCACAGTCCGGTGATGGTGAAGCCCTACCTCGGCCGCGACTCGGTCACCGCGTTGCTCGGCGTCCTGCTGGAGGTCTTCGAGGACTTCCGGTACACCGACGAGCTGGTCGGCACCGGACCGTCCTCCAGCCCCCACCCACCGCCGTTCAACGGACGAACTCCGCTCGGCGGCCCTGTCGGCGACGTCGCGG
>NZ_VCKW01000074.1 GCF_005889715.1 Actinomadura soli
ATTTACGGAATGACAGAAATGTAGCAGACGTCGATCGGTGCCGCACGGCTGTGCTCATCCATTGGTGAGGTTCTCGCGGGTTGCGTGTTGGACGAGTTGATGGATGCGGACCTGGCGATGGGCGGCGGCACGGTCGTGGTTCAGGGGGCTGTAGCGGTGCAGCAGCCCCAGCGCTTGGCCGCTCCCGGCCGGGGATCATGCGACGGCCGGAGGTGTTGCGTGTGGTCGGCATGGGCGGTGCGGTGCAGTACCGATCGTTCAAGGGGCGAACCGAGGCCGAGGGATCTGGCGCGGGGTCGGCGTCGGGCCGGTCAGACGATGGCGCGACCGCCGAGCACAGACCAGGTGATCTGTGCGGCATCGAGGCCGATATCCAGTGGCTGATGCGCCGGCTCGGGCTGGGTGGGCAGCCTGCCTGGTTCGACGACTTGGGGGATGCCGTCACAGGACGGTCCGTGGAGTCTCCCGGGCAGGAATGAGGCGCCGCTGGCCCAGTGCCCGGGGAGGGCCGGGGTACGGCGTTGAGATCGGCTGTTAGCTGGGCGGGGTGCTCAGGGGCAGGCGCAGCCCATGCAGGTGCCGGTGGGGCGGTCGGCGATGCGCAGGGTGCCGTGGTGGGCCTGGGCGGTCTGGCGCGCGATCGCCAGGCCCAGGCCGGTACCGCGCGGGTCGGCGCGGCGGGCGTCGGAGCGGCGGTAGAAGCGGCGGGAGTCGGCGTCGGGATCGGTCAGCGCCTCCTGCAGGCGGGTCTGCAGCCCGGTGAGGGGACTGCGCAGATCGTGGGAGGTGTCGGCGACGACCTGCCGCTGCCGCTGCAGTTCCTGGCGGGCCGCCGCTGCGTCGCGGCGTTCACCGGCTTGGGCTTGGCGCAGCCGCTGGTTGGTCTGCTCCAGCTCCCGCGCTCGCACGTACCGCTCGGCCTCCATCGCGGCCACGCCCTCGGCCAGCGCCTGCCGCAGCGTTCGCCGGTCACTGCCGTGGTCGGCGCGCCGTAGCTGCAGGATGAACTCGGTGATCAGGTAGCCGGTCCACCGTTTGTCGCCCCTGCACCCCCACCGGGCCTGCACGTCGTAGGGGAGACGATGCGTGGTCGGCCGGGTGGGACCCCGTTGCCGTCGGTGCGCGGGCGCACGGTGGTATCGGCGTCACCGTTGCCGTCGATGACCAGGAAGTGCTGCACGAAGATCTGGCGCAGCGCCTCGGCCTGCCGCGCTCGCGGACGAGTCTGGACGCCGAGGCGTCGCGGACGAGCTCTTCCAGTGCCGCACGGGCCTCGGTGATCAGCTCCAGCCGGGTGAGACCGCGGACGGCGGCCAGCACGTGGGTGGAGTCGGTGCGCTGCCGGCCCCGCCGTTTCAGCAAGCCCGCGGCCCGCATCCGCTCCAACGCCGGATCCAGCAGCCGGTCGGCCCGATCGTCGGCGGCGAAGTCGATCCGGCACCGCACCGCCTCGGCGGCCTGCCGGTCCGACAGGTTGAGCAGGAACCGGAGCACGCACACCGTGGCGAGTTGCGCCGGCGACAGGCCGGGACGTCCATCACGCGGATACCAAGAGGTGAAGTCCTCATCGCTCCACAGCCCATCGAGGTGATCGCGCACCCACATCGCTGCCGTCCCGGACGGATCGCTCGCACGCGCCGTACGTGCGGTGAGTTCTGGGATCTGCGGTCCCGGCCGGGGACGAACCGACACTTGACCACCTCGGGGGTAATGATCGACTTCACCAACCCCGGAGTCTTTCGGCTACCCCTCAGTCGCCCACCGTGACACGCCGACGATCGGCTGGGCGGGACCGGCGATGTGGACATCCAGCGGCGGGCGTGGCGGTGGGCGGTGGCCCACCGTACGCCTGCGGGTGAGCTACCGCCGGGGAAGGCGATCGGCAGCCAACTCGGGCGTTGTGAGCGCTGGGGAAGGCTGGTCAAGCAAGCCGGCCGCGCCGGACCGCTCGACGCCCTCGCCTCTTGGTGAGCCGCACGTACCAGGAGTAGTGCCTACGCGAGGGCGCCGCTACGAACCGTTTGTCCTCAGAAGGGCTGCGCGGGTTCTCCGTGCGGCATGTCCTCAAAGGGCACTGGCGCTACGCTGTCAGTTCAAAGCTTGTGGACATGAGCGAGAGGGTTTGCGACATGGCGCCAACTGGTGGGGCGCTCGCCGAGTTGCGGCGTACGAACCTGGAGAAGGTCGTTTCCGCACTGCGGCAGGGCGGTACGTTGTCGCAGTCCGAGCTCGCGAGGGTGACGGGGCTGTCGGAGGCCACCGTTTCGAATCTTGTCCGTGTACTCGTCCAGGATGGTCGGGTCAAACTCTCGAAGGGACGACGGAACGGCCGGAGCGTCAACCTGGTCGAGTTGGACGCGGCCGCCGGGGAGCTGGCGCTGGCCGTCACGGTCGCGCGCGAAGCGATCACCGCGGCGGCGGTCGACCACGAGGGCTCGGTCCTGGTCGAACGGTCGCGCCCGCGGGGCCCGGAGTCCCCCTATGGCGAAGAGCGGGCGACGATCGTGGAGCTGATCGAGGCCGTGCGCGCCGCGGACGGGGTGTCGTCGCGGCCGCTCGCCGGCGTGGGGCTGGCGCTGTGCGTGTCCATCGACCCCGTCTCGGACACCGTCCCGGAGGGGTTCGGCGGGCATCTGCCGGCGTTCGATCCGTCCTGGTACGGCGCCGACGTGACGGGCGAGCTGGGCGAGGAGACCGGCCTTCCCGTCCGGCTGATCAACGACTGTGACGCCGCCCTGCTGGCCGAGGTGCGGTGGGGCGCCGCGCGCGGCTGCCGGGATGTGCTCTACCTGCATCTGAGTTCGGGGGTCGGCGGCGCGATACTGCTCGGCGGGTTGCTGTACCGCGGCGGGCCGGGCGGGATCGGGGAGCTCGGGCACTCGTCCACCGACACCAGCGGCAGGCTCTGCCTCTGTGGGAACCGCGGCTGCCTGGAGACGAAGGTCGGCGGCGAGGCGCTGCTGAGTCACGTCGCCGACCTCCACGGAGACGACCTCACGCTCGGCCGGCTCGCCGAGCTGGCCCGCTCCGGCGACCCGGGCTGCGGCCGGATCGTCACGGACGCGGCGCAGGACATCGTCAGCGGGCTGGCGAACGTCGTCGCGGTGCTGGCGCCCGAGCGCTTCGTCCTGGGCGGTGAGCTGGCGGACGCCGGCCCCGCGCTGCTGGATCCGGTCAGCCGCGGGATGCGGCGGATGGCGAGCCCGCGCAACTGGCGCGGGAGCGTCGTCCTGGCCGAGCTGGGCGGCCATGCCATCGCGCGCGGGGCGGCGCGGTACGCCTTCGACGGCGCCGACCTTTGTCTTCAATCTTTGAAGTGATTTCCTAGTTCAAACTCTTTATCGATTTAGAGCTTGCGGTTGCCGCCGCACGCGCCATACGGTGTGCGAACAGTGAGTTAACAGCGCCGCCAGGATCATCTGGCCTGGTCATGTGCGCGTAGTAACTCATCGACTGCCTTCAAAGTATGGAGAGATCGTGGTCGGTACAACGAAGACCCACCGATGTGCGGCGCCGCGCCGTAACCGCCCGGCGGCCGTCCTGCGCCCTGCGGGCGTTCTGGGCGGCGCGCTGCTCGTGGCCGCGCTGGCGACCGCCTGCGGAGGCGCGGGCGGCGGATCCGCGGGAACGCCCGCGCGGCAGAATCCCGAGACGCTGACCATCGCGGTCGCGGCCCCGCCGCAGAGCCTGAATCCCGCGCTGGCGGGCAACGGGGACCCACTGATCATCCCGGTGGAACTCGCGTACGACCCGCTGATCTACCTCAAGTCCGACGGAAGTCTCGCGCCCGGTCTGGCGACCGCGTGGAAGTTCGTCGGCTCCGGCAACAAGGTGTTCGAGCTGGCGCTGCGCCCGGACGTGAAGTTCGCCGACGGATCGAGCTTGACCGCGCAAGGGGTGGCGGACTACTTCGCCTACTTCGCCAAGGCGGGAGGTCTGGGCGCGTCCCGCGTCCAGAACTTCGAAAAGGTCACCGTCACCGGACCGCTCAGCCTGCGAATCGAGCTGAAATCGGCGAATCCCGAACTGCCCTACATCCTCACCCAGGGTTTCGCGATCGGCGATGTGATCAGCCCGCTCGGGCTCAAGGACCCGAACAGGCTCGGCACCTCGACCGCCGGAGCCGGTCAGTACGTGCTCGACACCGGCGGAAGCGTCACCAACCAGACGTACGTGTTCACCCCGAACCCGAATTACTGGAACCGCGCGGCGATCAACTGGAAGAAGGTCGTCGTCAAGGTCATCCCCGACTCCAACGCCGCCCTCGGCGCCATGCGCACCGGGCAGGTCGACTACATGATCAGCGACACCAAGGGCGCCGACGCCGCGAAACGGGCGGGCTTCAACGTCAGCACCTGGCCGTACCTGTTCGGCCACATCCAGCTCCTCGACCGCGGCGGGACGCAGGTCAAAGCGCTCGGCGACGTCCGCGTCCGGCAGGCGCTGAACTACGCCGTCGACCGGAAGGCGCTGGCGAACGCGCTTTTCGGAAAGTACGCCACCCCGAGCGACCAGATCCTCCTGCCCGAGGCGGACGGATACGACCCGTCCCTGAACGGCCACTACCCCTACGATCCCGTCAAGGCGAAGAGCCTGCTCGAGCAGGCGGGCTATCCCGGCGGATTCTCGCTGGTCATGGCGGCCTTCAACCTCCAGCCCGGCGAGACCGACGCGGCCCAGGCCGTCGCCGGCTACTGGGCGAAGATCGGCGTCAAAGCCAAGATCGACGTCCCGGTCAGCATCAGCGCCTACACGAGCGGGCTCACCGGCAAGAAGTACCAGGCCCAGATGTTCGAATACGGCGGGCTACCGATGTATCTGGTGGCCGACCAGTTGCTCAACACCGGCAGCCTTTTCAACCCGTTCGCCAACACCCATCCCGAAATCACCAAGCTGATGCGCGACGGAGCCGCCGCAGACGACGAGTCGCGTCCGGCGATCTACAAGCGGCTGCAAAAGGTGCTCGTCGAACAGGCGTGGTTCGTTCCCTTCGCGAGCATCGACAAGGTCACGGTCGCCCGTCCCGGACTCCAGGGCGTCACGACCGCGCCGCGGGCCCTCGACCCGAACCCGGTGTTCTTCACCGCGGCCAAGCACTGACCTTTCGCGACGCGTCTTCGCTGAAGGAAAGGAATGCCCGATGAAACGCATTCTGATGCGCAGACTCCTGCTGTCCGTGCCGTTGCTGTTCGTGGTGTCGGTCGTGGTCTTCGTCCTCCAGTCGCTGATTCCCGGAGACGCCGCGAGCCAGCTGGCAGGGCTTCAGGCGACACAGGAGGACGTCCTGCGGCTGCGGCGGCAACTCGACCTCGACGAGCCGATATGGGCGCAGTACCTGCATTGGCTCAACGGCGTCTTCCACGGCTCGCTCGGCACCTCACTGACGAACAAGGAGCCGGTCACGACCGCGCTGGGCACGCGGCTGCCCGTGACGCTCTCCCTTGTGCTCGGCGCGACCGTCCTCGCCACCGTGCTCGGCGTCGTCCTCGGCGTCGCGAGCAGCAGGGCCGGCTCCCTGGCCGGACGCCTGGTCGACCTGCTCAGCGTCGGCGGTCTCGCGATCCCCGGCTTCTGGCTCGGCCTGCTGCTGATCTCGCTGCTGAGCGTCCGGCTCGGGCTCCTCCCGGCCACCGGATACGTCAAGTTCGCGGACTCGCCGGACGGGTGGGCGCGGTCGCTGCTGCTGCCGGTCACCGCGCTCGCCCTGGGCGGAGTCACGGCGATCGCCAAGCAGACGAGAGAGGCGATGCTCGACGTCCTCGGCCGTCCCCATATCGACAATCTGCGGGCGAACGGCGTCCCCGAACGGCGCGTCGTGTTCAAGCACGCGCTGCGGGGCGCGGCCATACCGATCTGCACGATGTCGAGCATCCTGCTGGTCGGCGCGCTCGGCGGCTCGGTCGTGATCGAGCAGGTCTTCGGGCTTCCCGGGCTGGGCGGCCTCGCGGTCAGCGCGACCGGCTCCAAGGACATTCCAGTGATCCAAGGTGTCGCCGTGTATTTCACGCTGCTGGTCGTCGCGGCCAATCTCCTGACCGATATCGCGTACGCGCTGATCGACCCGCGGGTGCGGGCGTCATGACCGCCCCGTCCGGCGCGGAGCCCGCTGCCCGCGCGCTGACCGGTGCGGAACTCGCCGGTGCCCCGTCAGGCGCCGGGCCCGTCATCGCGCCGTCCGGGCGTCCCGGTCTGGCGCGGCGGCTGCTCCGTCATCCGCTCGCGGTGGGTGCGCTGCTCTACCTGGCCGCCGTCGTCGTGCTCGCGATCTTCGCGCCGGTCTTCGCCCCGTACGGGCCGCAGGAGGCCGACCTCACCCGCGTCCTCGCGACGCCGACGGCCGACCACTGGCTCGGCACGGACTCGCTGGGACGCGACATCGCCTCCCGCCTGATGTTCGGCGCGCGTCCGGCGCTGACCGGCGTGCTCGTGACCGTCCTGGTCGCGGCCGTCATCGCGATCCCGATCGGGCTGTCGGCGGCGCTGTCGGGCGGCGCGGACCGGATCGTGTCACCGCTGGTCGACCTGCTCATGTCCATCCCGGCGATCGTGGTGCTGCTGATGGTGCTGGCCACCTTCGACCAGGAGCTCCTCGCCGCGATGGCCGCGCTCGGCGTGCTCACCGCGCCCGGCCTCGTCCGCGTCGTCCGCGCCGCGGCGCTGACCGTGGCGGGGGAGCCGTACGTCGCCGCCGCCCGCGTGTACGGGTTCGGCCGGCTCGCCATCGCGCTGCGGCACGTGCTGCCGCGCATCACCGGCCCCGTCCTCGTCAACCTGTCGCTCGTCGCCGCGACCGCCCTGCTCACCGAGACCGGGCTGAACTTCCTCGGGCTGGGCGTGCACCTGCCGGAGGCCAGCTGGGGCGGCATGGTGGCCGACGCCTCCGCGGCGATGAACCAGCAGAACTGGATGCTGGTCCCGACCGGCGCGGTCGTCGCTGGCACGGTGATCGCACTGGTGCTGCTCGGCGACGGCGTCCGCGACGCGGCGGCGGAGGGGTGGGCACGCCCGGCCGCCCGCGCCCGGCCGCCCCGCGCCGCCGCGGCGGGACCTGAGCGCGACCGGCGGCCGGACAACGCCGCACCGGCGGACGACCCGCCGATCCTGCTGCGCGTCGATGGCCTGGCCGTCGCCGTCCCCGGACCCGGCGGACGGCCGGCGCCGGTGATCGACGACGTGTCGTTCGACCTGCGGGCCGGCGAGACGCTGGGCATCGTCGGCGAGTCGGGCTGCGGCAAGACGATGACCGGACGCGCCGTCCTCGGCCTGCTGCCGGACGGCACGCACGTCACCGGCGGTTCGATCCGGATCGACGGCGCCGACGCCACCGCCATGGGCCGCCGCGAACGCGCCGGGCTGCGCGGCTCGACGATCGCGTTCGTCTCGCAGGAGCCGATGGCGGCCCTGGATCCGCTGTTCACCGTGGGCGGCCACATCGCCGAGGCCGTCCGCGTCCATACCGGCGCCGGCCGGGCACCGGCCCGGCGGCGGGCCGTCGAACTTCTCGGCCAGGTCCGGCTGCCCGACCCGGAGCGCGTCGCGAAGATGTACCCGCATCAGCTGTCCGGCGGGATGGCGCAGCGCGTCGCCATCGCGCTCGCGCTCGCGGGCGGCCCCCGGCTGCTGATCGCCGACGAGCCCACCACCGCGCTCGACGTCACCGTCCAGGCGGAGATCCTGCGGTTGCTGCGCACGTTGCAGCGGGAGACGGGAATGGCGATCCTGCTGATCAGCCATGACTGGGGCGCGGTGGGCGAACTCTGCGAGCGGACCCTGGTCATGTACGCGGGCCAGGTCGTGGAATCAGGACCGACCGCGACGATCGTCACGGCGCCGCGGCACCCTTACAGCGAGGGGCTGCTGGCCGCGAACCCGCAGCTCGGCACCCCGGGCGTGCCGCTCCACGTCATGCCCGGCGGCGTCCCCGCGCCGGGCGAATGGCCGCCCGGCTGCCACTTCGCCGCGCGCTGCCCCTACATGACCGACGAATGCACCGCGCACCCCATCGCCGTGGCGGGGACGGACGACCATCGCAGCCGCTGCCTGCGCGCACAGCCCGCGCACGTGATCGAGGCCAAGCCATGACCGAACCGCTGCTTTCGATCGACGACCTCACCGTCCGCTACCCGCGCCGGCGCGGCGGACCGGTCACCGCGCTGGACGGCGTCTCGCTCACCGCCGCGCACGGACGCACCGTCGGCCTCGTCGGAGAGTCCGGCTCCGGGAAATCGACGCTCGGCAAGGCGATCCTCGGCCTGGTCCCGGTCGACGGCGGCTCGATCACTTTCGACGGCCGCGACATCACCCGGGCCGGACGGCGCGAACGCCGGGAGCTGAGCCGCCAGATCCAGGTCGTGTTCCAGGACCCGTACGGCTCACTGAACCCGGTCAAGCCGATCGGCCGGACGCTCAGCGAACCGCTGCGCGTCCAGCGGACCATCGGCACGCGCGACGTCCGGGCCCGGGTGCTCGAAGCGCTGGAGCGCGTCGGGCTCCCGGCCACGGCGGCGGACCGCTACCCGGCCGAGTTCTCCGGTGGCCAGCGGCAACGCATCGCGATCGCCCGCGCCCTGGTCATGCGGCCGCGGCTGATCGTCTGCGACGAGCCGGTGAGCGCACTCGACCTCTCCCTCCAGGCGCAGATCCTCAACTTGTTCAACGAGCTCAAGGCCGACCTCGGCGTCGCCTACCTTTTCATCTCGCACGACCTCGGCGTCGTCCGGTACCTCGCGGACGAGCTGGTCGTCCTGTACCACGGCTCCGTCGTCGAGTCCGGCGCCACCCGGTCGGTGTACGACCATCCCCGCGCGGACTACACCAAGCGGCTCATCGCCGCGATCCCCCGGGCCGCGCAAGCCAACCCGCACGAGAAAGCTCCTTCATGCAGCAGCGAGTCATAGCCGACACCACGTCCGGGAAGGTCGGCGGCGTCCGGCACCGTGGCGTCGCGTCGTTCCTCGGCGTCCCGTACGGCGCGCCCACCGGCGGCTCGGCGCGGTTCCGGCCGCCGGAACCGGCGAAGCCCTGGCACGGCGTCCGCGACGCGACGGTCTTCGGCCGCGCCGCGCCGCAGAACGACATCCGGCTGGCGGCGACCGGCTCGTGGGTCGAGGCGATCGACTACCTCTACCCGCGGACCGGCTCGGCGCTCGAAGGTGTCCCGATGGGCGAGGACTGCCTGGTCCTCAACGTCTGGACGCCGGAGGCGGCGGCGCCAGGACGGCGGCCGGTCATGGTGTGGCTTCACGGCGGCGGCTACCAGCACGGCGCCGGATCGGAGTCGATGTTCCTGGGCGACCGCCTCGCCCGGCTCGGCGACGTCGTGGTGGTCACCGTCAACCACCGGCTCGGGATCTTCGGCTACCTGGCCCTGGACGCGCTCCTCGGCGCGGAGTTCGAGCACGCCGGGATCGCGGGGCTGCTCGACCTCGTGCTCGCCCTCGAATGGGTGCGCGACAACATCGACGGCTTCGGCGGCGACCCCGGCAACGTCACCGTGTTCGGCCAGTCGGGCGGCGGCGACAAGGTACGCAACCTGATGTCGATGCCGTCCGCGTCCGGCCTGTTCCACAAGGCGATCATCCAGAGTTCGCCGGGCCCGCTGGCGACGTCCGCGGAGGCCGCCCACGACCTCGCCGCGAGGGCCGTACACCTCTCCGGGCTGAGCCCGTCCCGGGCGCGGGAGCTGACCACCTGGGACACCGGGGCGCTCCTCGAACTCCAACGCGCCCTCACCGGAGACGTCATGGGCGGCTTCACCCTCGACCAGAACCTCCTGGACGCGGCCCAGGCGTCCTTCGCACCCCACCTCGACCCATCGCCCGCTCCGGAAGGCGCCGGGGTTCCCGTCCTCGTCGGCCACACCAGCCACGACGCCTCCCTCATCCTGTGCAACGCGCCGGAATACGCGACGTTCTCCGATTCGCAACTGCGCGCTTGGACGGAAGGCCGGTTCGACATCAGCGCCGACGCCCTCGCCACCGCCTACCAGGACCGGGTGGGCCCCGAACCGGCGCGGCTGCGCCTGGCCCGGATCGTGACCGACACGACCTTCGCACCGGCCGCGTTCGACCTCGCTTCGCAGTTGTCGGCGAGCCGGACCGTCTACTGCTACGAGTTCGCCTACCGGACGCCGATCCTCGGCGGGCTGCTCGGGGCGACGCACAGCCTCGACCTGCCGTTCGTCTTCCACAACGCCGAACTGTCACCGCTCGCGGGCGACCGCGGCGACCGCGGCGACGTCTCCACGCGCATGGCATTGGCGTGGACGTCCTTCGCGCGGAACGGCGAACCCGGGCATGCCGACATTCCGACCTGGGAGCCCTACACCCCGGAAACGAGAGCGACCATGCACATCGACAGCACCTGGAGCCTGCACACCGGCCAGGACCCGCGCGACCTTCCGACCAGGACCCGCGCATGACCAGCGCACCCGCATCAGGACCGCCGCCGAGCCGGCCGGGCCTGCCGAGCGAGGGGGGATTGCCGCCGGGCGAACCGGGACTGCCGCCGCGTCCCCGGCGGATCACCGGCGCGGCACCGCCCCACGACCTGTACGCGGACGCCGTGGTGGCGCGGATCCCCGGCTACCGCGAACTGACGCTCGACCTGCTGCGTCCGGTCGGCGCTGAGCCGGTCCCGCTCGTCGTCTGGATCCACGGTGGCGCCTACCTCGGCGGCACGCACCGGGAGATGCCCCCGCCGCTGCGGGCGGCCCGCCTTGACGAGCACCTGCTCGACGCTGGTTTCGCCGTCGCGCACGCGAGCTACCGCTTCAGCGGGGAGGCGCGGTTCCCGGCCCAAATACTGGACATCCGCGCGGCGATCCGCTGGCTGCGCCGCCATTCCGGCGAACTCGGAATCGACGCGACACGCTTCGGCGTTTGGGGCGAATCGGCGGGCGGCCATTTGGCGGCCCTCGCCTGCCTCGCGCCGGACGCCCCATTCACCGGCGACGACGACGGAGCCTCGCACGGCGTCGAGGAGGGAGAGCCGGCAGCCGGGGTGGCCGTGCAAGCCGGAGTCGTCTGGTACGCGCCGAGCGACTTCCGCACGATGCAGGGGCAGTCCGGGCCGGACTCGGTCATCGACCACGACGCCGCCCACGCGCCCGAGGGCCTCCTGCTGGGTGCGGCGATCCCCGCAGCGCTGAGCGCCGCCCAGGCCGCCAGTCCGGTGACCCACGCGCACGCCGGAGCGCCGCCTCTGCTGCTGGCGCACGGAGCCGCGGACCGGGTGGTCCCGGTCGGGCAGAGCGAGCAGTTGCACCGCGCGCTCGACGGGTGCGGCGCGGACAGCCGCCTCGCAATCGTCCCCGGGGCGGACCACTGCTTTCTCGGCGTCGACATCGAGCCCCTGGTCATGCAGGCGGTGGCGTTCTTCGCCGAGAAATTGGGCGAGGCCCCTGTAGGAGAGGCTCCGCCATTGATCGAAGGTGAGGGTCCGCGTTGACGGAAACCGCGCATTCCTGCCAGATTCCCCGGCCGCTGCTGCTCACCGTCGAGATGAGCGACGGAGCGCGCCTTTCGGTGCTCCGCTATCCGTCATCGACCGGCGCACCGGCTCCGGCGGTCGTGGTGATCACCCCGTACCGCAAGGAATCGGCGATGCACATGGAATTGCTCGCCCGTCCCATCGCCGAAGGCTACGAGGTGCTCGTGGCGGATGTCCGCGGCTTTGGCGGCTCCACCGGAGCCTACAGCGGTGTCCTGTCGCCGCGTGAGATCGACGATGGCGTGGAACTGCTGGAATGGATCGCCGCCGCCGATTTCTGCACCGGCCGGACCGCCCTGGTCGGCGGCTCCTACTCGGGTCTGAACCAGCTGCTGATCGCGCAACGCGACCCCCGGAGCCTCCGCTGCATCGCGCCGTGGGTCGCACCCGCCGACACCTACCGCGACATGTGGAAGCGAGGTGGTATCCCGTCGCACACAGCGTGGGGAGCCGGCACGTTCCTGAACAGCCAGCGGCCGGAGGCCCAGGCGGCCATCCTGCAGGCGTTCTATCGGGACATCGTCGGTACCGGGCTCGACGGCGAGCTCTTCCGGGCCAGTTCGCCCGATCTGGCGTCGATCCATACCCCCGCCTTCTTCGGAACCGGCTGGTTCGACTACTTCCTGGCCGGCACGGTCCGCGCGTTCCGATCGCTCTCCGGCCCGAAGCGCCTGCAGATCGGCCCGTGGAGCCACGAACCGTTCCTGACCGAGGAGCGCCGGCAGGAGCTGTCGCGGTGGCTCGGCTACTGGCTGCGCGACATCGGCGACAACCCCTGCACGCCCGAGGCCAACGCCGTCTTGTGGTGCGTTGGCACGGAGGAGTTCCACACTCACGGCGGATGGCCCGCCACCTCCGACATCGGCTGGCGGCGCTGGGCGCCGGTCGACGAGCCGACAACCGTGCCGATCCTGCCGTCCGCCGCCGGCGTGCCGCCGCCGCCCCCAACCCAGGTTCACCTGATGGTGGACGTCTCGACGAACTCCGGTTGGCGGCTATGGGGAGAGGCGACCACGTTCAACTCAGAGCCCTGCCGGGAGCCGGTGCGCCTGCTCGGACCGGTGGCATTGCATGCGGTGCTGGCCGCCGAGGGCTGCTCCGACTTCGACCTCAATGCGCGACTGTCGATCGTGAAGGCCGACGGCAGCGTCCGGCAACTGACCGAAGGGCGGCTCCGCGCATCGCACCGCGCGCTCGACGAGGATCGCAGCGAGCATGCGCCCGGCGGCGAGGTCGTCCTGCCCTGGCACCCGCACGAGGCGGCTGAACCTGTGCCGGACGACGAACCGGTGCGGCTCGTGGTCGAGATCTACCCGATCTGCCTCCAACTGTCGCCCGGAGAGCGGCTGCGGCTGGGGCTGACCCTCACCAGAAGCGACGACAGCGACGTCCCGGCCGACGCGATGCTCCTACCGGAGACCGTCGTCCTCCTCCCACGCAGCGTGTCCTGACCGGAGACGGGCAGTTCGTCCAGGATCCAGCCCATGCGCTTGGTGTTGGCCAGGGTCAGCGACCGTCCGATGACGGTCATTTCGGGAAAGCGTTGGGCAATGAATGATTCCAGGCGGTGACTATCGGGAATTGAGCGGACCCAGCCGTTGATGACGAGGTTGTGTTGTAAGGTCACCGAAGCGCACATGCGCACTTCGGGAATAGCGGCGAGTGCCGGGCCGATCCGGTCGAGGGCGTCGGACGCCACGGTGGCGTGGTAGGTGACGAAAACCGGGTACGGCGACACGCCTTGCGCGAGTTCACAGCGTGCCCTGACGATCTTGCTCCGCAGGAGGCGGCTCATTCGGCGCCGTACCGTTGATTCGCTCATTCCGACGATTTCTTTAAGTTTGTTCTGTATCTGCGTCGCAGAGTCTCATGCTAACGGCACTGTTTGGCACTGGCCCAGGTCAGATGCCCTGTCGGCACTGTTACGGAGGCCCTCGTGCGCCTTGCATCCGTCATCCTCACGGTGGCGCTCGCCGGGATGGTCGTCATCGGCGTGATCGGCCTCCTCGGCCGCCGCAGGCCCGCCGCGAATCTGGAGGAGTGGAGCGTCGGCGGACGCAACTTCGGGTCGCTCACCACCTGGGTCCTCCAGGCGGGCGAGATCTACACGACCTTCACCTTCCTCGGCCTCGCCGGGCTGGCCTACGCCGGCCGTGCTGTCGGCCAGGAACGAGAAGTCGCTGCGCCGCAACAGCATCTGGATGCCCGTTTACGGCGCCACCCAGGCGATTCCCATCCTTCGTGTTCGACCTCGGCCAGGGCGCCGACGCCGACGACCGCATCGAGAAAACCCCCGGCTTCGACGCCGGCTACCAGGCGGCCAAGGCCGCCAAGCCCGGACGCGTCGACATGGGCAGCGTCGGCGCGGGCACCGGCGCCGGTACCAGCGGCCCTCCGGGTATGCGCCTGAAGGGCGGCGTTGGTACCGCCAGCATCCAGCTCGGCGACGGCCTGGTCGTCGGCGCGCTCGTGGTGCTCAACTCCGGCGGCAAGGTCTACAACGAGGCCGCCGGCTGCGAGCGGTACACCCTCTACATGGAGGTCGGCAACGAGTTCGGCGCCACCCGACGCCCGCCGCGCGGCTGCAAGACCGCCGCCTCCACTCCCAAACAGGCACCGGGTTCCGGCCCGATCGACCCCAATCTCGACGAGAACACCACCATCGGAGTGGTCGCCACCAACGCCGAACTCACCGTCGCGCAAGCCGAGAAACTCGCCCAGATCGCGCACGACGGGCTGTCGCGAGCGATCCGGCCCGCCCACACCATGGGCGACGGCGACACCACCTTCGGTCTCAGCACCCGTACCGCCGCCGCACCCGACGGCGGCACCTTCGGCGCGTTGCTGGACGCCGCCGCCAGCAGCTTCAGCCGGGCCACCCTCCACGCGGCCCTGGCCGCGACGCCGCTCGGCGGCCGCCAACCCTACTGCCAGGTGTTCGCAGGCGCCTGTGACAGCCGCCGCACCCCGTCCACCAGCGGCACTTCTAGGCCGATCGCACTCAGTCCCGCTGGCGCCACATCCACCCCTCCGTTCGCGCCGACCAGCGGATCCACCGCGCTGATCACCATTCCCCGTGCTGATCAGCGCTGCGGGGGTGTGGACGCTGCGACGTCGCCGGCGCGCCGGGCTCGCCCGCCGTTAGGCCGGTCCCGAATCGAGTGACGACGCCAATGTGCGACGAAAGGCAGCGAGGTCTCCGGCAGATGGTTCATCGATCAGAAAGAACCGCCTCCCGGAGACCTCGTGGCCGCATGCGCTGCGGAAAGTTGCCCTTGCATCCATGTCGGCATGTTGTATACATTGCGTCTATGAGTCGCACACAACAAGGCCGTCCTCGGGAGAGTGCGCAGGACACCACGTACCGGTGGCTGAAGCGGCATATCGGGTCGCTGCCGCGACAGGAGGGGACGTTCCTCACCGAGGCGGAGGTGTGCGAGGCGACCGGGATGTCCCGCACCCCGGTGCGGGAGGCGCTGCTCCGGCTTGAGACCGAGGGCTTCCTGAAGATCATGCCGAAGAAGGGCGCCTTCGTCCCGCCGGTGTCGGACGCCGAGATCGAGGCCGTCATGCAGGCCCGCGAGCTCGTCGAGGACTGGTGCGTGCGGCGCGCCGCGCCGCTGGCCGCGGGGCTGGCGCCCGAGCTCACCGAGCTGGTCGACCGCCAGAAGGGCCTGCTGGACGACCCCGTCGGATTCATCGAGTGCGACCGGGCGTTCCACCGCGCGATCGTCCGGACGGCCGGGAACCCGGTGCTGGCCGAGTTCTACGAGTCGCTGCGCGACCGGCAGGTCCGGATGGGCCTGCGGGCGATCGCGGCGGCCGAGGACCGGGCGCGGGTCGTGCTCGCCGAGCACGGCGCGATCGTCGAGGCGATCCGGTCCGGTGATCCGCTGCGGGCGGCGCAGGCCCTCGCCGCGCACCTGGACTCGACGCTCAACGTCCTGCGCCTGCCCTCGGTGGCGAACTGGGACGGCCGATGACCCGCGTCGCGCTCGTCCAGGTCGAGAGCCCCGGGTCGGAGCCGCCCGCACAGCGCAGGGAGCGGGTCGGCCAGATGGTCGCGGACGCCCGCGGCGCCGACCTGGTGCTGCTGCCCGAGCTGTGGCTCCCCGGCTACTTCGCGTTCGACCGGTACGCCGAGTTGGCCGAGCCGCTTACCGGGGACACCGTGGCCGCAGGCCAGGAATGGGCCCGCGAGCTGGGCTGCTTCCTGCACCTCGGCAGCTTCCTGGAGCGGACCCCCGAGGGGCGGCTGCACAACACGGCCGTACTCATCGACCCGTCCGGGACGGTCGTCCACACGTACCGGAAGATCCATGTGTTCGGCTACCGGTCCCGCGAGGCCGAACTGCTCACCGCGGGCGCCGGTGTCGGCACGGTCCACTCCCCGCTGGGGGCGATGGGCGCCACCACGTGCTACGACCTGCGTTTCCCCGAGGTCTGGCGGGCGCTTCTGGACGCCGGCGCCGAAACGGTCGCGGTGCCCGCCGCGTGGCCCGGACGGCGCCGTCAGCACTGGCGGCTGCTCACCGAGGCCCGCGCGGTCGAGCAGCAGATGCTGGTCGTGGCCTGCAACGCGGCCGGTGTGCAGGGAGAGGTGAAACTCGGCGGCGCCTCCCGCGTGGTCGACCCGTGGGGCACGGTCCTGGCGGAGGCGGGCGGCGCCGAGGAGATCGTCCGCTGTGACATCGATCCAGGCGTGGTGGCACGGACGCGTGCGGAGTTCCCCGTCCTGCGCGACCGGCGCCGCTTCGGAGAGATCCACGCCGCGGCCGCGGAGGTCCTTCCCTCATGAGCGAGCTGACATTGCTGATCGGCGAGGACGAGCTGCGCTGCCGCCCCCGGCACCTCATCATCGCCGGATACACGGGAAGGAACGAGGCGGCGACCCGCGCCCACATCGAGGAGCTCGCCGCGATCGGGGTCCCCGAGCCCCCGACCGTCCCCGCTTTCTACCCGCTCGACCCCGGCCTGCTGACCGTCGATCCCGCGATCACGGTGGCCGGCGCCAACACCTCCGGAGAGGTCGAGCCGGTCCTCGTCCGGCACGCCGGGCGGCACTACCTCGGCGTCGGCTCCGACCACACCGACCGCGACATCGAACGGACCGACGTCGCGGCCGCGAAGGCCGCCTGCCCGAAACCCGTCGGTCACCGGTTCGTGGAACTGCCCAAGGACGACGCCTGGGACGGCGTCCGTGTGGAATGCAGCATCGACGGCCGTCCCTATCAGTCCGGCACCCTCGCGGAGCTGCGCACCCCCACCGATCTGCTGGATCGGCTCGCCGCGGAGTTCGTCGACCTGGACGGCGACCTGGTCGTCTTCGCCGGAACTCTGCCCCTGCTGGACGGCGGGTTCGTCCCCGGCCGCCGCTGGCGCCTCTCCCTCACGATCGACGGCACCACCCTGACCTGTGACTACAAGACAGAACGGAGGGCTCAGTGATGCGCACGGGAGCCGAGTACCTCACCGCGTTGAAGGACGCACGCGAGATCTACCTCGACGGCGAGCGCGTCGCGGACGTGACGGACCATCCCGCGTTCGCGCCGATCGCCGCGACGATGGCCGAGCTGTTCGACCTGGCCGCCGACCCGGCCAACAAGATGACCTGCCACGCGCAGGAGACCGGCGCGGAGGCGAACCTGGTCTTCACGATTCCGCGTAGCCGCGACGACCTGGCCGCGCGGCGGCACGCGATCGAGACGTGGGCGCGGCACACCCACGGCTGGGTGGGACGCAGCCCCGACCACGTCGGCTCGTTCCTCGCGGCGTTCGCCTCGTCCCCCGAGTCGTTCACCACCGGACGGCGCGACCTTTCGGCGAGCGTGACCGGCTACCACCGCCGGCTCCTGGCCGAGGACCTGTACGTCTCGTACGCGATCATCCCGCCGCAGGTGTCGCGGGCGACGACCGCGCACGCCTGGGAGGGCGACTTCATCCAGGCCGGCGTCGTCGAGGAGCGTCCGGACGGGATCGTGGTGCGCGGCGCGCAGATGCTCGCCACCGGCGCCGCCGTCGCCGACGAGATCTTCATCTCCTGCATCAAACCGCTGACGCCGGACGACCGCGACTTCGCGGTCGGGTTCACGGTCCCGGTCTCGGCGGACGGGCTGAAGCTGTACTGCCGCCGCCCGTACGCGACCACCGGCAGCCCCTACGACTACCCGCTGTCCACGCGCTACGACGAGACCGACGCGCTCGTCGTCCTGGACGACGTCTTCGTGCCCTGGGAGCGGGTGTTCGTCGACCGGGACGTGGACGGCCTGCGCCGCCAGTTCTTCACCACCGGCGCGCACGTCCTCGGCAACTGGCAGGCCCAGATCCGGTTCACCGTGAAACTGCGCTTCATCGCCGGCCTCGCCGGAAAGATCGCCGACGTCAACGGGGTCGGCCGGATCCCCGGCGTCCAGGAGAAACTCGGCGAACTGGCCGGGCTGGCGTCGCTGGTCGAGTCCGCCGTCCTCGCCGCCGAGTACCGCGCCGCACCCGACGCCAACGGCATGTGGCGGCCGGACGCCCGCGCCGTCTACGGCGCGATGGGCCTGCAGGCCGAGCTGTACCCGCGCGTCCTGGCGATCCTGCGCGACCTCGCGGGCGGGGGAGTACTGCAACTGCCGTCCAGCGTCGCCGACCTGCACAACCCCGCGACCCGCGCCGACATCGACCGATACGTCCAGTCGCCCGGGGTCGAGGCCGTCGAGCGGGTGAAGCTGTTCAAGCTCGTCTGGGACGCGATCGGATCAGAGTTCGCGGGCCGCCACCACCAATACGAGATGTTCTACGCCGGCGCCCCGTTCGTCGCGAAGGGCTACGCCTACCGGAACTTCGGCTACGACCAGGCCATCGCGGACGTCGACGCCTTTCTGGCCGGCTACACCGACACCGGCAAGACCGGAACCGGCGCCTCCGCCGCCTGACCCGCCTGGAGATCACCATGGCCAAACCCGAACACGAGTTCTTCCCCGCCGGCAAGATCGGCTTCACACCGTGCGAGGGGGACGTCCCACAGCTCACCGAGCGCATCCTCGCCGCGGACGCCGTGTCCGGCGTCGCGACCCGGATGCTGCGCTTCGAACCCGGCACCGACACCACCCCCAACGGCGTCCAGACGCACGACTTCTGGGAGGAGGTCTACATCCTTCAAGGATCGATCACCGACCTGCGGCTCGGGGAGACGTTCACCCCCGGGATGTACGCCTGCCGCCCACCTGGCATGGAACACGGGCCGTGGCGCAGCGACGACGGATGCCTCACTTTCGAGGTCCGCTACCGCGTCCAATGAGCGCCTATCGAAAGGCACCGCCATGTCCGCAATCGCAGGCCCCATGGGCCGTGTCGTAGATCCGGCGAGGATGCGCCGCGTGATGGGCCGCTTCGCCACCGGGGTCGCCGTCATCACCGCACTGGACGAGCGCGGCGACCCGCACGGGATGACCCTCAACTCACTGACTTCGGTCTCCCTGGAACCGCCGATCCTGCTCGTTTGCTTCAGCACCCGCGCCCGCACCGCCGTCGCGGTCGCCGAGTCCGGACGGTTCGCGGTCTCGATCCTCGCCGCCCGCCAGGAACCCATCGCGCTGCGGTTCGCCGGACGCGGCGAGGACCACTTCGCCGGCCTGCCGCTGACCTACGGCGACCACGACGTCCCGGTCGTCCCGGACGCGCTCGCGCACCTCGAATGCACCGTCGACCGCAGTGTCACGGCCGGCGACCACGTCGTGGTGTTCGGCGCCGTGGAACGAACCTGCGACCGGGACGGCCCGCCGCTGGCCTTCCTCGGCGGCCGCTTCGGCGACTTCACCGGCAGAGGCCACCAGCCCCAATCCTGGTTCTTCTGACCGAGTACCTCCCCGCCTTCGTCCACCCAACCACTCCCGGCGACCTGGGTGCCAAACTCCTCGACGGCGAAGACGCCGTCGGCGGCGGCGAACTTCCGCTCCACGGTCGGCGCGGCCATCAGCGCGACCATGTCACCGATGCTGCCAAGTTTGGAGCCTCGGCTCTGAGATGCCGACGATGGTCACTGGCACGCGTGGCCCGAACCTTGATCGTCTTATCGCTGGCCATGGAGAGATCTTTCCCGGTTCGGCGTCATGGCGGCTGGCCCGGCTCGTCGGAGGAGGTGGCCGAGGCGGCGAGTAGGGGAGTGCCAGTGACGGGTGCAGCAGGTGCGGTGCGCCGGCAGGACGCTGCCGCGTTCGGGGATCGGATCGGTCGGGCAAGGTGGATGACCCGGCGGCCGTCCTCGTGGGCGGGCATCCGCCCGCCGTGGTGGTCCCGGCTCACCGAGAGGATCGTGCGGGCGCGGCGAGTTCCGCGCCCCTTCTACCGTCCACCGGGCCGTCAGGCCGGCTCCACCGTCGGCAACGACGACGTGTCCAGGGCCACCGCCAGGACTTCCCGCCAGCGGCGCAGCCGAAGCGCGCAACCCGCGAGCAGTGATACGACTGACCAGCTCACGCGCGTGGTCGAGGGCCTGTCCGGACGGTTCATCGCCGCTGGGCCGAACTGCCTTCTGAGGAAGATGGGGCGTCATGGCAGTACTCCACCGGTCGAGCTCGTCGGTGAACACCACGAGCCGCTTGGCCTTCCCCTTCAATACGGCCTTGACGAGGTCGTTGAACCCGCTTCGCGAACTGGTCTGACCGATCGCAAGGAGGGCGCCGAAGGCCAGCGACTGCCAGTCTGCCTTGGCCCAACCCGCATTATTGAGTTTGGTGTCGACCTGCTCGTTCTCTCATATCCCGGCGGCGCTCGCTGCCTCGTCGGCTTTGGCGATCAACGACTCGATCTCCTCTTGGGTAGGGGTACCGGTCTCGGATCTGTTGTGCGGTTCCTCGAGCGCGCGACGCAGCACGCCGACGCCGATGATCGCGATTTTCCACAGGCCGAGTGCATGCCAGAATCCCAACGTGGCCGCATCGCGCCCGGTGTGCCGCAGGTAGGCGTGGACGAGCTCCTCACGGGTGGGAAAGCCCGGCAGGATCGAAGGCGAGGGGCCGCCCAAGCTCGGCTCGCCGTGTTCTGACCAGTACGCGAGCATGGTGCCCACGTCGGCCATCGGATCCCCGAGCGTGCACAGTTCCCAGTCGAGTACGGCGACGATGTCGCCGTACCTGCCGGAAGTGACCACATTGCGGAGGTGGAAGTCGCCGTGCACCAGAGTCAGCTCCTGCTGGACCGGAGCGGAGACCTGCAGGCGTTCGGTCAGCGCATCCAGGTGCGGCATCTCGCGCGTCTTCGACCTCTCCCATTGAAGTGACCATCGTTTGAGCTGGCGCTGTGCGTACGGTTTGTGACTGGCGATGTCGCCGAGTCCGGTCTTGTCGAGGTCGACGGCGTGGATCCTCGCCAGAGTTCTGGCCAGCGACGATCCGATGGCGCGGCGTCGTCGGAGACTGAGTGCCTCGGCGATGGACATCCGGTCAACGACCAGGCCGTCGACGAACTCCATCAGGACATGTGGAACATCCCGGTGGTACCTGACCCCGTGCACTGCCGGCGTCGGCAGGTCCGTGCCGTGGAGCGCTGACAGGATCCGGGCCTCGCGCGCCACGTTGTGCGCCGAGGCCAGCAGCGGGCCGAGCGGCGGCCGCCGCAGCGCCCAGCGGCGGCCCTCCGCGTCGGTGACCCGGAAGGTCAGGTTCGACTGCCCGGCGCCGATCCGGTCGAGGCGGACCGGGTCGGTCACCTCGATGCCCAGTGATCGGATCCAGCCGAGGACGGTCTGCGCGTCGAGTCCGAAGGCGTCGTCGCCTCCCGTAAGCCGGACCCGGGATCGATCGGGGCCTTGTTCTCCAGCCGGACGATCAGGTGTCGGCAACAGTCCCATGAAGACCCCTGGTCAGAAAATCGGTGATGGTTGGTGGCTGCGGCAACAGGCTCAGTGGTCGTCCTGCCGAACCTTCTCGCCGCCCGGCAGGTGGCCGGACGAGGGTGAGGGAACCGCCCGGCGGATGCGACGGCCGTGGAGCAGGCCCCCCGTGGCGGCGATGGCGGTGACGGCGAGCGAGAGCGAGGTGGAGCGGCGGCTGTCCGGAATGAGAACCAGCGCCACCAAGATGGTGCCCAGCAGCGAGAGCACGACCCAGGTCAGGTAGGGAAAGCCCCACATCCGGACTTGCAGCGCCTGCTCCGCCCGTTCCCGCCGCAGGCGAGTGCGCCCGCGGTACTGGGTCACCGCGATGCCGATGTACACGACCAGCGCCAGCGCGCCCGTGGATTCGAGCAGGAACGTGAAGACCGTCGCGGTGGGGAGGAAGTAGTTCGCGATCACCGTGACGAATCCGCCCAGCGAGGCCAGGAGCACGGCGAGGACGGGGACGCCGCGGCGGTCCGTCCGCATGGCGATCCTCGGTGCCTCACCGCGGCCGGCGAGCGAGTACAGCATGCGCGAACAGGCGTAGATGCCCGAGTTCAGGCAGGACAGCACCGCGGTGAGGACGACCACGTCCATGACCTGCGCGGCCAGCGGGATGCCGAGGTGGTCCAGGACGGCCACGAACGGACTCTCGGTGACATCGGACGAACTGGTCGGGAGCAGCATGACGATCACGGTGACCGAGCCGATGTAGAAGATGAGGATGCGCGCGACCACGGAACGCATCGCGGACCGCACCGCTGCGCGCGGGTTCCGCGCCTCGCCGGCTGCGACGGTGACGACCTCGGTCCCGAAGAAGGAGAAGACGATCGCGAGGACGGCAAGGAGTACCGCGGTGAATCCGTGCGGAAGGAAGCCGCCGTTGTGGAGGAGGTTCGTGAGGCCCGGCGCTGGGCGGCCCGGGAACCAGCCGAGCAGGGCGACCGCGCCCAGCGCGAGGAAGGCGACGATCGTGAAAACCTTGATAGAGGCGAACCAGAACTCCACCTCGCCGAAGGCGCGCACCGTGATGAGGTTGAGCGCGGTCAGCACGATCATGAAGGTGAGGGCGGCCAGCCAGGGCGGCACGCCCGGGACCGTTCTATGCGCGATCGCCGCCGCGGCCGTCGCCTCGAACCCGACGGTCACGCACCACATGTAGGCGTAGATCCACCCCACCGCGAGGCCCGCCCACGGCCCGATCTCCCGGGTGGCGTAGCTGGCGAAGGAGCCGGTCTCGGGTGAGGCGACCGCGAGTTCGGCGAGCATGCGCATCATCAAGATGACGAGGCCGCCCACGGCGATATAGGCCAGGATCACCCCCGGCCCGGCCGAGTGGATCGCGCTGCCGCTTCCGACGAAGAGGCCGGCGCCGATGACGCCCCCGATGGCGATCATGCTCATGTGCCGCTGGCCGAGGCGGGCTCTGAGGGGTTGAGGGTCGGTGACGGAAGCGCGCATCGCGGTTCCTTTCCCACGCTTCGATGAACGGGAGGAGGTGAAAGGTAGCCAATTGCCAACCAATCGATCGATTGGCTCACGGACGGACGATAAGCCACGTGCCATCGAAGTTCAAGACCCGAATCCCTGTGACCTGCAAAATTAGGCGAATGGAGGAGTGTTGACGGTACGGGACGCCAAGTGATAGGCATGACATCTCACCGATCGATCGATTGGGAAGCAGGACATGTCAAGTCTCGAACGCATCTGTCAGGTCGCGGTGCGGCTCTTCGCCGAGCGGGGGTACGCAGCGACCGGCATACGGGACATCGGCCGTGCCGCGGGACTCAACCCGGCGACGCTGTACCACTACGCGGGCGGCAAGGAGGAGTTGCTGGTCGACATCATGCGCACCGGACTGGAGGAGCTGCTGCGGGTCGGGCGCGAGGCCGTGGCGCACAGCGCCGACCCCGCCGTCCAACTGGCCCGTCTCGTGCTTGCCCACGTCGCTACGGAGGCCCTCAACCCGTTGACGTCCCGCGTGGTCGACCGGGAGGTGCAGTCGCTGACCGGCGGCAACCGCACGAAGATCATGAATTTGCGTGACGACTACGAGTCCCTCGTCGAGCGGGCACTCGAACGAGGCGCACGTACCGGGGCGTTTGAGATCACCGACGTGCGGATCGTCCGGCTGGCGCTTCTCGAAATGTGTAACGGGGTGGCGATCTGGTACCGCGGCGATGGCCGGCTGTCGGTCGCCGAACTTCAGGACCGCTTCGTCGAGCTGGCGTGCCGCATGGTGGGTGCCCGCCTGATCTCCCGCGAGGAGTACGGGCCGCAGCTCACCACGGTGCGGCTTGCGTCCGAACCTCCAAGCGAGGACCTCTCGGGGGCCGCCTCCCAGGGGTGATCGGCGTCGACCGCCGACATCGGTCGCCGGTCGCCGCGGCGGGCCGGTCGCACGCGCCCTCGAAGATCGAGGGCCGGAGTTCAACGGAACGGAGCTGACCGCATGAACGTGCCAGACCTTGTCGTGAACCGGACCTCGGCCGGTGCGGACCCGCCCTGGGGCAGCATCGTGGAACTGCTGCGCGAGGCCGCGGCTCGCTTCGGGGACAGGGAGTTCCTGCGTTGTCCTGACGCCTCGCTGAGCTTCCGGCAGGTGGACGAGGACACCGACCGGCTGTGCGCCGCGATGACGGCCCACGGCGTCGGGCCGGGCGACCGTGTCGCGATCATGATGGACAACGTCTCGGGCTGGCCGCTCGGCTGGTTCTCGGTCCTCAAGGCGGGTGCGGTCGCGGTACCGGCCAACGCGCGCTACCGGGAGTCCGACCTCGAGTTCGTCCTCCGCGATTCGGGTGCGGTGATGGCGCTCGCCGGGCCGGAGCACGCCAAGTTGGTGCGCACGGTGGGCGCCAGGGTCGAGACGGTGCGAGTGGTGCGGACCCTCCGCGAGTTGGCCGCCGAGGCGCCGCAGTCGCCGGGCGCGGGCGCGGAAGCGGCGGGGCCGGACCACTCTGAGATCGCGAACTTCCAGTACACCTCGGGAACCACTGGATTCCCGAAGGCGTGCATGCTCACGCATGACTACTGGATAAGGACCGCGTGGCTCGTCGCGATGGAGGCGGAGCTCCGCACCGACGACGTGGTCATCATGGCGCAGGCGTTCTCCTACATGGACCCGCAGTGGACCGCCCTGTTGTGCCTCATGGGGGGCCTGCCGCTCGTCGTTCTCCCACGGTTCTCGGCGTCTGGCTTCTGGCGTTCGGCCCGCGACCACGGGGCGACCATCACGTATCTCCTCGGGACCATGCCGATGCTGTTGTTCAGGCAGCCGCGCGCCCCGGAGGATCGGCGTAACCGGATGCGCCTGGTGCTGTGCTCCGGTATCCCGCCGGACATGCACCGGTCGTTCGAGGACCGTTGGGGGGCGCCCTGGCGGGAGGTGTACGGGTCGACGGAGAGCGGACTCGACTTGATCGTCGCCCCGGACGCCGTGGACTCCGTCGGTAGCGGGGCGATCGGGGTTCCCCCGGACGGCAAGGAGGTCCGTGTGGTGGACGAGAACGGCGCGGCAGTTCCCAACGGTGAGGTCGGCGAGATCGTGGTCCGCGGCAAGCCCATGATGACGGGCTACTGGAACCACCCGGAGGCCACGGCTCACGCGTTCGGCGGCGGCTGGTTCCACACCGGCGACCTCGGTTACCGGGACCCGCTGGGCAGGTTCCACCACGCAGGACGGATCAAGGACATCATCCGGCGCGGCGGGGAGAACATCTCGGCGGCGGAGGTCGAGAGTGTTCTGGCGCGGCATCCCGCCGTCCTGGCGGTCGCCCTGGTGCCGGTTCCGGACGAACTCTTCGGCGAGGTGCCGAAGGCGTTCGTCCAGATCCGTCCCGGCACCCCGCCCAGCACAGACACCGCCGAGAGCATTGTCGAGCACGCGCGGCGGCACCTGGCCCGCTTCAAGGTGCCCGCCTACCTGGAGTTCGTCGACGGCTTCGCCATGACGCCGTCGGCACGCGTCCAGAAGAGAGAACTGCTCGTCCCGGAGCGCGACCAGCGGTCCGGATCATACGAAATAGCAACCAGTTCATGGATATGAGGTACACGAGCGCGATGAATACCTGGGCGGGCACCTCCGATCACGTCGATGTCACCGTTCGGCTGGACGTCGCCGTCATCACCCTCAACCGTCCGGAGGTCCTCAACGCGCTCACCGCGCGAATGCGCAAGGACCTCGCGGCCGCCCTCCGCCACCACGGGAACGGCCAGACGGTTCGCGGCCTGGTCATCACCGGCGCCGGCCGCGCCTTCTCCGCGGGCGAGGATCTCCGCGAGGCGGCCCGCAGACCGAAGGGCGAGCTCGTCGCCGAAGTCGAGCTCTTCCACGACATCACCCGGGCCGCGCTGGAGACCCGGGTCCCCGTGGTCGCCGCGCTGAACGGCATCGCGGTCGGCGGTGCGGCCGAGATGACGCTGGGCTTCGACGCGCGCATCGGGACACCGGCCGCCGAGTACCTTTTTCCTGAGAACGACCTCGGGCTGGCCATATCGAACGCGGCGAGCCTTCTGCTGCCACGGCTCGTCGGGAACCGGGCCCTGCGGCTTGTCCTCGACTCCTCGCGGATCAACGCGCGGGACGCCCTGTCCCTGGGCCTGCTGGACGAGATCGCCGAGCCGCCGGACCTGACCGAGGCCGCGATCGACCTCGTGCACCGGTGGACCCGTCCCCGGGCCTCCACGGCGGTGCATCTCCGGCTCCTGCGTCCCTCCCTCCAGGACGTTGAACGGGCCATCGCGGCGGAAACCATGGCCGTTCAGGTGCTGGAACGGGACGGGACCGCGCGCGCCGGGATCGACCGGTTCCTCGCGGCACGGAGCGGGGAGGCCCGATGAACCGGACGAGCGGCACCCATCCCGGCCCCGGGACCGCCACGGGCGGACGCCTCGCGGGACGGGTCGCGATCATCACGGGCGGCAGCCGCGGAATCGGCCTGGCAACGGCGCGCAGACTCGTCGCGGAGGGAGCGCGCGTCTGCGTCACCGGCCGCGACAAGGACACGCTCGACCTCGCGGTCGAAGACCTGGCAGGCGGGCAGCGGGAGCAGGCGGTCGCCGTGGCCGGCAGGGCCGAGGACACCGACCATCAACGGGAGACGGTCGAAGCCTGCCTGTCGGCATTCGGCCGCATCGACCTGCTGGTGAACAACGTCGGAATGAACCCGGCCATCGGTGCACTGATCGAACTGCCCCTGAGAACGGCGCGCAAGGTCGCCGACGTCAACGCCCTCGCGCCGCTCGCCTGGGCGCAGGCCGCCTACGGAGCATGGTTGAAGGACCACGGCGGGGCCATCGTCAACATCGCGTCGGTCGGCGGGCTGACGACCGTCCCAGGCATCGGGTTCTACGGCGCGAGCAAGGCGATGCTCTGCCATCTCACCCGGGAACTCGCCGTCGAACTCGCGCCGCGGATCCGGGTGAACGCCGTCGCACCCGCGGTCGTCAAGACCGACTTCGCCACCGCGCTCTACGCGGGACGGGAGGACGCCCTCGCGGCGAACTACCCGATGAGGCGGCTGGGCGTCCCCGCCGACGTCGCCGCGGCGGTCGCCTTCCTGCTCAGCGACGACGCCGGCTGGATCACCGGTCAGGTACTCGCGGTCGACGGCGGTATCACCGTGTCCGATACCGGCGCGACCACCGACGCGGACGAGCGCCGCGCACGCCTCGGACGGAGTGTCGGATGAAAGCCTGGCGCGTCCGCGCCCACGGGGAACCCGGCGAGGTCCTTCGCGCGGAGGAGAAGGAGTGTCCCCTCCCGGGGCCGCAGCAGATCCTAGTACGAGTCACCGCCGCGCCGGGAAACTTTCCAGACGCGATGCTGTGCCGCGGCGAATACCAGATCAAGCCCCCGTTGCCGTTCACGCCGGGGGTGGAGCTGTGCGGCAGGGTGACCGCCGTCGGCGAGGGCGCCGGCCGCTTCGCCGTCGGCGACCGGGTCCTCGGACTCGCCGAGCTTCCGCACGGTTCGTTCGCCGAGTTCGCGCTCATGTCGGAGCATCGAGCCTTCCCGGCGCCGGAGTCGCTCGACGACGCCGAGTCGGCCGCCTTGACCCTCGGCTACCAGACGGGCTGGATGGGGCTGCATCGACGGGCGGGGCTCCGGCCAGGGGAGACGCTCCTCGTGCACGCCGCGGCCGGTGGGGTCGGCAGCGCTGCGGTGCAGCTCGGCAAGGCAGCGGGCGCGACCGTCGTCGCCGTCGTCGGCGGAGCGGTAAAGGCGGAGACGGCTCGGTGGCTCGGCGCCGACGTGGTGGTCGACCGCAGCACCGACGACTTCGTCGAGGCGGTGAAAACCGTGACGAACGGCCGCGGAGCTGATGTGATCTACGATCCGGTGGGCGGGGCCGCCTTCACGCGTTCCACCAAATGCATCGCCTTCGAAGGCCGCATCGTCATCGTCGGCTTCGCGGGAGGGATCATTCCCAGCCCTCGACTGAACCACGCGCTGATCAAAAACTATTCCATTCTGGGGCTTCATTGGGGGCTCTACCACGAACGCGATCCGGCGGCTGTCCGGAAGGCTCACGAGGAATTGACCGTGCTCGCCGACCGCGGAAACGTCCGGCCTCTGATCAGCAAGCGTCTGGGCTTCTCCGCGGTCCCGGAGGCGATCACCCGGATCGCCGCAGGCGCCACGGTGGGCAGAGTGGTCTTCGACTCCTGGGAAGGTGCGGAATGAAGGCGGTGGTCTTCTCCCGGTACGGCGGCCCGGAAGTGCTTGAGGTACGGGACGTCCCCGAGCCGAAACTGGGTCCGGAATCGGTTCTCGTAGATGTGCGGACCGTGTCGGTGAATCCGGTCGACTGGCAGATCGCGGCCGGGCATCTGGACAGCCGCTTCGATGTACGCTTCCCCGTCATTCCCGGCTGGGACGTCGCCGGCGTGGTGGCCGAGATCGGCCCCACGGTGACGGAGTTCGCGGTCGGTGACGAGGTGATCGGGTACGTACGGGAGGATTCCATCGGGCGCGGAACCTATGCCGAACGGGTCGCCGCGCCACTGCGCACCGTCGCCCGCAAGCCGATGAACCTCGGCTGGGAACAGGCGGCCGCGATGCCGATCGCCGGGCTCACCGCCTACCAGTCGCTCGTGCGCACGCTGCGGGTGGGGCCCGGCGACACCGTGCTCATCCAGGCTGCGGCAGGAGGCGTCGGTTCGTTCGCGGTGCAGATCGCCGTCGCCATGGGCGCGCGCGTCATCGGCAGCGCCTCTGATCGCAACCATGACTACCTCCGGCAGATCGGTGCGGAACCCGTCGCCTACGGTCCCGGGCTCAACGAGTGCGTGCGAGCACTCACCCCGCAGGGAGTCACCGCGATTCTGGACATGTACGGAGGTCAGACGCTGACATCCTCGCTCGACCTGCTCAGCGACGAATCAAAGGGACGAGTCGTCTCGCTGACGAACGACGGAATCCTGGAACAGGGCGGGACATTTGTGTTCGCCCGCCCCAGCAAAGCCGACCTGGACCAACTCACTCGGATGGCGGAGAGCGGCGTGCTGACACCCGAGATCAGCACGGTCATGGACGTCACCGATGCCGCCGAAGCCTTCCGGTTGAGTCAGACCGGACACGTACGCGGGAAGATCGTACTTCGGGTGATGGGCCGACTGTCGGCCGCAATCCACTGACGGAGCCCCTTTGTGTCCCGGGGCGCCGCGACGCGCCCGCCCTTCCGCGACCCGGCACTCGCGAACCAACCGTCGTTCTTCCCCGCCCTCCACGCATGTGCCGAGGGAGTGTCCGTCTTCACAGGAGAGACGTTTGGAGGTGTGGGCGCGACGGGGTCATGTACACCATGGCGGGCGTACGCCGGGGAATATAGCTGGAATCGCCTAAACCAATGAGGCCGGACCCCGAGGGCGATCGTCCACCACGTCCCGACGACCCGCTCGGGGCATTCCTGCACAGCCTACTCACCATGGAGCCGCTCTTCGCACCCGGTGGAATGCGGATCATCGACACCGCGATCGGCACGGCTCCTGTGCCCGGCTGTAGCGGTATAGAGGACTGGCGCGAATGGTTCATGGTTGTCGACGGGCATATCTCGACCGACTTTCTCGGCCACGATCCATATCCGCTCGCTGGACGTCGCGGCGACATCGTCCGGTTCACCGTCCGCCATCCCGCGCGCCGCCGTCCTCGCCCGCTCACTTGACGTCCTGCCCAGGGGGTCATCTCAGCCCCACTGAACGTACCGGCGACTTCCTGGCTTCAGTGCTCGTACGGCGACAGCGGTCAGAAGGCAAAGTGGAACAGATGGTCATCTGCCCCACTTCGTCGCGAAGTGTCCGAGGGGGGACACGCACCAAATCCCCATATATCACTCTACCCCTGGGCGAGGTACCCCTAAACACTGCAGCCCTGGTCGACGAGGCAGAGGACTGATCGCCGTGGCCAGGGCAGAGTTTTCCCTCGCAGACCGGGTGATTCGGTGGGCCTCCACGGCCAGCGTCATCGTGTTGGCCGGCATCGCCGCAGTGATCAGCTACAAGCACATGTACCACCTGGTGCTGCGGTACGGAGAAACGTCCTGGACGGCGGCGCTGCTACCGGTAAGCGTGGACGGAATGATCGCGGTGGCCTCAATGTCGCTGCTGGTCGACTCCCGGCAGGGCCGCCGCAGCGGGCTACTCCCGTGGACGCTGCTCGTGCTCGGCAGCGCCGCCAGCCTGGCGGCCAACGTCGCCGTCGCAGAACCATCGGTGGTCGGCCGTCTCATCGCCGCCTGGCCGAGCTGCGCGCTGATCGGCGCCTACGAGCTGCTAATGAGACAGATCAGGCATACCGCCGCGGGGATACTTGTCGCGCGCGATAACACTGACCCAGGAGTTACATCAGAGCTAGCACACAAAACCTCTGAGGAAGTTCATAGGATCTCTGCGGAAACTGACGACTCTTCCGAGAATTCTCAGCAGATTACCCGCCTTGCCCGGTCACCCTCACAGGAGCTTCTGAGGAGGTCAGACTCCCAGCTCAGGAGCCTGGAGCAGTCTCACAGAGGCCACACGATTGACCTCATGCGTTATTCGGAGTCGACCCAGACCCGTGATGTAGCCGCTGGCGTGCCAGCACGGCACCGCTCTCGTACAGAAAGAACGGGTGATGTGGACATTCAGCGCCGCGCGTCGCGGTGGGCGGTGGCCAACCGCACACCGGACGGCGATCTGCCACCAGGAAAGGCGATCGGCGGTCAGTTCGGGCGCAGCGAGCGCTGGGGACGGTTGGTCAAGCAGGCCGGCCGCGCTGGGAGACTCGACGCCGTCGCCTCATAAGGGCCGCCATATCGCCGATGGCCATCGCTCTCGCTACGTCGATGGGGGGACTCGGACTCGGGCCGACGCGACCAGATCACCCGTGCGCTCATCGCGCACCGAATCGCAACTTCCAATCGGCGGTCAGCGGGCCTGACGGCCACACCCGGCATGCCTGGGAGATCAGACTCTGCGACGGTCCGGTCCGACTCGCGATCAAGGTGCGGGCCGTTGGCGCGGCACTCTCAGAGCGGACGGTTCATCGCGGGGCGAGGCATTGGTCGCCTCACCGGGGCCTGGGGTGCAACTGGAACTGTCGGGCTCTTGGCTGACGGTTCCCACACGAGTACCAGACGGTTCGGCGTCCGGGGGCGGCAGGCCGGGGATGCGTTGAGTCGCTTTCGAACCTGGCGCGGCACCTCTCGGTACGATGACGTTGTGTCTATCGTCTGGGTCCGTCGCCACCAGTTCTCTACGTTCACCGACGACGCGGGCAGTAGATGGGTCGATCCAATCATGAAGAGCGACACAGAAGTCGAGGTGGACGTCGACTCCCCTCCTTCATCATCGTCAACGCCCTTGTGGCTTCGGCCAAGGGCGCGACGGGTTATTGGGCCAGGCAACACGAACTCCGTTTGATCCTCTGCCTGGTGAACGATCAATCTCCCGACGGGGCATTGCGTCTTCGCGGACACGAGTTCAAAGCGAGCTCTGGGCACATCCGCAGGTTGATCTCCGAGAGTGTGGGACTTGGGCTGCTCACCAGCAGCGCGTGTGAGCTCTACGGTTGGCGGCCACGGCAGTCCATCGTCGCCAACTTTGACGTGCTCCCGGTCGGTTTCCAGAAATACAAGAAGGCCGGTGTGCGCCCTGACCTCCTCTACGCCCTGCCCGGCGGCGGTTACGTAGCGGGTGAGGCGCGCGGACAGTCGTCAAAGGCGTGTGTGTCTCCGCCGTCCAAGGCCCAATTGAAACGCCTGAACAAGCTCCTGACCTGGTCGGATCGCCATCAACACCCCTTCTTCATGAGCTGGTCACATCTCACGGCGAAGCGGACCGTTGTGGACTTCTTCGACTATCGGCTCCACGAAGGCGAGCGTCACGATCCACGCGACCGTTCCCGGGACGAGTTGCTCACCGGCACGCCGACTGCTACCGGGCCAGGACCGGACCAGTCCGACTCATCATTCGGTGGCGGTAAGCCCCCCGACGAGGGGATGCCGGGACTGTCCCCATCCGCAGGCCCGCGCCGAGCGTCGCGTGGCAGGCCCCAGGCTGATCCCGTGCAACCGGGGTTGCTTGGCCAGCACAGCAGCAGGCGGATTCTCGAAGGCGAGGCGTACCTCTTCGAAACGGCGCCTGCGATGACGGGGGACCGGGGCCACCTGCTCGACCGGCAGCTTCGCGGTGCCTGGACTCACCTGGACCTCCTTGGTCCAACCGGTACCTACTTCTTCCTCGGCGTACTGGACCGTGGCTTCACCGAAACCGAGGCCGCGCAGCTGTCCCGACCGCTTGACCTCGGACGTGAGATAGAAGCGGGAGTGTCGGGCAGACTCGTCGCAGCGGTCACGCATACCGCCTCCGCGTCGCCGCCTCCACTGAGCCGTCTGGAGGAAGCGCTCGTTATGCCGTCTTGAGCGCGCGGAAGCCCGGGTTCTTGGAACGGCCATCATCAAACTGCGTGGGCGGCGGGCGATCGGCTCAGCCTCCGAGAACCTCGGTGGGCCGGGACGATCGGTTGCCTGGTGGACTGGCCAACGCAGAGCGCACACCTGAGCCTCCGCGGGTCTGTTGCATACGGCCCTGCTCAATGAGCAGAGCACAGGAGGGGTGTCTATGTGCGACCTGCAACGTACCGCCTGGCAGTGGGCACAGCACCCGGAGACCTGACCGAAGCTTGGCAGCAGGGACGAGTTGGCCAGGATGTTCGGGCGCAGCCCACGGTGGGGGAAGATGGTGAAACAGTTCGGGGGCGAGGGCCAACCGTGAGGGCTGGTCTGCTGTGGGCAAAGTCGAGAGGACGAACCCATCGGGGTGAGATCGGGTGTGTGATGCGGCGGTGATCGTGGGGCCTTGCCTGTGACGTTGAGGTCAGCAGATTGGCTGGCCGCCGGGGGCGGACTTGCTGGGGAGCGTGCACGCAGGCAAGCCGGTGGGACGGGGCCTACATGACACAACTGTAAGTCCTGGGTGATCACATCGGAGCGGGGGCACCAACTAGGTGATCCACAGAAACTGACACCCACGACGACTGCGATCGTTGTGCAGTTTCTGGCATCTCCCGCCTCGCC
>NZ_VCKW01000075.1 GCF_005889715.1 Actinomadura soli
GCCCGGCCCACCCTAGCGCCGAACCAAGCAGATGCTAGGTAGGGGCGAGGGGGGTCAGGGCGGGAACGTGCAGACGGCCACGGTCGCGTCGTCGTGCACCTTCCCTCGCGGCCACGTGACCGCCTTCGGGTCGGTGCGCTCGATCTCGCGGGTCCGCTCGATCAGCCCGGAAGGACCGGGGTCGACGGCGAGCGCGGCGAGCCCGGCCCAGTCGGTGGCGCCGAACAGGTCGGCCAGCCGGGTCGCGCCGTCCGTCATCAGGAACACGCGGCGCAGGTCGGCCACCGGCACGGTGCCCGTGATCGCGGCCTCGGCCGCCGACGGGTCGGCGGCGGCGTAGTGGTGGCCGCCCGTGATCTCCTGCACGCCGTGGCGGCCGTCCAGCAGGACGGTCGAGTCCGCCAGCACCAGGTAGTCGACCAGATCGCCCCGCACGCGCAGGGCCAGGACGGTCGCGGCCGGTGTCGCCGGCGTCCGCAGGTCGCAGGTCGCGCGGTGGGACGCGGCCACGTCCGCGATCGCGCCGGCGAGGCGCGCGACCAGCGGCCGGTGCCCCGGCGTGTGCGCGCCCTCGGGCGGGCCGACCGGCGGACCGGCGGGCGGGCCGGTCCCGTCCAGCATCCGGGCGAGCAGCCGGGTGCCGAGCGACCGCGCGTACCAGGCGGTCCCGTGCGCGCACCCGAGGTCGGTGCCGAGCGGCAGCCCGCACCCGTCGAGCACCACCACGGCCCCGGACGCGGCGGCCACGAAGTCCTCGTTCCCGCGCTCGGCGCTGCCCCGATCCGTCGCCCACGACACCCGCATCGCGCCCGTCCCTCCTGCCGGCCACCAGTATGAGGGGGAGGGCGGCGGGGAGGAACACCCGGTGGGACGCTTGATCCCCATGAACCACGGGCGGAGCGCCGGGCCGGGAGGGCCGAGGTGAGCGGATGGCTGTCGCCGGAGACCATCGACACGGTCACGCGCTACCTGGACCTGGCCGGAGTGTTCACGTGCGGGCTGCTCGGCGGCGTGGTCGCGCGGGCGGAGGGGCTCGACCTCTTCGGCTACCTCGTCGTCGGCACCGTCTCCGGGCTCGGCGGCGGCATCATCCGCGACACGCTCCTGCAGCACGGCACGCCGGTCGCGCTGACGGACCCGGCCTACCTGCCGACCGCGTTCGCCGGCGCCCTGCTCGCGTTCCTGATCACGCTCCACGAGGAGCAGTGGGAGCGGCTCTTCACCCCGCTGGACGCGGCCGTCATCGGGTTCTGGGCGGTGACCGGCGCGCAGAAGACCCTGGCGGCCGGGCTCGGCTGGCTGCCCGCGGTGCTGCTGGGCACGATCACCGCGGTCGGCGGCAGCGCCGTCCGCGACCTGCTGCGCGGACGCGTCCCGGCCGTGCTCGGGGGCAACGCGCTCTACGCGACGGTGGCCGTCGCCGTCGCCGGGGTGTTCGTCCTGTGCTCGTACCTGAACGCGCCCACGGTCGGGATCGTCGGCGGCATCCTGCTGGGCCTGGTGCTGCGGACGCTCGCCCACCGTCGCGGATGGCGGCTTCCCGGCGGGCTGGCGCTGGAGCCGGGCACGGCGTTGCGTAGCGTGCGGGGCAGGTCCCGCCGCGACACCCAGGCCGGTCCAGAAGGCCCGGCCGGACCAGAAGGCCCCGAGGGACCAGGAAGGGAAGAGCCATGACCGCCGCCGACACCGTCCTCGCCGGGTTGGACGACATCCGCCCGCACTTGGAGGAGTTCTACAAGGACCTCCACGCGAATCCGGAACTCGGGCTCGCCGAGCACCGCACCGCCGCACGGGTCGCGGAGCGGCTGCGGGAGTCGGGCTACGACGTCATCGACGGCATCGGGGGCACGGGCGTCGTGGGCGTCCTCTCCAACGGGGACGGGCCCACCGTGCTGCTCCGCGCCGACATGGACGCGCTGCCGGTGAAGGAGGACACCGGCCTCCCCTACGCCTCCACGGCGACGACCACCGACGAGGACGGGCGCCAGCAGCCGCTGATGCACGCGTGCGGGCACGACGTCCACATGACCTGCATGCTCGGATTCGCGCATCTGATGGCGCAGGCGAAGGACGTCTGGCAGGGGACGCTCGTCCCGCTGTTCCAGCCCTCGGAGGAGAACTCGGCGGGGGCCGACGCCATGGTCCGCGACGACCTGGCGGGCAGGATCCCGCGCCCGGACGTGGCGTTCGCGCAGCACGTCCTGCCCTACCCGGCCGGGTACGTCGGCGTCCGGCCCGGCCCGTTCTTCGCCGCGGCCGACAGCCTGCGCGTCACCCTGTACGGGCGCGGCGGGCACGGGTCCATGCCGCAGGCGACCGTCGACCCCGTCGTGATGGCGGCGATGTGCGTGCTGCGGCTCCAGACCATCGTGTCCCGCGAGCTGCCCCCGACGACCCCTGCCGTGGTGACCGTGGGCAGTGTCCAGGCCGGTGCGAGCTCCAACGTCATCCCCGCTACCGCCGTCATCCTCGTGAACATCCGCACCTACGACGAGGACACGCGGCGGCAGGTCCTCGACGCCGTGAGGCGCTGCGTCAACGCGGAGGCGGCGGCGTCCGGCGCGCCGCGGGAGCCGGAGATCGAGCGTTTCAACGTCTTCCCGCCGACCCTCAACGACGCCGACGTCACCGGACGGCTCGCGCCCGCGTTCAAGGCGCGTTTCGGCGACGACTTCCACACCATCGAAATGCTGACGGCCAGCGAGGACTTCAGCCTGATCCCGGACGCCTTCGACGCCCCCTTCGCCTACTGGGGCATCGGCGGCATCGACCCGGGCCTGTACGCGAAGGCCGTCGACAACGGGACCGTCCACCAGGACGTGCCCGTCAACCACTCCCCCAGGTTCGCGCCCGTCGTCCAGCCGACGCTCGACACCGGGATCGCCGCGCTGACGGTCGCCGCGCTCGAATGGCTCGGCTGACGGATCACTCTTGATCAGGAGAGGTCAGACGAGGACGGCCCGGTCGTCGACGCGGGCCACGGCGCGGACGGGCGCACCGTCCGCGCCCGCGAGGGCGATCGGGAAGAGCGACACGTCGATCGCGCAGCCCGCGTTCTGGGCGTCGAGGACGCGGCCGAGCCCGGTGAGGTTCTCGCCGATCACCGCGCCGGCCCCGCACAGGACGCGGTGGGCCGCGAGGGAGAAGTCCCCGGAGCCCGGCGGCGGGGTTCGATCGACGCTCAAGGCGTCGATGGCGACCGTCCGGACACCGGCCGCGACGATCGCCTCCGCGGTCTCGACGGCCGGGTACGGGTGGGCGAGGTAGTCGCCGCCGCCCCAGTGCGCCGACCAGCCCGTCGCGATGAGCAGGACGACCCCAGGGCCGAGGCCGCCGGGCAGCAGTTCCGGGCCGATGGGCGTCCGCGGAGGCAGGCCGCGGGCGTCCATCACCACGGCGGGGCCGGTGAAGCGGGTCAGGGGGAGCTCGTCCAGGCGCGGCAGGGAGTCGTCGATGTGGAAGGGGGCGTCCACGTGCGTTCCGGACTGCGACCCCATGTGCAGGCGCAGGACGTTCACGCCGGACTCGGCGGCCGACAGGGCCGGGACCGCCTCCACCTCCGGATCGCCCGGATACACGGGCATCCCGGTGGCGATCGGCACCGACAGATCGAGCAGTTCAACGCCCATGGTTTCGATTATCCCGGGCGCGTTCACCCGATAGCGTTGCGATGTGTTGCCACATGTGACAGCCATCCGCTACGTGACGCCGCTGCGCGAGGGCGGGTCGCTGCCGGGCGTCGTCGAGGCCGACGACCTCGGCACCTACGTCATGAAGTTCCACGGCGCCGGGCAGGGCCGCAAGGCGCTGATCGCCGAGGTGATCACCGGTGAGCTGGCGCGCCGGCTCGGCTTCCGGGTGCCGGACCAGGTGATCATCGATCTGGACCCGGCGATCGGGCGCCACGAGCCCGACCCCGACGTGCAGGACCTGCTGAAGGCCAGTCCCGGCTGGAACCTCGGCGTCGACTTCCTGCCCGGGTCGCTCGGGTTCGACCCGCTCGGCTGGCGCCCCGACCCCGACTTCGCGTCCCGCGTGCTGTGGTTCGACGCGTTCACCGGGAATGTGGATCGGAGCTGGCGGAACCCGAACATGCTGGTGTGGCACGGTGACGTGTGGCTGATCGACCACGGCGCGACCCTCATCTTCCACCACGCCTGGACGAACGCGACCCGGCTGTTCTCCGGCCCGTACGACGTGGACGACCACGTCCTCACCCCGTACGCGACCCGGCTGGAGGCCGCCGAGGCCGATCTCGCCCCGAAGATCACGGAGGGGCTGCTGCGCGAGGTGACCGGCATGGTGCCCGACCGCTGGCTGGACGGCGAGCCCGGTTTCGCCGGCCCGCAGGCCCTGCGGGACGCCTACGTCGACATCCTGCTGCCCCGCGCCGGGAAGCCGCGCGACTGGCTGCCCGCCCTGGAGACCGCGGGCCGGCCGGGCGGCGCCCGATGAGCAATATCAGGACGGCGGCCGAGCCCGCGATCTTCGAGTACGCGACGCTGCGGATCGTCCCGCGCGTCGAACGCGGCGAGACGATGAACGTGGGCGTCGTGGTGTACTGCCGCGCCCGCGACTACCTGGGCTGCCGCACCCACCTGGACGAGCAGCGCCTGCTCGCCCTGGACCCGCTGCTGAACGTCGAGGGCGTCCGCGCCGCGCTCAGGGCCGTGGACGCCGTCTGCTGCGGCGGCGAGCGCGCGGGCCAGGCGGCGAAGGAGCCGCCCGGCACCCGGTTCCGCTGGCTGACCGCACCGCGCAGCACGATCATTCAGCCGGGCCCGGTTCACGCGGGCCTGACCGAAAACCCGGAGGCGGAACTCGATCGCCTCTTGAACCTTCTTGTTAAATGACGCTGAACAGAATCCGCACCCGGCCGGCCGGGAAACGAACCGGCCGAGAAACGGACGCGACGTTCAATCCCACTCCCAGCGGATGCCGTGGTAACCGGCGGCCATGCCGAACTCGATGAAATGGACGCTGTGGTAACTGGACAACCGCAGGTCAGCCGAATCCTTGAGCGCGGTGTGGCCGTCCGGCCGCCAGGTGCGATAGCAGCGGGCGGGCAGGGCGGACGGGTGGAACCTGATCTCGATCAGGTACTCGTGCTGCGGGGCGCGGAACCCGCGCCCCTCCTCGTTGGCGGGCGGGCTGGCCTCGTCGAACCCGAAGCCGTACTCCAGCAGGTAGGTCTCGCCGCGGCCGAGGGCCCGGTCGAACAGCAGCTCGGCGGCGATGAGGCCGCTGCCCTCGTCCATCCGGACGCGTCCGAACCGGCAGCCCCGGACCGTTCTGGACGACGGCAGGACGCCCTGTGGATGGTGGTAGACGGCGATCCAGCGGTCGACGCCGCGCTGCTGCGCCTGGAACACGGCGCGGACGCGGACCTCGTGGAGCTCGCGGCGGCGGCCGATGAGGTACTGGTCGTGCATGCTCAGCCCGGTGAGCTGCCGTTCACCGCGGTCGCCGATCTCGTCCAGCAGGTCGCGGACGCCCGGCTCGGGGCACAGCTCCTCCACCGGCAGCCACGGCCCGGTCGCGCGTTCGGCGGTCGGCTTGAGCAGCGTCAACAGGGAATGGCGCGGCAGTTCGAGGATGACTTCAAGTCCTCGGACGGCGCGCATCGAATCGGCACGCTCGGGCCGGGTCCGGCCGCGCTGCCAGTAGCTCAGCGTGGACAGGCTGACGGCTATGCCCTGCTCGTCCAGGCGGCGGCGCAGCGAGTCGAGGCTGAGCCCGCGGGCCTGGATCGCCGCGTGCAGGGCGACATTGAACGGCCCGTACTGCAAGACCTGTAGGAGATCGTCTTCTGCGACACTCTGCACTGTTCGGCCTCCGGATCATCTCCGGCCGGCCCCCGCACAACGGCCTTGACAACTGCAATTGCAACTTCAGCGCTCACTGTAAGCCCCCCGTGGCCCTATGCCAACAGGCAACTTTTGACGTCTCTCTCCGGCCTGAGCCCGGGGAGTACACGCGGTGGAAACGCGGGGTTCATGGAGTGTAGCTCCGCATGGCCCGCCGGTCATGTATTTCGCGGCCACGTTCACAGGGTCGAACTCGGCACTGTGTGTCAATGCCACTCCCATTCAATACCGACGATGCCGCGTCGAACGGCGCCGACCGCGATGTTCGCGCTGCCTGACGTGCCGATCCACAGTTCGCCGAGCCGCTGCCGCGGCGATTGCGAACTCTCCGCGGTGAAGCCGTAGCAGCGCGCGGGCAGCCGCTCGCCGTCGAACTGAATGATGGCGACGTAGTCGTGGACGGGATGGGAGAACCGCCGGTCGTAGCTGTCGTACGCGGGCTCCTCGATGGGCCCGAGCTCGTACTCGACGACGGCCGTGTCGCCCGCCGACAGCACGCGGTCGAAGACGAGCTCGAACGCCACCAGGCCGCCTTCGGCCCGGATGCGCCCGGGACGGCAGTACCGCACCTCCGCGAGGCCGGCCGTCCCGGCGGCGGCGGGTGCCGAGTCGACCCCGGCGGCGCCGTCCGGCTCGTGGTCGGCGATGTTGCCGCCGTTTCCGGAGCTGCCGGGGTTCCCGGGGTTCCCCGTGAGCTCGGTGAACTCGGCGATGCCGGGAGCGTCGGAGTTTCCGGCGTTGCCCGCGGCGAAACCGACGTTGCCCGCCGCGACGCCGGTGTTGCCGGGCTGCTGGACGACGCTCGTCTGGTGGACGCAGACCACCCGGTCGATGTCGTCGCCCGCCGCCCGCAGGACGGTGCGCACCGACAGCGTCCAGGAGCGGTGGACCTCGTCCAGCCGGAAGACGTCGTGGATGCTGAGCCGTTCGAGCCGGTGGTCGCCCGACCGGTCGAGCTGCCCGATGAGGCTCGCGTACTGCTCGGGGTCGGGCCACAGGTCCCGCACCGGCCGGCCGCGCTCGCCGGGCCCGGGCGAGCCCGCCGCCAGACCGCCGCGGACGGGGGTCGCGGTGGGCGCGGGATCGTCCAGCAGCTCGGTCAGCGTCCCCGGCGGGACCTGCAGGATCTCCTCGAGCGCGACGACGACGGTACGGGAGCGCGGACGGCTCCGGCCGCGCTGCCAGTAGCTCAGCGTGGCCACGCTGACGGTGAGTCCGCGCCGCCCCAACCGGTGCCGGATTCGTTCCAGGGTGAGACCGCTGGCCTGGATGGCCTGCCGTAACGCCCCGGCGAATTCCACGGCCGGATGGTACCCGTCCCGGAAGCCCGATTCATAGATCAGGACATACCAGGCAGGCAATGACAAGTCGGTTGGCGGATCCGGACGGGCTCAAAACAGGATCGACATGAACGAGCCGAGCTCGGTGAAACCGACCCTCCGGTAGACCGCCCGCGCCCGCGTGTTGTAGTCGTTCACGTAGAGCGACACCGTCGGCGCGACGGACCGCAGCGCCTCCCCCACGACGGCGGCCATCCCGGCGGCCGCGCGGCCCTGCCCGCGAAGATCGGGCGGCACCCAGACGCCCTGCACCTGGCAGGCCCGCGGGGTGACGGCGCCGATCTCGGCCTTGAACACGACGCGGCCGTCCTCGATGCGGGCGAACGCGCGGCCGTCGCGGATCAGCTCGGCGACGCGGGCGCGGTAGAGCACCCCGCCGTCGCCGGAGTCGGGCGAGATGCCGACCTCTTCGGTGAACATTGCCACGCAGGCGGGGTAGACGATGTCGAACTCCTCCATCCGAACTCGCCGGACCCCCGGGTCGGCCGGAACGGACGGGACGGCGGAGGTCGCCATCACCGGCTGCTCGGCGCGGACGGCCCGCGGCGGCCCCCAGTACGGCGCGAGGATCTCCCACAGCTCCCCGACGGGGCCCACGGGCCCGACGATCGACGAGCAGCGGCGTCCCTGCGCCTGGGCCCGCTCGGCGAACGCGCGGACGGCCTCCGGGCCCGCCGCGACCGGGATGAGGTTGGCGCCGGAGTAGCACAGCGACACGAGCCGCCCGTCCCGCAGGTAGCCCCACATCTGGGCGCCGAGACGGCGCGGGTCGAGGCCCGCGGCGTGCACGCGGGAGCTGACGAACACGTTGGACACCGGGTCGGCGTCCAGGATCGCGAGGGCCTCCGCCCGGTGCCGGTCGTCCAGCACGCGCACCGGGATCGAGCCCAGCATGCGCACGGCTACCGGCCCCCGGGCCGTTCCGCCCACACCACTGAAAGCACCACGTGCACAAGCCTATGCCGTCCGAGGTCCGAGCACCTCCGCAGGCTCGGATAACGCCGCGTCCCGAGCCCGCGGAGGCAGGTGCTTCAGCGGGGCGAGCCGGTGTGGTCCGCGCGGCCCGGCTTCTTGCCCTTGACGGGCTCCGGCGCCGGTCCGGCCGGGCACTCGATGTCCGGCCCGATCCGGCTCGCGGGCACCCGGCCGTCGCCGAGGTAGGCGATGACGGTCCGGTCGACGCACCGGTCGCCGGACAGCGCGACGCCGTGGTTGCGGCCTCCGGTCTGCACGAGCAGCCTGGACGTGGGGAACCTGCGGTGCGTCTCCAGCGCGCCGTGGTACGGGGTGGCGGCGTCCTCGCTGGCCTGCACGAGCAGGATCGGCGGCAGCGACGGCGTGCCCTGCACGCGCGGCGGCTCGCCGCCGTGCACCGGCCAGAAGGCGCACGGCGCGTTGTACCAGGTGTTGCTCCAGGTCTCGAAGCGGTAGCCCAGGTCGTAGAGGCGCTCGCTGTCGGCGTGCCAGCGGCTCCAGTCGCGCGGCCAGGACGCGTCGCGGCACTGGACGGCGTTGTAGACGGTGTAGTTGTTCTGGTCGAGCTTTGCGGGCGGCTGCCATGCCTTGCGCAGCGGGCGCGCGTCGCGCTTCACGACGTACGCGGACAGCACCTTCGCGTGCGCGGTCCAGCTGTAGTCGGCGTAGCCGTCGGCGAGGAAGACGTCGTCCAGTTCGGTGGGCCCGATCTTCCCGTCGAGGGGCTTGGCCTTGAGCTTGGCCCGCGCCTTGGCGTACGCGGCGGAGACCTGCCGCTCGGACGTCCCGAGCCTGTAGGTCTTGTGGTGGTGAGCGATCCAGGTGAAGTACGCGCGGATCCGCTTCTCGAACGCGACATTCTGGTCAAGGTTGTTCTGGTACCAGACCCCGCTCGGACGGACGACGCTGTCGAGCACCATGCGGCCGACCCGTCCGGGGTACATCGTCGCGTACACCGCGCCCAGGTAGGTGCCGTAGGAGTAGCCGACGTAGTTGAGCTTCTCCTGCCCGAGGGCCTTGCGGATCTCGTCCATGTCGCGGGCCCAGTTGGCCGTGCCCATGTGCGGCAGGACCGTCCGGTACTTCTTGGCGCAGTCGTCCGCGTACGCCTTGGCGCGCGCCGTCCACGCCCGCTCCTCGCGCTCGTTCGCGGGAATGGTGTCGGGACGCGCGCGGCCCGGGTTCTGGTAGCCCGGGTCGCAGATCAGCGACGGCTTGCTGGCGCCGACGCCGCGCGCGTCGAAGCCGATCCAGTCGTAGGACGCGGCGACCTTCTTGGGCAGTGCGCGCTTGAAGACGGCCGGCATGTCGCGTCCGTGGGCACCCGGCCCGCCCCTGTTCAGCAGCACCGCGCCCGCGGAGCGGGACGCGGTGTGCCTGGCGCGGGTGAGTTCGAGCGTGATCTGCTCGCCGCGCGGGCGCGCGTAGTCGAGCGGCACCCGCAGGGACGCGCACTGCAGGCCCTTGAGGCGGGCGCCCTCCACCGGGTCGTCGGCGGGGCAGGACTTCCAGGCGAGCCCGGCGGGCCTCGGCGCGGGCCCGGGACTCGCAGCGGCGGGCGTTCCCAGCGCGGCGGGCGTTCCGAGCGCGGCGACCGCGAGCGTGACCGCGGCGGCGGCCGTCCCGGCGGCGGTCTTCTTTCCAGCGTCGTTCAGCACCCCGGCTTTCTATCGGAGGGACGCGGTGACCAGCGCGAACCCGGTATCGCGCGATTCCCGGCCGAAGGCGGACGTGTCGTGCCGAACGACGCCGCCAAACGAATCGTGGCGTGCCCGCCGGTGCGAGACCGGGGGCACGCCACGGTTCGGCGTGCTAGTGGATCAGCGGGCTACGGGCGCCCGACCGGGAGGTCCTTGCCCGCGGTGCCTCCGGCGGCCTTCGTCCGCATGGCCGTCGGGTCCGGGTCGTTCAGCTCCGGGAGGGCCTTGCAGTAGGCGTCGGGGCCGCGGCGGCTCCCCGGCAGCGCACCGGTGTCGAGGTAGGCGGCGACCTTGTCGTCGAGGCACACGTTGCCGTTGAGGGTGTTGGCGTGCGTCTTGCCGCCGAGCTCGAACACCAGGCGCGAGGACGGGAAGACCTTGTGCATCTCCAGCCCGCCCTCGACCGGCGTCGCCCCGTCCTGCGTGGACTGGACGAGCAGCATGCCCGGCAGGCGGCCGTCGCCCTTCAGCCTGAGCTCCGGCCCGCCGTTGAACGGCCAGAACGCGATCGGGGCGTTGTACCAGACGTTGCTCCACGTGTTGAACCGGTAGCCCTGCTTGTAGAGCTTCGCGGCGTCGTTGTGCCACGTGCCCCAGTTGCGCGGCCACTTGGCGTCGGCGGCCTGGACGGCGTTGTAGACGGCGAAGCCGTTGTCGTCGCCGCCCGGGTTGAGCCAGTCGAGCAGGCCCGACGGGTCCTTGTCGTTGACCCACGCGGAGAGGATCTGCGCGAACGGGATGTAGAAGCCCGTGTTGTAGCCGGCGGACAGGACGATGTCGTCCAGTTCGTCCGGGCCGATCTTGCCGCCGATCGGGGCCTTCTTCGCCCCGGCGCGGACCTCGTAGTACCTGGCCTCGACGGCCTTGCCCGTCGTGCCGAGGTGGAAGACCGAGTCCCACTTGGCGGTCCAGGCCCACCAGGACTTCATGTTGCGCTCGAACGCCTTGTCCTGTTCGAGCTGGGCGTCGTACCAGACGGTCTTCGGGTTGACGTTGCCGTCCATCACGAAGCGGTTCACGCGGCCGGGGAACAGCGTGGCGTAGGTGGCGCCGAGGTAGGTGCCGTAGGAGAACCCGTACCAGTTGATCCTCTTCTGGCCGAGGGCGGCGCGGATCGCGTCGACGTCGCGCGCGGCGTCGGTGGTGCGCATGTGCGGCAGCAGCCAGCCGAACTTCTTCGCGCAGTCCTGCGCGTACTTCTTCGACTTGGCGATCCAGACCTGCTCCTCCTTCCACGAACCGGGGACGTAGTCCGGGCGGATCGGGTCGGAGAAGTGCGGGTCGCAGCTCAGCTGGGGCTTGCTGGACCCGACGCCGCGCGGGTCGAAGCCGATGATGTCGTACTTGGCGGCGACGTCGGCGTGCCCCGTGCCGCCGATCCAGCGGGCGAGCGCGGGCGCGTACGCCAGCCCGGAGCCGCCGGGGCCGCCCGGGTTCACGAACAGGACGCCCTTGTAGTTCTTCTCGTCGGTGTGCTTGAACCGCGACACCGCGATGGAGATCGTGCGGCCGTACGGCCGGTCGTGGTCGAGGGGGACCTCGACCTGGGCGCACTGCGCGTTGTTCATCGGGTCGTCCGGGCCGCTGACCTCGCACTTGCCCCAGTCGATGCCCGTGGCCGCGACCGTGGCGGCGCTCGGCCGCCCGGTGTCCGCGCTCACGGAGACGGCGGCGCCGGTGCCGCCGGCCGCCACGGCCGCCGCGGCCGTGACGAGAAGAATCCTTTTCACACCTGACCCCCTCAGATCGGCGGCTCCGGGTGCCCGGACGCGGGTGCCCAGGGGGCCGGACGCGGGTGAGGGGAGCCACGCCGATGCATAGCGGTTGCGAACTGCGTGGAGATTCTGACGGCTTTGTCGGTTATGGCGGCAGAGCCCGGCTTGAGTGGATGCGGAATCGTGACAAGATCAGCGGAACTTCGTGATGTTGCGGAGCGTTCGGGGCGTCCGGCGGGCCGGCCGCGTCCGTCCGCCCAGCGCATGAGGGCCCCGGGGGTCGCTCCCCCGGGGCCCTCACTAACGGTCGGCCGACAGATTCACCGGCCGTCGTCGGTGTGTCAGCGGATGATGTCCGCCTTCAGGCGCGCGGCCGTCAGCGACCCGGTGCCGACGAGCGTCCTGGCGGACGCCTGCGCCGGCGGGGTCGGGTCGCCCAGCTGCGGGACGTGGACCGTCCGCTCCTCCGGACGCTCTCCCCGCAGGAAGTACGCGTCGAAGTAGGCGTCCACCTCGGCGGAGCCGCGGTGGACGATGCAGTGCGTGCGGTCACCGTCCTGGACGACCAGGCGCGAGCCCTTGAGCCGGCGCTGCATGTCCAGTGAACCCTCGTACGGGGTGGCCGCGTCGTTGGTCGACTGGAACATCAGGATGTTGGTCGGCAGGTCGCGGGTGCGGCCGATGTCGACCGGCTTGCCGGCCTTGGCGCCCCAGAACAGGCAGGGCGCGTTGAACCAGGCGTTGGCCCAGGTCTCGAACGGGTGCTCGCGGTTGATCCGGTCGTTGTCGCGCTGCCACTTCTTCCAGCTCAGCGGCCACTGGACGTCGGTGCACTGCACGGCGAGGTAGACGGCGTTGCCGTTGTCCGGGACGCCCCCGCTGGTCGGTCCGCCGAAGGTCAGCGCGAACGTCGCGGTGTCGCCCGCCTTGTAGGCCGCCAGCCCGGCCGCGTACCCGTGCCAGACGGCCTGGCTGCGCCGGTATCCGGCGTTGAGGATGGCGTCGGTCAGCTCGTCCGGCCCGACGGCGAGGGTCTGGCCGCTGTCGGGGTCGGTGTAGCGGACCGGGTTCTTCTTGAGCTTGGCGCGCAGGTCGTAGAAGAAGTCGCGCACCTCGCGCTGCTTCTTGCCCAGCTTGTACGTCGAGTCGTACTTGGCGATCCAGCCGAGGTAGTACTCGAAGTTGATGTCGAACTCGACGTCCTGGTTGAGGTTGGCCTCGTACCAGACGTCGGACGGGCCGACGTTGCCGTCCAGCACCATCTTGTCGACGTTCTTCGGGTACACGGTGGCGTACGCGGACCCGAGGTAGGTGCCGTAGGACGCGCCGTACCAGTCGAGCTTGTCGTTGCCCAGCGCGCGCCGGATCGACTCCACGTCGTGGACCGAGTCGATGGTCTTGATGTGGTCCAGCAGCCCGATCTTGTCGTTCTTCGCGCAGCTCTCGGCGTACGCCTTGGTCAGCTTCAGCCAGGTCTGGACGGACTCGCGGTCGCCGGTGCCGTAGTCCGGACGCGGCGCGTGGCCGTAGTTCGGGTCGCAGGTGAGCGCCGGGACGCTCATGCCGACGCCGCGCGGGTCGAACCCGATCACGTTGTAGGCCTCGCGCATCGGGGCGGAGTTCTGCGCGAACACGCGCGGGCCGAACAGCGCGCCGCCGCCGCCGGGACCGCCCGGGTTGACGACGATGTCGCCCTTGGCCGGGCCCTTGCCCGTGTGCGGCGTCCGGGTGAGCTGCAGTGTGATCTTCTTGCCGTAGGGCTTGGCGTGGTCGAGCGGGACCGACAGCTCGGCGCACTGCACGATCTTGGAGACCGGGTAGATGACGTCGTAGAGGTCGTGCACCGTCTTGACGAAGTCCGCCGGGCAGGCGTGCCAGTCGAGCGAGGCGGGGTTGTAGCCTCCTGCCGATCCGGTGGAGGGGCTCTCGGCCTGCGCGCTTGTGGCGCCCAGACCGGTGAGACCGAGGCCGGCCACCGCGGCCACGACAACGATCCTCTTCACAAATCCCCCTAACGTGCCGACTCCGGTTGAGTCAGACAAACGGGTAAATGAGTGAAGATTGTGGCGTCCCGGCCGCAGGCCGGACAGGGCCCATCACGAGTGGATGCGGAATCGTGACAAGATCAGCGGAACTTCGTGATCAGTCCGGACGTTCCGGATCCGGTCAGTCACGCGGAACGGCGAGGGCCCCGGGTTGCGCACCCGGGGCCCTCGCCGTTCGCTCTTGGTCGCTGCCCGCCGCTGAGGCGTGTCAGGTGACGATGACGTCGGCGCCGGGGCCCGACACCGAGCCGTCCTCGCCGATCTCGATGCCCATCTCGTCGGCGATGCGCATCGCCTCCTCGATCAGCGTCTCCACGATCTGCGACTCCGGGACGGTCTTGACGACCTCGCCCTTGACGAAGATCTGCCCCTTGCCGTTGCCGGACGCGACGCCGAGGTCGGCCTCGCGCGCCTCGCCGGGGCCGTTCACCACGCAGCCCATCACCGCGACCCGCAGCGGGACGGGGAAGTCCTTCAGCCCGGCGGTGACCTGCTCGGCGAGCGTGTACACGTCCACCTGCGCCCGGCCGCACGACGGGCAGGACACGATCTCCAGCCCGCGCTTGCGCAGCCCCAGCGACTCCAGGATCGCCTGGCCGACCTTGACCTCCTCGACCGGAGGCGCGGACAGCGACACCCGGATCGTGTCGCCGATCCCCTCGGCGAGCAGCGCCCCGAACGCCACCGCCGACTTGATCGTGCCCTGGAACGCCGGGCCCGCCTCGGTCACGCCGAGGTGCAGGGGATAGTCGCAGGCGGCGGCCAGCCGCCGGTATGCGTCGATCATCACGACGGGGTCGTTGTGCTTGACGGAGATCTTGATGTCGCGGAAGCCGTGCTCCTCGAACAGCGAGCACTCCCACAGCGCCGACTCGACCAGCGCCTCCGGGGTGGCCTTGCCGTGCTTCTCCAGCAGTCGCTTGTCGAGCGAGCCCGCGTTCACCCCGATCCGGATGGGGACGCCCGCGTCCGTCGCCGCGCGGGCGATCTCACCGACCTTGTCGTCGAACTTCTTGATGTTGCCCGGGTTGACCCGGACGGCGGCGCAGCCCGCGTCGATCGCGGCGAACACGTACTTGGGCTGGAAGTGGATGTCGGCGATGACGGGGATCGGCGACTTCCTCGCGATCGCGGGCAGCGCGTCGGCGTCGTCCTGCGACGGCACCGCGACCCGGACGATCTGGCACCCGGACGCGGTCAGCTCGGCGATCTGCTGCAGCGTCGCGTTCACATCGGCGGTGAGGGTGGTGGTCATCGACTGCACCGAAACCGGAGCGTCGCCCCCGACCGGAACGCTTCCGACCATGATCTTCCGGGACGTGCGACGCGGCGTGCTCAGCCCCGGCGCCCGGCCGTCGCTCTCGTCGCGGACGCCCGGCATTCCCAGTGAAACGCTCATCCCTCTCCTCTGATTCGCGGCCCCGGTACAAAGCCTAAGCGGCGTGGGCGGCGGAGGGGACGCCGCCCGGCATCCTATGGTGTGACCGTTCAACTACTCTAGGTAAACATTTTCTGTCATTCCGGTAGCTTCAGCGGATTGAACACGTCCGCGAGGATCAGCAGCACCCCGAGCCCCACGAGCACCAGGACGGCCAGGTAGGTCAGCGGCAGCAGCCGGGTCATGTCGACCGTGCCCGGATCCGGGCGCCCGCGGACCCGGTTGACGGCCGCGCGGGCCCGCTCGTAGCCGACCACCGCGAGGTGCCCCCCGTCCAGCGGGAGCAGCGGCAGGACGTTCAGCGCCCCGAGGAAGATGTTCACCGACACGACCAGCGACAGGAACAGCGCGATCTTGTCGCGGGCCGAGTTCGTGTCCGAGGCGAAGATCTGGCCGGACACGTCCGTCGCGCCGACCACGCTGCCGACCTGGCCGCCGGGCGTGCTCTCCCGCTCGGGCGAGAACAGCCTCGGGACGGCGGCCGGCAGGTCCACCGCGACCTCGCCGATTCCCGCCACGGTCCGTCCGGTCGCGCGTGCGGCGAACGCCGTCGCGCCGAGCGGGCCCGCCCGCTCGTAGCCGCCGCCGACGACCCTCGCGGACATGCCGACGAACGGCTGACCGTCCACGTCCGCGAGCCTGATCGGCAGCGTCATGGTCTGCGGTGCCCCAGGGCGCTGCACCGCCACCCGCACCGTCTGGCCGGGCTTCGCCTTGTCGATGGCCTTGGTGAGCTCGTCCCAGTCCGACACCGGTGTCCCGTCGAACGAGACAACCCGGTCCCCGGCGCGCAGCCCCGCCGCGGCGGCGGGCGAGCGCGGACGGCCCTCCTCGCACGCCGACCGCGCCCCGGCGGGCACGCACGGCGTCACCTCGTCGACCGTGCTGGTCACGGTCCCGGACTGGGGCACGCCGACCGTCATCGCCATCACCATGAGCAGCAGGAAGGCGAACACGAAGTTCGCCACGACGCCCGACACGATCACGATCGCGCGGCGCCCGGCGGGCTGCCGGTAGAACGCGCGCGGACGGTCCGCCGGGTCGATCTCCTCCAGCGGCGTGTACCCGACGATCTTGACGAAGCCGCCGAGCGGGATCGCCTTGACGCCGTACTCCGTCTCGCCCCGGCGCGTCGACCACAGGGTCGGCCCGAAGCCCACGAAGTACTGCGTGGCCTTCATGCCGAACCGCTTGGCGGGGAGCAGGTGCCCGCCCTCGTGGAGCATCACCGACAGCAGCAGCGCGACGACGAACGCCACCGCGCCGAGCAGGAACGCCATCGGCCCTCCTCGGGCTCCGTCCGGAGGCGGGCCCCCCGGGTCTCAGTCGGTTCCGGTCAGTTCCCGGGTCCTGGTCCGCGCCCATCCATCCGCCGCGAGGACGCCCTCCAGCGTCAGCTCCCCGGCCGTGCCCGAACCCCGCTCATCCGCACCCTTCTCCGTAGCGTGCTCGTCCACCACCCGCGCGATCGTGTCGACGATCCCGAGGAACGGGAGGCGCCCCGCGCGGAACGCGTCCACACATTCCTCGTTCGCGGCGTTGTAAACGGCCGGGACCGTTCCGCCCAGCTCACCGGCCCGCCGCGCCAGCGCCACCGCGGGGAACGCGTCGTCGTCGAGCGGGAACAGCTCCCAGGTGTGCGCCTTCGTCCAGTCGACGCCGGGCGCGGCGTCCGGGACGCGGTCCGGCCAGTCGATGCCGAGCGCGATCGGCAGCCGCATGTCGGGCGGGCTCGCCTGCGCCAATGTGGACCCGTCGGTGAACTCCACCATCGAGTGGATCATCGACTGCGGGTGCACCATGACCTCGATCCGGTCCATCGGGACGTCGAACAGCAGGTGCGCCTCGATGACCTCCAGGCCCTTGTTGACGAGGGTCGCGGAGTTGATCGTGATGACGGGGCCCATGTCCCAGGTCGGGTGGTTCATGGCCTGCTCGGGCGTGACGCCGGCCAGCTCGGCGCGGCTCCGGCCGCGGAACGGCCCGCCGCTCGCGGTCAGCACGAGCCGCCGCACCTCGTCGGCGCGGCCGCCGCGCAGGCACTGGGCGAGCGCCGAGTGCTCGGAGTCGACGGGGACGATCTGCCCGGGCCGCGCCCGCTCCTTGACGAGCGGGCCGCCGACGATGAGCGACTCCTTGTTGGCCAGCGCGAGCGTCCGGCCGGCGTCCAGCGCGGCCAGCGTCGAGGCGAGGCCGAGCGCGCCGGTCACCCCGTTCAGCACCACGTCGCACGGCCACGCCGCGGTCTCCGCGACCGCGTCCGGACCGGCGACGATCTTGGGGATGGGGAAGTCGCCGGACGCGTAGCCGCGCCGCTTGGCCTCGGCGTAGAAGGCGAGCTGCAGCTCCTGCGCGGCCGACGCCTTGGCGACCGCGACGACCTCGGGCCGGAACTCAAGCGCCTGCTCGGCCAGCAGCCCGACCCGTCCGCCGCCGGCGGCGAGCCCGGCGACCCGGAACCTCCCGCGGTTGCGGCGGACGACGTCCAGCGCCTGGGTGCCGATCGAACCGGTGGAGCCGAGCACGACCAGCTCGCGGGCGGGCGCGTCGGGGTTTGACGGAGACATCACCGGACCATTGTCGGCCATCGCGGGGCCGCCGGGCGCGCCGTCGCCGGTGTGGCGGCGCCGGGTCGCATATGCCCTGGCCAGAGCTCGTGCCGGGCGACACGTGAGGCTTTGCCGCCCTTTTCACCTGCGCCAAGGGTGACAACACCCTTCCCCGCCTATAAAGGGGGTACGTGACGTCGACTCCCGCCAGGGGGATGGGTACATGGGCCAAACGGACGAGCCGACCGTGGACCCGGGTGGGCTGACCACAGCCCAGCGCCTGGGTGACGCGTGCGTCGTCTGCCGCAAGAAGTGGCCCCGGCCGCGCGTCCGCGTCGGCCGCCTGCCGGATTCGACCGGGGTGTTCGCGTGCGACGACTGCGCACCCGCCCCGCCGGTACCCCGCGCACGGCGGGGCTCTCGGGAGCCGCTCACGCACGCCGGACGGCCGGTCGGGGAGCGGCCGCCGGCGATGACGACGGCCCCTTCCGCCTGACGGACGCCGTCGTCGAGGAGGTCTCTCCAGGGAGAAGGGTGACCCGGGCATTCGGGGGGAAGCCCGGGACCACCCCGCAGGCGCGCCCGGCTGGGGGCGGTCGGGCGCGCCGGAGAGACCTTTCCCCGCCCTAGGCCTACAGCTTCGTGGACTCGATCCACGTCCTCGTCCACTCGGCGTAGTCGGTGCAGTCGCTCTTCTCCGCCTCCTCGGACTTCCCGGCCCTGCCGCAGGTCTTCGACGGCGCGTGCGCGAACGTGATGTCGTCGATGTAGTCGCGGTCGCCGACACGGTAGGCGGCGCAGAATCCCGGCTTGAGGCGGTCGCCGGAGCAGGCCAGCGGGTTGGCGGGCGCGACCCCGGTCCACTCGGCCACCTGCTGCTGGACGTCCGGCGAGGCGGTCCACTGCAGCCACTGGTACATGCAGTTCGGGTGCTGCACCCGCGCGCCGATCATCCACGCGTCCATCCAGCCGGTCACGCCCTCGGACGGGATGACGCCCTGGACGGGCCGGGAGGCGCGGTTCAGGACGTCCACCTGGTAGGGCCACGCCTGGCCCAGCACGGCCCGGCCGCCCGCGAACGCGCTGACGGCCTCGGCGGGCCGCTCCCAGTACTGCCCGACGTGCGGACGCTGCGCGGCCAGGACGCGCCCGGCGGCGGCGAGCTGCCGCGGCGTCAGCGAGTACGGGTCGCGGATCTTCAGCTTGCGCTCCTTGCCCTTGAGGTAGAGCGCGGCCTCGGCGATGGCCAGCGGGCTGTCGCGCATGACCAGCTTCCCGGAGTACCGGCGGGCCTGGCCGGGGTCGAACAGCGCGGCCCAGCTCCCCGGCTGCGGGACGGCCCTGGTGTCGTACATGAGCAGGTTGACGCCCCACACGTACGGGATGCCGTAGTACTTGCCGTCGCGCCTGAGCTGCCCGCGCAGCTTCGGCTCCAGCTTCTTGTAGCCGTCCACGAGGTCGGTGTTGACGGGCGCGACCTCGTTCTCGGCGATGAGCCGCCCGGCGACCTCGGGGGGCGCGGCGACGCCGTCGTACCGGCGGTCCTTGTCGCGCATGAGGCCGGCCATGTCCTCCGGCGTCTTGGCGACCTTCAGGCCGACCTTGCAGCCGGTGCGCTCCTGGAACGGGGTGACCCAGTCGACGCGCGGGTCGGTGCTGCCGCCCTCGGTGGCGCCGGGCAGCGTGAGGAGGTTCAGCATGCCCTCGCCGGGCCCGAGGGTGCTCGCCACCTGCGCGGCACCGACCGGCTCCTTGTCGTCGCCGCCGCCGGACGCGCCGAGCCCGGCGGCGGCCAGCGCGAGGGCGACCGCCACGGCCGCCCCCACCTTCACCCGCCTCGTGGCCCTCACCCGCATGTCGCTCCCCGATTCGTGCCCGGGACCCCGCCTTTCGCGCGCGGCCCTCCGTCGGCGCAGCGTAGCGTCTCCGGAACGGGAAGGAGGCCGGGACCCGTGGAGAACGGCGTTCCGCGCTCCGTTCCGCACCGGTGGCCCGCCATTCCCGCCTGTTCCGGCGACCGCGCACGAGTTCATCGCCGGTGTCCGGTGACTTCTCCTCCGAATTGCGGCGGAAGGGGCGATGCCCGCCGAAGTCCGCGACCGCGCTTTTCCGTTCTGTCGCCAGAAGGTAAGAACGGGCTGCCCTATTGGGACACGATCGGAACGCGATTCCGCCGCCGATTGCCGTCCGCAAGTTTCGGACGGGTTGTTAATGGAGAAACCGTCGCGACCCCGGGGGGCGGCGGGTGCTGGCGTCCGCGCCATACACGGAGGTTGCTGGAGAGGGATATGGCGCGGACTGCCGCCCTTCCCGGGGCCGCGGCGGCACCGGCGGACGTGGCGAGGTTGGGGAACAGCGGATCACCTTGCAGTGCTGCCTGGCCACGCGATCGCCGGCACCCGGCCGGACGGCGACGGTGTGACGCCTTCGAGACGGAGGAGATTCGAAGGACGTCGCACGTCGGGCCGGGGGTCGCGGCGGGACGGCCGGGACCGGCCGTGCCGGGTCGCAGGAGGTTTCGGTGCGGTGCGCTCGACCACCTCGATCCGTGCGATGAGCCGTTGCGGGGTGTCGGCCTCCAGGAAGTCGCCGCCGTCGCGGTCCTTCGGCGGCAGCGCCCACCAGCGGCCCGTGAACGGACCGAACCAAATGGTCCAGCCCGGAAATCGCCTGCCGAGCGCGTCCACCTCTGCTGCGTGGTCGACTGCGGTCATCGCGCGACTCTCCTGCACACTGACTTTTAATTCGTCTCCATTAATTGAGACAGTCAGATTGTGTCCTCCGACACAGGGGCCGTCAATGGATGTTGGCATTATTCGTCGGCCGCGGCACGGCGAAAACAACCGACGAGAACGGCGGGCGCGAGCGGGTTTAACCGCTGGTCGGGAAGCCCAAGTTCACCCCTCCGTGACTGGGGTCCAGCCACCGTGACGTGACCGCCTTCGTGCGCGTATAGAAGTGGACGCCCTCCATCCCGTGCGCATGACTGTCACCGAACAGTGAGTCCTTCCAGCCGCCGAAGGAGTAGTAAGCCATCGGCACCGGGATCGGCACGTTGACGCCGACCATGCCGACCTCGACCTCGTTCTGGAACCGGCGCGCCGCCCCGCCGTCATTGGTGAAGATCGCGGTGCCGTTGCCGTACGGGTTGGCCGAGATCAGCTCCATGGCCTCCTCGTAGGAACCGGACCGGACCACCGACAGCACCGGGCCGAAGATCTCGTCCTTGTAGGCGTCCATCTCCGGGGTGACGTGGTCGAGGACGGCCGGGCCGAGCCAGAACCCGTCCCCCGCGCCGCCGAGCACCTCGGGGGCGCGTCCGTCGATCGCGAGCGTGGCGCCCTGCGCGACGCCGCTGTCCAGGTAGGACGCCACCTTGTCGCGGTGCGCCCGCGTCACCAGCGGGCCCATCTCGGACGCGGGGTCGTCGCCCGGGCCGACCTTGAGCCCGCCGACCCGCTCCTTGATCTTGGCCATCAGCTCGTCCCCGACCGGGTCCACGGCGACGACCACGGAGATCGCCATGCACCGCTCCCCCGCCGAGCCGAACCCGGCGGACACGGCCGCGTCGGCGGCGAGGTCGAGGTCGGCGTCCGGCAGCACGAGCATGTGGTTCTTCGCGCCGCCGAGCGCCTGCACCCGCTTGCCGTTCGCCGCCGCCGTCGAGTAGATGTACCGGGCGATCGGCGTGGAGCCGACGAAGCTGACCGCCTTGACGTCAGGGTGGTGCAGGAGCCCGTCCACCGCGGCCTTGTCGCCGTGGACGACGTTGAACACGCCGTCCGGCAGGCCCGCCTCGGCCCACAGCTCGGCGAGCCGGACCGACGCCGACGGGTCCTTCTCCGACGGCTTGAGGACGAACGTGTTCCCGCACGCGATCGCGACGGGGAACATCCACATCGGCACCATCGCCGGGAAGTTGAACGGCGTGATCCCGGCGGCGACGCCGAGCGGCTGCAGGATCGAGTACGCGTCCACCCGGGTCGAGACGTTCTCCGAGAACCCGCCCTTGAGCAGGTGCGGGATGCCGCAGGCGAACTCCACGACCTCCAGGCCGCGGGCCACCTCGCCGGCCGCGTCCGAGACGACCTTGCCGTGCTCGGACGAGATCAGCCGGGCCAGCTCGCCGCGGTGCTCGTTCACCAGCTCGCGGAACCTGAACAGGACGCTCGCGCGCTTCGACAGCGAGGCGTCCCGCCAGCCGGGGAACGCGGCCTTCGCGGCGGCCACCGCCGCGTCGACCTCGGACCGCGCGGCGAAGTCGACCGTCCCGGCGAGGCGTCCCGACGCGGGCTCGTAGATGTCGCCGCGCCGCTCGGCCTCCCCGGCGAACGGCTTCCCGCCGATCCAGTGCGTGACGTGCTTGTTGGTCGCGTGGCTCATCGGGCGGCTTCCCCATTCACTGCTTCGAGCGAAGCGATCAGGATGCCGAGGCCCTCGGCGGCCTCGGCGTCGGTCAGGGTCATCGGCGGGGCCATCCGCACGACGTTGCCGTACAGGCCGCCCTTGCCGATCAGTAGCCCCCGCTCGCGGGCCGCCTCCATCACCGCCGCGGCCAGCGGCGGGCTCGGCTCGCCGGTGCCGGGGTCGGCCAGCTCGACCGCGAACATCAGGCCCTTGCCGCGGACGTCCTTGACGACCGGCAGCCGCTCGGCGGCCGACGCGAGCCCGCCGATGATCGTCGCGCCCTGCTTGGCGGCGTTGGCCTGGAGGTCGTGGTCCAGGACGTAGTCGAGGGTCGCGTTCGCCGCGGCCATCGAGATCGGGTTGCCGCCGAACGTGGAGATCCCGACGGCGTGCAGGCCGTCCACCAGGTCGCCGCGCGCGACGACGCCGCCGACCGCGAACCCGTTCCCGAGGCCCTTGGCGAAGGTCATCATGTCCGGGACGACGCCGTGGTTGCCGATGCCCCAGAAGCTCTGGCCCGTCCGCCCCCAGCCGGTCTGGACCTCGTCGGAGATGAGCAGGACGCCGGACTCGTCCAGGACGCTCTTGTACGCGGCGAGCAGGCCGTCCGGCGGCATCGTGAACCCGCCGACGCCCTGGATCGGCTCGGCGATCAGCGCGGCGACGTCCCCGCTGGTCGCGGTGGCGAGCACGTGCCGCAGGTCCTGCACGCAGGCGTCGATGTACTGCTCGTCGGACATGCCCGCGAACTGCGGGAGCTGCCGGTCGGCGCCGTGCAGGAAGTGGACGTCCAGCGGGGAGAACGACACGTTCGTCCAGGCCCGGTTGCCGGTGACGCCCGTCGCGGCGAACGACCGGCCGTGGTAGCTCTGCCGCATCGCGAGGACCTGCGGGCTGCGCCGCGCGTACGCGGCCAGCAGCAGCGCCGTCTCGTTCGCCTCCGTCCCGGAGTTGGTGAAGAACACCTTCGCGTCCGGGATGCCCGACAGCCGGGCGATCTTCTCGGCCAGCTCGACCTGCCCCCGCAGCAGGTACGCGGTGGACGTGTGCACGACACCCGTGGCGAGCTGCCGCTCCACCGCGTCCCTCACCTCGGGCACGTCGTACCCGAGCATGTTGGTGAGGATTCCCGTGAAGAAGTCGAGGTAGCCCTTCCCCTCCGCGTCGGTCACGCGGTTGCCCTTGCCGCCGACGATCTCGATGGGGTCCTGGTAGTTGAGCGCGACCCAGGACGGCATGACCGCCCGGTGGCGCCTGAGCAGATTCGCGTGTTCCGACATGCCACAAGTCTCGTTCGCCCAGGACGCCGCGGAAACCCGCAGAGTGTCAGGACCCTCAGCCTCCCGTTAACGCTCTGATGGCGCCGACGGTCTGTAACCATGTGATCATCACTCTTGACACTCTGTCCGGATAGGATCGCGGGTGATGCTGCCCACACTCGACGACGTCCTCCAGCTCGACGCGGTCCGCCGCGGCCAGCCGCACGTCGTCGCGGGCGCGGACCGCACCGGCAACCGGGTCCGCTGGGTGCACGTCGCCGAGGTCACCGACATCGCGCACCTGCTGCACGGCGGCGAGCTCGTCCTCACCACCGGGATCGCGCTGCCGGACGAGCCCGAACGGCTCCGCGCCTACATCGCCGACCTCGCGGAGGTCGGCGTCAGCGGGCTGATGATCGAGCTGGGCCGCCGCTATCTCAGCGTCCTGCCGCCCGCCCTGACCGGCGCCGCCGAAGACCACGGCCTCCCCGTGATCGTCCTGGCCCATGAGCCGGCGTTCGTCGACATCACCGAGTCGGTGCACGCCCGCATCGTCCAGGACCAGTTCGCCGAGCTGCGGGCGTCCGAGCAGCTGCACGAGATCTTCACGCAGCTGTCGGTCGAGGGCGCGTCCACGGACGAGGTCGTCCGGCAGGTCGCGTCGCTGGGCGGGCATCCGGTCGTCCTGGAGAACCTCTCCCACCAGGTGCTCGCCGCCGACGCGAACGGCGCCGACCCGTCCGAGCTGCTGTCGGCGTGGGAGACGCGGTCGCGCGCCGTCCGGCCGGGCCGCCGCACCGGCTACGACGCGACCTCCGGCTGGCTGATCACCATGGTCGGCGCCCGCGGCGAGGACTGGGGGCGCCTCATCATCGACCTCGGCGCGCCGCCGTCGGCCCGCGACACCGTCCTGATCGAGCGGGCCGCCACCACCCTCGCCCTCGGCCGCCTCCTCGACCGGCACGCCGAGAGCGTCGAGCGCCAGGCGCACGGGACGATCATCGCCCGCATCCTCGCGCACGCCTACTCCGACCCGCAGGAGGCCGCCGCCCGGGCCCGCGCGCTCGGCGTCCCGCTGTCGGGCCGCCGGCTGCTCGGCGTGGTGCTGCGCCACCGCGGCCCCAAGACCTCCGCGCCGCCCGTCGGGGAGCTGTCCGCGCTCGCCGAGACGGCCGCCGCCGCCTGCAAGGACGCCCGCCTCGCCGCGCTCGTCGGCGTCCTGGACGAGGGCGGCCCGCACGCCCGCGTCGGCGTCCTCGCCTCGCTGCCCGCCCGCGCCGACGTGGAGACGGCCCTCACCGAGGTCGCCACCCGCATCCGCAAGCAGTCCGGCGAGACCGTCATGGCGGCCGGGTCCCTCGTCGAGACGATCCGCGACGTCCGCCGCTCGTTCCTGGAGGCCGAGCAGGTCGCCGACGTCGCCGCCCGCGCGGCCGGGGCCCGCCTCTTCTACCGCCTGCCCGACCTGCGGCTCCGCGGGCTCCTGCATCTCCTCCGCGACGACGCCCGCCTCCAGACCTTCGTTGAGCGCGAGCTGGGCCCGCTCCTGGAGTACGACGCCGAGCGCGGCAGCGACCTCACCCGGATCCTGGAGCTGTACCTCGAGTCGGGCCGCAACAAGGCCGTCGCCGCCCAGCAGGCCCATCTGTCCCGTCCCGCCTTCTACGAGCGGCTCCGCCGGATAGAGCGCGTCCTGGACGCCGACCTCGACGACGTGGAGTCCTGCGTCTCCTTCCACGTCGCCCTGCTGGCGCTGAGCTCCGTCCGCTGGGAACGTTCCTGACCAGGCACCGTCCGGCGAAGACGGCCCGCGACGAGGGCCCGCGCGTCTACCCTTCGGTGCATGACGGACGCGGCGTTGCATGTGCATCGGTATGGGGATACGGCGGGCGATCCGGTCGTCATGCTGCACGGGGTCGCGGGCCACGGGGCGCGCTGGCGCCGGACGGCCGAGCGGTACCTGGCGGACCGGCCGGTCCTGGCGCCCGACCTGCGCGGGCACGGGCGTTCGCCGCACGAGCCGCCGTGGACGGTCGAGCAGCACGTCTCCGACCTCCTCGCCACGCTCGACCTGGAGGGCGTCGAGCGGGCCGACCTCGTCGGGCACTCCTACGGCGGGATGATCGCGCTGCATCTGGCGCGGGCCGCGCCGCGGCGGGTGCGGCGGCTCGTCCTGCTCGACCCGGCGATCGGGCTCGACCCCGCCAAGGCGGCCGCGGAGGCGCGCGGGCACATGGCGCCGGTGTCGTTCGGCGACGTCGCGGAGGCGCGCGCGGCCCGCGTGGCGCGGTGGCGGGAGGCGCCGGACGAGGCGGTCGACGACGAGCTCGCCGAGCATCTCCAGCACGGCGCCGACGGACGGCTGCGCTGGCGCTACGAACCGGCCGCGATCGTCGCCGCGTACTCGGAGATGGCGCGGCCGCACGTCCCGCCGCCCGTGGACGTCCCCACCCACCTGGTGATCGCGGCGCGGGCCGACCTGGTGCGGCCCGAGTTCGTGGTCGACTGCCGCACGGCGCTCGGGCCGGGCCTCGCGATCAGCGAGATCGAGGCCGGGCACATGCTCTACGTCGACCGCCTGGACGAGACGGGCGCGCTGCTCAGCGAGTGGCTCGGCGGAGGCGCCGGCGGCCGGTGAACGGCGGCAGGGTCAGCGGGGTGTGCAGCCCCGGCCTGGCCTCGGCCACCGCGGGGATGGCGTTGACCAGGCGCAGCGCGGTCGCGAGCGTCCCGGGGACGGACGGGTCGGCGGCACCGGGACCGGCGACGTCCAGCCGCCACGGCGGCTCCCCGGCGATCTCGACGCGGTGCCCGCCGGGCTCGCCGAACGGCGGCGCGGGCCAGTGCGGCGCGAGGTCCTCCCGGAGCCGGGCCACGTGCTCGACGGTGATCACGGGACGCCCGCCGAGCAGGCCCGACACCTGGAACCGGAGGCCCGCCGTGGTGCCCTTGGCGATCCGCCCGGCGGGGACGTCGAACGACTCGGGCGCCGGGCACAGCTCGTAGGTCTCCTCGAAGTCGTCCAGCGGGACGGCGAGCTGGTCGGCGATGAGGCGGATCATCGGCCCCCACATCAGCGTCGGCAGGCCCGGCCGCACGACCGGCGGGCGGTGCCCGATCGGCCCGCCGAAGCCGAACTCGCGGACCTCCTCCCGCCGCGCGCAGCACATGATCTCGGTGATCCTGATGCCGTCGAGGTGCAGGCTCGCGCCGCTGAGCAGCAGCGGAAGCAGGTCGGTCATGGGGCCGGGGCCGGTGGTGAGGCAGGCGGCGCCGCCGGTGGCGCACGCGGCGCGGAGCCGCCGGACGACGGCCTGGTCGGCGGACGCCGGATGCACCATCGGGGTCAGGGCGTTCGTCACCACCCCGGCGCCGGACTCCAGGATGCGGCACACCTCGTCGACGACCCGGCCCGGGCCGCAGGCCGTGTGGCTGATCACGTGCGGCCGGAGGGCGAGCAGCGGTGCGGGGTCCTCGGTGGCGAGCACACCGGTGGGACGGCCGGTCCCGGCCAACTCGGCGGCGTCCAGCCCCGCCTCGCGATGGTCGCCGACCACCACGCCGGCGAGTTCGAGATCCGGATGCTCGATGATCGCCCGCAGTGACTGCCTGCCGAGACGCCCGGCGGCCCAATGGCCGACAAGATACGACATACCACCTCGTTTCTGACCAAGCGTTCGGTCAAGTGCGCGCATTGTAAGCAGGGCGTTCCTGCCAGGACGAGCCCCGCGCGGGACGTACATCGGTGCACGGAGGGGCACAACCATCTGGTGACACTTCGCACAGGCCCGCGCACTTTCGGGGTGGAGGAGGAGCTGCTCCTCGTCGATCCCGCCACCGGCGTCCCGCAGGCGGTCTCCGGCTCCGTGATCCGCTACGCCCAGCGGCACGACGAGCTGTTCCTCACCGGCGGGCGGCGCTCGAAGCCGCTGGAGACCGAGCTGCAGCGCGAGCAGCTGGAGACCGCCACCCCCGTCTGCACCTCGCTCGCCGAGATCTCCGAGCACGTCAGGTCGGCGCGGCTGGCGGCGGCGCAGTCGGCCGCCGGGGTCGGCGTCTCGGTGGCGGCGCTCGCGACGTCACCGGTCACCGTCCGCCCGTCGCTGACGCCGTCGCACCGCTACCAGCGGATGCTGGTCGCCTACGGCCTCGCCATGGACGACCAGCTCACCTGCGGCTGCCACGTCCATGTCGGCATCGAGTCCCCGGACGAGGGCGTCGCCGTCCTCGACCGGATCCGCCCGTGGCTGCCGCCGCTGCTGGCCCTCAGCGCGAACTCGCCGTTCTGGCAGGGCGCCGACACCGGCTACGACAGCTGGCGGCACGAGGTGTGGGGGCGGTGGCCCTCCAGCGGCCCGACGGAGCTGTTCGGCTCCGCCAAGGCGTACCGGACGACGGTCGAGGCGCTGCTCGCCACCGGCGCGCTCCTCGACGAGGGCATGATCTACTTCGACGCGCGGCTGTCGCGGCACTACCCGACGGTGGAGATCCGGGTCCCGGACGTGTGCCTGAACGCCGACGACGCGGTGCTGATGGCCGCGCTCGTCCGCGCGCTGGTGGACACCGCGGCCAACGCCTGGCGCGAGGGCGACCCGCCGGACCCGGTGCGGGCCGACCTGATGCGGCTGGCGATGTGGCGCGCGGGACGGTCCGGGCTGCGGGACGACCTCGTCCATCCGTCCACCCGCTGCGCCGCCCCTGCCGAGCAGGTCGTCGGCGCGCTCCTCGACCACCTGACCCCGGCCCTGGACCGCTCGGGCGACCTCGACACGGTCACGGCGATGCTGGACGGCGTCCTGGAGCGGGGCAACGGCGCCCAGTTCCAGCGCGCCATCTACTCCAGGACCCACGACGTCACAGCCGTAGCCGCAGCCGCCGTCCAGCACACCGTCACCGTCTGAGGAAACAGGGCTCCTCGGGAGGAGCCACACCATCCTCGCCATGACAAGACGTCGGCCGGGGTCACGGGCCGTGCGGCCGGAGGGGCCCCGCGCTGGAGGCCGCACGACCCGACGGGCGGCGGGCCGTTTCGCGAGATGCGCCAGCGGCTCGGGAACGGTCCGCCGCCCGTGACGGGGGTTCCAGGGGGTCGCCCCCTGGGCCAAGGTGCGCTAGCTCGCCTTCCTCCTCTGGAAGGGGAGGTAGCGGTCGGCGCGGCGGGCGCGGGCGAGCAGGCCGGTGGACTCGACGGCGAGGATGCGGTCGAAGCGGAAGGCGCGGACGCCCCGGCGCATCCGGCACCAGCCGACGAGGTACCAGTGGTCGCGGTGGACGAGGCAGGTGACGGGCTCGACCTCGCGGATCGTGACGTTGGCGCCGGCGTCGCCGTAGCAGAGCCGGACGACGCGGTGCTCGGTGATGGCGGCGGCGATCACGCGGGCCCGGTCGGAGGTGGAGCCGTCGAGGGGCCGGGTGAGGGTGGCGAGCGTGGTGGTGACCACGTCGTCGTGGGGGGCGGCGTCGAGGAGGGTGTGCAGGGCGCGGCGCGCGGTGGTGGCCTGCGGGCCGGCGCCGAGGTGCGCGAGCGAGAGCGCGAGTGCGGCGATCTCCGCCGCGGTGAGCGGGGCGGCCGAGGTGGGCGCGGTCTGAGGGTGCGTCGCAACGTTCGCCATGGTTCGATCATACGTTCGAACACTGACATTTTGGAGGGCCGGGGGACGCTCGGATCGCGTCTTGTGACTCAGCTCGGGGCCCCGCACGACGATGATCGGCATCGCGCTTGAGAAGGCGACCTTCGATGGTGAAAACTTGGGCACCAAAACGTGCTCTATGTGGGGGAATCGGGGCGAACATGGGCCGACCGTGGACCGGCGTTGAGTGAGGCGCGGGTGGGCCGGCCCCCAATGAGCCGAGACGAGGCGGACCGCGCTCTGGCGCGGCTCCGCGACGAGCGGGAGCGCATAAGCGCCGCCCTGCTCGAACTGGAGGCCTACCAGGGCTACCAGTTGCTGGAGGGGGCGGCGCTGGACGGGGAGACGCGGCGCGTGCAGGCGGAGGTGCGGGCCGGGCTGGCCTCGCTGTGGGCGCTGTTCGACGTCTACGGGCGCGTGCTCGGCGCCGCGGAGGAGCTGCGGGCCCGTCATGCCAGGCCGGGGCAGACGCAGCTCAAGGAGCTGACCTGGCTGCTCGCGGGCCCGTCGGTGGAGCTGCCCGCCGAGGAGGTTCCGCTGGAGCGGCGGACGCTGCTGTCCGCCCCGTCCGGCGAGAAGCTGACCCTGCGGGCCGCGGTCGAGCGGATGACGCCGCTGTACGAGGAGGCCGCGCGGGCGGTCGCGGCGCTGGACGCGGTCTGGTCGGCGCTGCTGTCGCGGCTCGCCGAGGTGGAGGCGGAGCGCCGGGCGGCGGAGGAGCTGCTGGAGTCCCTGGGCGGGGCCGAGCCCGACCTCGACCGGCTCCGCGCCGACCTCACCGCCGTCGCCGCGGTGGTGCGGAGCGACCCGATGGCGCTGGCGCGCGACGGCCGCGCCGACACCGGGCGGCTGGACGCGATCCGCGCGGGGCTCGCCGGGGTGCGCCGCGGCCTGGAGGAGGCGGAGCGGCTGCGGGACGGGTTCGCCGGCCGGCTCCGCGCCGTCGCCGCCGTCCTGGACCAGCTGCGCGGGACGGAGGCGGAGGCCCGCCGGGTCCGGGACGAGGTCCTCGCCAAGATCGTCAAACCGGCGCTGCCCGACCTGCCCGAGCTGTCGCCCGCCCTGGCCGATCGGCTCGCCGCGGTCGCCCGCCCGGCGCCCGGCGCCGGCTGGAGCGATCTGGCGGAGCGGGTCGCCGGCCTGGAGCGGGCGGCGAACGACGCGCTGGACCGGGCGCGGGAGGCCGCCGGCGTGATCCGCGGCCTGCTGGACCGGCGCGAGGAGCTGCGCGGACGGCTGGAGGGGTACCGCGTGAAGGCTGCGAGACTCGGCCACGCCGAGGACACCGAGCTGATCCAGATCTACGAGCAGGCTCGCGAGCTGCTGTGGACGTCCCCCTGCGATCTGCGAAAGGCGACCGTGACTCTGTCGGGATACCAGCAGGCCATCAACGCGCGGGCGAAGGGAGTGGAACGATGAGCCAGTGCACCGAGCCGGGCTGTACCGGGACCATTGACGGCGGATACTGCGTCCTGTGCGGCGTGGCCGCGTCGTCCACCCCGCCGCCCGCCTCATCGTCCGCCGCCGCCGCGTCCTCCGGCTCGCCGCCCGTCCAGCTCGCTCAGTCCGTCCAGCCCGCTCAGTCCGCGCCGAACGCGTGCACGCAGCCCGGCTGCACCGGGACGATCTCGGACGGCTACTGCGACGTCTGCGGCAATCCGCCCGCGAGCGCCGCTGCCGCCGTACCCGCCCCGCGGGCGCCGGTCGCCCTGCCGCCCGACGCGTGCCGCATGCCGGGCTGCACCGGGACGATCATGGACGGCTACTGCGACGTCTGCGGCTCCCCGCCCGCCCACACGACGCTCACCGCGCGGGCCGGAACGTCCGGCAGCACGAGCACGGGCGGCACCTCCGGGACCGCGCGGACGGGCAGCACCCGCACCGGGTCGGCGCGCTCGTCGGCACGCCGGGGCATGCTCGGCGCGGGCTTGGTCGAGGTGCCCCGCGTCCCGTACCGGGACCCGTCCACCGCCGTGATGAACGACCCGCAGGTCGCGGAGGGCAAGCGCTTCTGCAGCAACTGCGACCATCCGGTCGGCCGGGGACGCGGCGGCCAGCCCGGCCGCACCGAGGGGTTCTGCCCGAAATGCGGGACCAAGTTCTCGTTCACGCCGAAGCTCCGCCCGGGCGACCTCCTCGGCGGGCAGTACGACGTGCTCGGCTGCCTCGCGCACGGCGGCCTCGGCTGGATCTACCTGGCCAAGGACAGGAACGTCAGCGACCGGTGGGTGGTGCTCAAGGGCCTGCTGGACAGCGGTGACGCCGACGCCATGGCGGCCGCGGCGGCCGAGCGCGCGTTCCTCGCCGAGGTCGAGCATCCCAACATCGTCAAGATCTACAACTTCGTCCAGCACGACGGCGACGGCTACATCGTCATGGAGTACGTGGGCGGCCAGTCGCTCAAGGACATCCTGCTCCAGCAGCCGCAGCCCTCGGGCGAGAAGCACCTCCCGCTCGCGCAGGCCATCGCGTACGGGCTGGAGGTGCTGCGCGCGTTCGAGTACCTGCACGCGCAGGGCCTGGTGTACTGCGACTTCAAGCCGGACAACGTGATCCAGTCCGAGGAGCAGCTCCGGCTGATCGACCTCGGCGGCGTCCGGCGGCTGGACGACCCCAGCGGCGCGATCTACGGCACCGTCGGCTACCAGGCGCCCGAGATCGCCGACGCCGGGCCGTCCGTCTCGTCCGACCTGTACACGGTCGGGCGGGCGCTTGCCGTGCTGAGCTTCCCGTTCCGCGGCTTCACCAGGGCGTTCACGACCTCGCTGCCGGAGCGCGCGCAGGTCCCCGTGCTCCAGCGGTTCGAGTCGTTCGACCGCTTCCTGCGCCGGGCGACGCACCACGATCCGGCGCAGCGGTTCCAGGACGCGGCGGAGATGGCGGAGCAGCTCACCGGCGTGCTGCGCGAGGTCCTGGCCGCGGAGGACGGCGTGCCGCGTCCGGCCCCGTCCGGGCTGTTCGGTCCTGAGCGGTTCGCGACGCGGATGGCGGGCGGCGAGTCCGGCGAGTCGGCGCTGCCGCCCGTCCCGCCCGCCGTGGCCGCGGCGGCGCTGCCGGTGCCGCTGGTGGACGGGTCCGACCCGGCCGCCGCGTTCGTCTCGGGCCTCAGCGCGCTGGAGCCCGAGCAGGTCGTGGAGGCGGCGAAGAACGCGCCTGAGCGCACGCCCGAGGTGAGGCTGGCGCTCGCCCGCGTGAACATCGAACTGGGCGCGGCGGCCGAGGCGCAGGCGCTGCTGGACGAGCTGGAGGGCGAACGTCCCGGCGACTGGCGGGTCAACTGGTACCGCGCCGTCGGGCTCCTCGCGCAGGGCCGGGTGGCCGAGGCCGAACCCTGGTTCGACCATCTGTACGGGCTCCTGCCGGGCGAGGCGGCGCCCAAGCTGGCCCTCGCCTACTGCCGCGAGCGGACGGCGCCGCACGAGGCCGTCCGCCTGTACGAGATGGTGTGGCGCACGGACCAGAGCTACATCAACGCCGCGTTCGGCCTCGCCCGCGTGCATCTGGCGGCGGGCGCCCGGCCCGCCGCCGTCGCCGCGCTGGACTCGGTGCCGAAGATCTCGATCCGGTACCTGCCCGCGCAGGTGGCGGCGGTCGCGACCGCGGTCCGCGGGCGCCCGCCCGCCGAGCTCACGGCGGCCGAGCTGGTCGCGGCCGGTGACCGCCTCACCGCGCTCGACCTGGACGGGGAGCGCCGCGACCGGCTGGCCGCCGAGGTGCTGGAGGCCGCGCTCGACTGGCTCCTCGACGGGGCGGGCGG